>NZ_LR134372.1:668620-1002930 GCF_900637395.1 Campylobacter upsaliensis | reverse complement strand
CAATTTAAAAGGAGTCTTAAATGACTAAGGCAGATTTCATTTCACAGGTTGCTCAAAATGCTGGGCTTACAAAAAAAGATGCAGGTGCTGCGACAGATGCGGTAATCTCTACCATCACTGAAGTTTTAGCTAAGGGCGATAGCATTAGTTTTATTGGTTTTGGAACATTTTCAACCACTGAAAGAGCTGCTAGAGAGGCTAGAGTACCAAGCACAGGTAAGACAATTAAAGTTCCTGCGACTAGAGTTGCTAAATTTAAGGTAGGTAAAAATCTTAAAGAAGCAGTTGCTGCTAAAGCTGGAAAAAAGAAAAAATAATTATAAGGCTGAATTTTCAGCCTTAGCTCACTCAAATTTCATTTTTTATCTTCTAAAAATTCATTTAAAGCTTTTAAAAGTTCCTTTTGACTTAGATCATTTATAGAACCTTTAAAATGTCCCTTTTCATCAAATAGGTAAAGCTCGTTACTGTGAGCTATGGAATATTGCATAAAAGAGTCTTTAAGGTCAATCTCTTCATACAAAACTCCATAGTTTTTTGTTAGTTTTTTTAAACTTTTTTCATCTTTAGTGATGAGAGCGGTGGAATTTGGGTAAAAATATTTAAGCCACTCTTCAAGTTTGGCAGGATCTTTGTCTCTTTTAATATCAAGACTGATAAAAAGAAGATGAGGTTTATTTTTCATTTTATCTAAAGCTAAAGCAAGTAAAGAAAGTGTGCCCGGACAAATGTCCGGACAAAAAGTATAGCCAAAATATATAATCAATTTTTCACCTCTAAAATCTTTCAAGCTTGTGTGATGTGAGAAGCTTGAGCGTAAGGAAAAATCATAATTTTGACTAGGATAAAAAAAATAACCAAAGCCCAAAATAAAGCAAAAAACTAAAATAAAAATAATTTTTTTCATCGTCTTAACTCAAAATCAAAATGAAAGCCCAAAGGCTTATCGTCTTTAAAAAATTGCGCTCTATAACGCATAGTGTCAAGCGTGCAAGCACTTAAAAGAATTTTGGCTTCGTAGTGTGAATTTTTGTAAATAAGAC
This sequence comes from Campylobacter upsaliensis, assembly GCF_900637395.1. Classification (NCBI taxonomy): domain Bacteria; kingdom Pseudomonadati; phylum Campylobacterota; class Epsilonproteobacteria; order Campylobacterales; family Campylobacteraceae; genus Campylobacter; species Campylobacter upsaliensis. The sequence goes on along the minus strand of NZ_LR134372.1, from coordinate 1,001,887 downwards.
GCGGTTTTATTTCTCCCATAAACATATTTAAACCATAAATTTTAAGGCTTAAATTTTCATAAAAATCTAAATTTTCTATCTTTAAATGAAGCTCTTGCATAGCTTGTAGAGGTTTTGGATTTAAAAAAATACAAATTTTTTTATTATTAAAATCAAAAATACAATCTTCAATATTTAAATCGCAAGTCAAAGGTGTAATAGCATTTGTGAAATTTTTATTTTTATCAAAATCAAATTTAAGGTAAAGATAAGATCCTAGCAAAATAAACGCAAGACTAAAAATAAAAAAAAATTTTTTCAAAATTTAGAGCTTTTTAGATGGAATTTGCTCGACTTTTAAGCTAGTATTATTATCAAAATAAAGCGTTAAATTTGCTTTAGTATCGGCATTTATGGGATTTTTTAAATCAAAAAGCATTATATGATAAGAGCCCGGTTTTAATTCGGTAGTAGAATTAGGTTCAATTGTAATTTTAGGAATTTGTATCATAGACATTTTTTTATCTTTGTGGATGTGTGTGTGAAGCTCTATTTTATCACTTAAATCACTTTGTGCATTTATGAGAGCGATTTCTTTCGCGCCTTTGTTGGTAAGGGTAAGAAAAATGGCTGTATTTTTAGAATTTGGTGGAGTCTGTTTAATGTAAGCATTGCTAATTTCGATTTCTGTGGCACTTAAGCTTAAGCCAAGAAGACTTAAAATAAAAATTTTTTTGCTTAGCATTGTCATCTCCAAATGTAATGTTTTTTAAGTGTCGAGTATAGCAAAAAAGCTTTATAATGTCGTAAATCATTAATATTTTTTAAGAAAAAAATATTATAATTCCACTTTTGAAATTTAATTTTTAAGGAAATATTTTGAGATTTTTGCTAGTTTTTATGGCTTTTTTATCAAGCTTGAGTGCTTCTGATTTGGTAAAGATATATTTAAATAATGGTTTGGATGCCGTAGGCGCTGCGATAGAAAGAGAGCTTGGAAATAAGGACTTTTGGCTTGAAGAATTGGGAGATAAAAATTTAAGTCTTGGCTACTATACTCAAGATGTTATGATAGTTAAAACAAACAAAAATGATAAAATCTTAAAAGTTTTTTCCTACACAAATGGTAAGATTAAAAAGGAATTTGAGCAAAAGGAAGTAATTACTGGACTTATGGGCGATAAGGAAAAAGAAGGCGATTTAAAGACTCCTGTGGGCTTTTACGAGCTTGGGATGAAATTTAGCCCCGGAGATCAATATTATGGACCTTTTGCCTTTGCTACAAGTTATCCTAATCTACTTGACAAAGTGCAAGATAAAACGGGAGGAGGCATTTGGATACACGGCTATCCTCTTGATGGGACGAGATTAGATGAGTTTAAAACAAGAGGTTGCATTGCTTTATTTAATGATAAATTAGAAGACTTTGCTAAGGTTGTGGCAGGTAAAAAAGTCTATGTTTTGACAGAGGAAAAAGATAGTGTTAGAGCTAAAAAAGAAGAAATTGCCTCATTAATGGCTGATTTATTTGCTTGGAAATATGCTTGGACAGTGAGTGATGTCAATACATACTTAGCTTTTTATGATGAAAAAGATTTTAAGCGTTTTGATAAAAGTAGTTTTTCACAATTTGCTTCAATGAAAAAGATTATTTTTGCAAGAAAAGAGCATAAGATCATTAAATTTTCTAATATTGATATTAGTCCTTATCCAAATTTGAAAGATGAAAAAATGTATAGAATTTCTTTTTACGAGGATTATTATACAAAAAATTATCAATTTAAGGGCAATAAAATTCTTTATGTTAAGCTTGATAAAAAAGGTAAAATGAAAATTTTAGCAGAACAATAATGTCTTTAATCACATTAGATTCAAATGCTTACAAACATAATCTCTCCTACATAGCTACTAGAGCTGGTGGCTATGATAAACTTATTTGTGTTTTTAAGGATAATGCCTATGGGCATGGAATTTGTCTCTTAGCCCCTGTGGCTAAAGCTTGTGGGGTGAATTTTGTAGCTGTAAAAGATGAAAATGAAGCATATTTACTAGAAAAATATTTTGATAATATACTAATTCTTTCACACAGACCCACAGGAAATGAAAATCTTAATTTTATTTATGCTTTAAATGAGCCTTCTAGTTTTGCAAAATTTAAAAAAAATACACGCATTCACCTTAAAATAGACACAAATATGCATAGAAATGGTATAGATGTAAATGGCTTGGAAAAATTTTTAAAAGAGCTTTGCCATTTGAATTTAGAGGGCGCTTTTACGCACTTTATGTCGGCTGACGAGCTTGATGCTAGCTATTTTACACAAAAATACAATTTTCAAAAAGCTAAAAAAATCATTAAAAATTTTACGCAAGAAACTTTAATTTTTCACTCTTTCAATTCCTCCGCACTTTTTAGAGGAAAAATGCCACAAGATGAAATGTGTAGAGTGGGACTTGTGCAATTTGGTTACGGAGATAAGGGACTTAAAAAAGTTTTAAGACTTTACGCACACAAATTAAGCTCAAGAGTGCTTGAAAAAGGGCAAAGTGTGGGTTATGGTGGAGCTTATGTGGCAAACGAGCCACTTCAAATAGCTACTTATGATTTGGGCTATGCGGATGGGCTTTTTCGTTACGATGGCAAAGGGCAATTAAAGCTTGCTAATGGCAAGGAAATGTTGGGCAAAATGTCTATGGATAGCTTTTCTTGTGAAGATAGTGGAGAGGAAATTTGTGTGCTTGATGATGCGAATTTATGGGCTGATTTTTTTCATACTATAAACTATGAAATTTTAGTGAAGCTTAACGCTAATATTAAAAGAGTGCTTGTTTAATGTTTCATATCGTCCTAGTTCATCCTAGAATTCCGCAAAATACTGGCAGTATAGGCAGAATGTGCTTTAATGCAGGCTTTAAGCTTCACATTATTAAACCTTGCGTTTTTGATTTGAGTGAGAAGGCAGTGAAAAGAGCGGGGCTTGATTATTGGGACAAGCTTGAACCTATAATTTGGGAGAGTTTGGAGGAATTTTTGGGATCAAATTTGCAATGTAAAGAGCGTTTTTTCTTTGCGACAACTAAAAGCAAAAAGCCTTATTTTAGTATGAAATTTAGGGCTGGGGATTTTTTATTTTTTGGAAGTGAGAGTTTTGGGCTGCCAAATGAGTTGATGAATCTTAATGAGGCACATCAAATAACCATACCGATGAAGCCTTATGGTAGAAGTTTAAATTTGGCTACAAGTGTTGGAATTATTGCTTATGAGGCTTTGAGGCAGAATTTTCACATTTTCAAATAGTTTCAAATTGACACAGCGAATTATTTAAATTTGGAAAATAAGCCATTTTTTTAAATCTTAATGTTAAAATTAATTTTATCTTTATTAAAGGAGTTTTAATGGATATTTTAAAGCCTTTGCTTGATTTTTTATCAAGCGCAACAACGCATATTATCCCTTATACTGACACAATGATGGTTGTCATTTTGATAGTATGTGGGATTTATTATAGCTTTTTGACAGGCTTCGTGCAGTTTAGAATGCTGGGCTCAGTTTTTAGCATTTTAACGGAAAAAAATGACGAACACACTAAAGAACACATCTCACCCTTTCAAGCTCTAATGATTTCAACGGCTTCAAGAGTAGGCATAGGAAATATCGCAGGTATAGCGACTGCACTAACCTTAGGTGGGGCTGGGGCTATATTTTGGATGTGGGCTATGGCGTTTTTTGGAGGAGCTTCAGCTTTTGCGGAAAGCACTTTGGCACAGGTTTATAAATCAAAAGATTCAAGAGGAGGCTATAAGGGTGGTCCTGCTTATTACATAAAAAAAGCATTAGGACTTAAATGGCTTGGAGCGTTTTTTGCCATTATTTTAATCATCACTTATGCTTACGGCTTTAATGGTCTTCAAAGTCAAACGATGACTTCTTCTTTTGAAATTTATTATAATATGTTTAATCCAAACGCCACTCAAACTTTTGCACAAAGCTCTTGGCCCGTTATTATAGGGACAGTTTTAGCTTTATTTGGTCTTTGGATGTTTTTTTCTCATCACACTAAAATAGGCAAGGTAAGTTCAGTCATCGTGCCTTTTATGGCTTTAGCTTATATAGGACTTTCTTTAATTGCTGTGTTTATGAACTTGGAGAAAATTCCTTCCGTTTTGAGCCTTATTTTTGAAAGTGCCTTTGATTTTAAGGCGATTTTTGGTGGTTTTGCAGGTTCAGCTTTGGTTATAGGGATTAAAAGAGGACTTTTTTCAAATGAAGCAGGTATGGGTTCAGCTCCAAATGCTGCCGCCTCTGCGCTTACAAATCACCCTGCCAAACAAGGGATAATTCAAGCTTTTGCTGTATTAATTGACCTTATTATCTGCACGGCTTCAGGCTTTTTGGTTCTTTTTTCTATGGCATATTTTAATGTAGGAGCAGATGGAAAGCCTTTGCTTACTGCTATGCCTTTAGTGCAAGAAGCGATGAGGGAGTATTATGGTAGTTTTGGAATTCATTTTGTAAGTATTGCCATTGTGCTTTTTGCGATTACTTCTTTGATAGGAAATTATTATTACGCACAAGCCAATGTTAAATACCTCACAGATTCTAAATTTGTAATGAATTTATTTAGAATCACTGCTGTGGCGATGATTTTCATTGGCGCACAAATGGACTTAAAGCTCGCTTGGAGTTTGGCGGATTTAACGATGGCTTTTATGGCTACAACTAATATTATATCCTTACTACTTTTAGGTGGTATTGTTTCAAAAGTGCTTAATGATTATACGATACAAAAAAGAGCAGGACTTGATCCTAGCTTTAGTGCTTCAAAACTTGGCATTAAAAATGCTGAATGTTGGGATTGATAGAAGAGAGGGGAGCTTAAGCTTCCCTTTCGCTTTTTTCCAAAACAAGAAAGTATTCATTTTCTAAAATTTCTAGTGTTTTTTGAACCTCTTCAAGCTGTTTGTAAAGATTATCAATTCCAAGCTTTTCATAAATTTGCGGATTAGAAAGAGCGTTTTGTAATTCTTTAATTTCATATTCTAATTGTTCTATTTTTTCGGGGTGTTTTTGTAGAATTTCATTTTCTTTATAGCTTAGTTTTTTGTTTGTTTTTTCTTTTGCGGCATAATTTTTCTCATTAAGTTTTAAAAATTCGTCAAATTCTTTTAATTCCTTCTCGTTTTCTAAATACTGCGTATAAGGTATATGAAGCACATTAATGCTTTCATTTTCAAAGGCGTAAATTTTTGTAGAAATTTTATCAACAAAATAGCGATCGTGACTGACTAGCAAAATAGCCCCTTCATAATTTTGCAAATATTCTTCCAAAATATTAATTGTTGCTATATCAAGGTCATTTGTAGGTTCATCAAGTATTAAAACATCATATTCTTTAGTAAAAAGTAAGGCTAAAGCGAGGCGATTTTTTTCACCTCCACTTAGCAAAGCGACACTTTTATCTAAGTATTCTTTAGGAAATAAAAAGCTTTTAAGGTAGCCAAAGATATGTATATTTTTTCCTCTTACCTCCACCCTATCGCCTCCATTTGGGCAAAAAATTTCCATCAAGCTTTTATTTTCATCGATTAAATTTCTAGCTTGATCAAAATAGCCTATTTGTAAATCTCCCCTTTTAAGCTCTCCCGCATCAGCCTTAATCTCACCTAAAAGAAGTTTTAAAAAACTTGATTTTCCACTACCATTGCGTCCTACTATTCCTATTCTTTCGCCCTGTAAAATTCTTGCACTAAAATTTGAAAAAAGCTTTTTTGCACCAAAACTCAAATTAAGATTTTTAAGCTCAAAAAGCATTTTTTTACGATTTGTGCTTTGAGTTTGATTGAAATTTAGATTTGCTCTTTCTATTTCAAGTCTTATTTTTCTTATTTCACTTGGATTTTTCTTAGCAAGTTCTCGCATTTTAAAAAGTCTTTCTTTGCGACCCTCATTGCGTTTTAAACGCGCCTTTACCCCTCTTCTTAGCCACTCTTCTTCGCTTTTAAGCTGTTTGAGTAGAGTTTCGTGGCTTTTAGAAAGTGAAGCTAAAAGTTCGGCTTTTTTCTCTAAATAATGCGTATAGCCACCTCTAAAAATGCGTATTTTTCCATTTTCTATCTCTAAGCATTTTTCAGCCACTTCGTCGATAAAGTATCGATCGTGCGAGATGAAAATGACGCACATTTTGGAATTTTTTAATAAATTTTCTAAAAAAGAACACATATAAACATCTAAATGATTTGTAGGCTCATCAAGAAGTAGGATGTCTGGATTTTGCAGTAAGAGTATGCAAAGTCCAACGCGTCGTATTTCTCCGCCACTTAGTGTTGAGAGGCTTCTATTTTGATAGCTGTCTAATTTAAATTCTTTAAGAAAACGCGATATTTTATGATCTATATTCCACGCGTCTTTACTTTCTATAAAATTAATAATATCATCTATTTCTCTCAGCAAGGTAGAATTTTGACTTTTTTCTAAAACGCTTTGCAGTTTTTCATATTTTTTTAAGGCTTCATAAATTTCGTCAAGTGCTTTTTCTATCGCTTCTTTTACGCTTAAATTGCTATCAAAATTCACATTTTGTGAAAGTAGGGCAATGCTTTTATGATTTTGCCTTATAATTCTACCGCTATCTAAATTGAGAACGCCTAAAAGTGTTTTGAGTAGGGTTGATTTTCCCTCGCCATTTTTACCTATAATAGCAATTTTCTCATTTTCATTAACGCTAAAGCTAACATTGTCTAAAATAGTCTTTTCGCCAAATTTTTTACTCGCTTCAATAATGTCAATGAGTGCCATTTGCGTCCTATACGCACATAAATTAAATTTCTACATATTGAACAAAGACGCAAACTTCGAGTTTATTAAGCTCATCTAAAACTTCTTTGGAAATCACTTCATCGACCAAAACAACAGCTAAAGCATAGCCAAAGCCATCGCGTCCCAGTCTAAAATCTGCTATATTAATGTTTTGTGCTGCGAGCGTGGAGCTTATTTTTGAAATAACTCCCGGAATATCTTTATTTTTAAAAATAAGCATTTTGCCCTTTGGCTTAAAATCTGTTTTAAAGCCATTTAAGCCCACTATTCTTTGCTCATTTTCGTTAAAAACCGTGCCAGAAACGGTAATGCTTGAATTGTCCGTTGCTATTTTGACGCTAAGCTTATTGTTATAACCGCTATTTGGTAGGGTTTCGCAAGAAAGCTCTATGCCTTTTTCTTTAGCAACAAATTCAGCATTAACATAATTAATATTCTCTCCCAAAATTCCACTTAATGTACCAACTGTTGCAAAAGTTAGCATAGAATTTGCATAATCACTTATATTGCCCTCAGCTTCGATTTTTATGGATTTAACGGGACTTTTGTCAATTTGCACGGCTAAAAATGCCATTTTGGATATAAGCTCGATGTAAGGCTCAACAAAAGGTGGCAAATCTTCCGTTTTAATAGGCAAATTTAAAGCATTTGGATAAGCCACACCTCTAGCGGCATTTAAGGCTTGTTCACACGCCTCTATGGCTATATTTTCTTGACTTTCTAAGGTATTTGCACCAAGATGAGAGGTAACGGAGACATTTTCAAAGTCCAAAAGAGGGTGATTTATGGCTGGCTCTTTGTCAAATACATCAATTCCAAGCCAAGCGATTTTACCACTTTTAAGCCCTTCGCATAACGCATCTTCTGTATATAAACCCCCTCTTGCACAATTGATTAATCTAACCTTATCTTTCATTTTTGCGATTTCTTTGCTGCCTATCATACCATTTGTTTTTTTTGTTTTTGGAGTATGAATTGTAATGAAATCACTTTGGGTAAGAATTTCATCTAAATGTTTTGCTTGCTTCATACCTAAATCTGTGATTTTGGAAGCACCAATGTAAGGGTCATAAGCTAAAATTTTCATACCAAAAGCCTTAGCGCGAATAGCAACTCTTGAGCCTATATTACCAAAGCCTATAATGCCCAAAGTTTTGCCCTTAAGTTCTATGCCATACCATTTTTCTCTCTCCCATTTTCTTTCGATTTTAAGGAAATTATGTGCATTTACAAAGGATCTTGCTGAGGTGATAAGATGTGCCATAGTCAGCTCTACGGCTGCTATGGTGTTGGCTGTTGGGACATTCATAACTATAACGCCTTGTTTGGAGCAGTTTGGAATATCGACATTATCAACCCCAACACCAGCTCGAACGAGAGCTTTAAGCTTTTTGGCGTGTTTAAGAAAAGCATCATCAACATCTGTTGAGCTTCTTGTAATAGCAACTTCAACATCTTCTAGCATAGCCAAAAGCTTATCTTTAGGAACTTTAGCTGCTTCAATTAGCTCTATGTCTTCTGCTTCTCTTAAAAGTTGCACACCTTTATCTAAGATAGCATCGCATACTATAATTTTTTTTTTCATAACCAAATCTCCTTTGCTTGAGTGTTAATTTTATATTTTTTAAGTTCATTTATGATTTCTTCTATAAGTTTTTGATTGTCTGTATCTAAGAAAATTTCGGGGCTTTCTATGGATTTTAGTAAAAAGTATTTAACCTTAAAAGAATCAAGTGTTTGTCTTAAGCAAAACATAGAGTAAATGTCGTATTTATTGATAATGAGCTGATAATATTTATTTTTTTCTTTAAGCTCACTTGTATCCGCATCAAAATATAAGCGAAATTGTTCCGCTGCTGGAGTAAAGTCCTTTACAGGCCACATTGCAAGTTCTTGTTGCCAAGTTTTAGTTTTGTCTAAAACGGCTTTTGTGGTGTTATTTTCTTTTATGAATTGCGGAAAAAAATCAGAATCTGATTTAAAATTCCACAATAAAACAAAAATAACAATAAGCAAAATAAGCGTTAAAACGCTTAAAATGCCTATGAGGGCGTATTTTTTCATATTTTTACGATAGCTGTTCTTTGATGATATCGCCTAAAGTCATTTTATCATCGCCATTGATTTCATTTAAAACTTCTCTTTCTTTAAGTCTTAATAAATTTTTGACACTTAGACGAATTCTATTTTTCTTTTCATCAATAAAGGCAATAGCTGCTTCTATTTCATCGTCAATTTTTAAAGTTTCTAGCATAGCCGAACTAATATCTTCTTTGTGAATCAACGCATCTACATTTTCGCTAAGCTCCACAAATATTCCAAAGTCTTTTATGTCTCGAATTATACCTTTGACTACATCACCGACTTTGTGAATTTTGGCATATTCTTGAATGGGGCTATTTTTTAATTCTTTCGTGCTGAGTGAAATTTTTTGATTATCTTCGTCAATTTTGATAATTTTTACTTTAATTTCATCGCCGATTTTAAAAAGTTCTTTGCATTTATCGTTTCTATCCCAAGAGGCATCCTCATTGTGTAAAAGCCCTTCAACATTGTCAATTTTTACAAAAGCACCAAAAGCGGTAATGGAGGTAACAATTCCTTGAGTCATATCACCAACTTTATGCGTTTTACTAAATTCATCAAAAGGTTTTGAAAGTAAATTTCTAAGAGAAACCCTCAATCTTCTTTCATCTGAATTAATTTCTATGACTTCAACATCAATTTCTTCACCTTTGCTAATATAATCTTTTGGATTTTTTATATTTTTATTCCAAGAAATTTCACTAATATGCAAAAAGCCCTCAATGTCATTACCCAAATCGACAAAAGCCCCATAAGGCTCGATATTTGAAACGACAACCTTAATCGTATCTCCAACCTCCAAACTATCTTTTATCTCGCTCCAAGGATCTGGCAAGGCTGCTTTTATCGATAAGGAGAGGTGTTTTTTGTCCTTATCATATTTAATGATCTTAACCGGCACTTTATCGCCCTCTTTGTAGAGAGAGCTAGGATTTACAGGACCCTTATATGAAATTTCACTATAATGCACAAGCCCGTCTATACCACCTACATCAACAAACATACCATAAGTGGTGATTTTTTTCACAAGTCCTTCAATGAGTTCATTTTTGTCTAAAATTTCGCTAATGATTTCTTTGCGTTTTTTTCTTTCATCTTCTAAAACCCTTTTTCTAGAAGCCACAATGCTTTGCTCTTCTTTATCAACTTTGATTATTTTGACTTTAAAATTTTTACCAATAGGATTATTTGAGTCTTTAAAGCCGTATTGGGATTTAGGGATGAAAAATTCCACGCCATCATTATCAACAGCGACAAGTCCGCCTTTGTTTTTGCTTATTATTTTGACATCAAAAATGTTTTCATTTTCTTCATTATAGTTTTTAATGAATTCAACAACTTTCTCTTTTCTCAAAGCTTTTTTGTGAGAAACAACAATTCTACCACCACGAGAACCCATAGTAGCGACCTTAATGCTATCGCCTACATTAAAAATTAAATTTCCTTTGTCATCTTGAATTTCTTCAAGAGCCAACAAGCCTTCCGATTTTTTGCCTATATCTACATAGACTTCATCGTTTTTAATGGCGACTATTTTACCTTCGAAAATCGCCTCTTCTTTGGATTTATCATAAGCATCCAAAAGCTTTCCAAAATCTTCTTCTTCCTCAAAAAGATCTTCTATATTATTTTGAACTTTTTTGTTCGCCTCGTTCATCGTGGTCCTTTTTTTTTGATTTAAATAAATGCTAAATTTTATCTAAAAATTTGTTAATAAGGGTTAATTTTGCGTATTTTTTCGCAAATTTTAAACACCTTTTCAATTTGCTTTATAATATTTGAAACTATGGGGAGCAACTCTTTCGTTTATAGGAGGTAATTTCATATAATCACCATAATATTTTTTCAAATGCTCATCATAATTATTCATACAAGGATACTTTCTATCTTCAAAAGGGAGATAAACGACATTGCTAAAATACTGCTTAGGCATAATAAAATGCTCTGATTTTGCATATTCACTCATAAAAATAGCGATATTTTCGCAGTTTGCATCGGTGTATGTTAAACGCCATTTTTCTAATAAACTTAAGGTCTTCTTTTCTAATAGTTTGGCACAAGAGAGAAAAATGCCCCTCATCAAGCCATATTTATGAGAGAGTTTAACAAAAGATCTAGTAAGCTTTTTGAAAAATTTTATTTTTTGAATATTTTTGTAGATAAATTTGGGATTATCAGGCACAAAATCATAAATGAAAATATCTAAAAAGAGATTTCCAAATTGATGAGTGTAATCTTCAAATATAAAATTAGAATCGTAAATTTTGTCAAAACAGCAAAAACATCTATAATTTTTATCGTATAAACCCGCTAGAGTAATGTTTTGCGTATCTTTCCAGTGTTTTACAAATTTTTCATATTCGCTGTGATACATATAAATATCAATATCATCGTCCCAAGGGATAAAGCCCTTGTGTCTTACCGCTCCTATTAATGTGCCACCACCTAAAGAATAGCTAATTTGATGCTTTTTGCAAAATGTATCAAAATAATCAAGCAAATGAAGCAAGGCTTTTTTATACTCGTCTAAAGTTATTTCTTGCATTGTTTTAAAATCTCCTTATATTCTTTTAAATTATCCATTTCGTAGCAATTTTTAACCTCTTTTGCTTGTATTTTTAGGCTAGAAAGCATATCTAAAATGATATTATCCCAATACAATTTTTTGTTTAGCAAGTAGATGGGTTTTAGAAATTTCTTTAAATTTTCTCTTATTTTTAAGCAATCGCTCATACAAAAATAAGAAACTCCAAGCAAGGCTAAACCATTTGATAAAGAAGTATCGATGCTTATGATGAAATTTTTTTCTAATTTTACATACCATTCACCCTTAGCATTTCTTAATATGCAATAATAGGTGCTAAAATTTTGCTTTTGTAAAAAAATATTTTCATTTAAAACCACATCACAATCAATCACAAAGCTATCGTTAAAAAATTCGTTGATTTTGTAAAAAGAATAAATGCTATTATATTTTTCATAATTTTCATTAAAAATTAACTTCACATCGTATTTTTCTTTCAAATATTCAAACTGCTCTTTTAAGTGTCCTACAACTATGTAAATTTCATTAATCCTAGCTTCCCTAAGATAAAGGATGGTTCGCTCTATGTTAGCCATACCTTGTATTTTTAACAAAGCTTTGTGGGTTTTTTTTGAAAGTTCTTTAAACCTACTCCCAAGACCAGCCGCCAAAATAATCGCATTCATCATTTGTTCCTTTTTGAAAATAAAACTAAATTAATGCCAATAAAAATAAAAAAAGTTAAAATCATTTGCTTAAATTCAATTTCTTGTTCGAATAAAACAAGCCATATCACATAAGAAACATTTAGCATCATAGCCTTGATGATTCCTATTTTTGCAATGGTAAAATAGTATAAAAAATACGACATAGCCCAGAAAAAAATGAGAAAAAATAATACAAATAAAAAATTGAAAGAAATAAAATCTTGTAAAATAAAATTTGGTTTTTGAATTAAGATTAATGCAATATAACCAAAGCTAGAGCCGCTTTGCCTTGCGTAATAAACACTTGCTGTTGGTATTTTTTTTAAAACAAGTGAGCTTAAAATTAGCTCTGTTCCCCAAGATAAAGCACAAATAAAAGCTAGGCTTAATCCTAAAAGATGAGAATGAAATTTTTCAAAAAAAAGTAAAAATAAAGCACCAAAAGCTAAAAATATACCCAAAAAACCCAATAAATTTAACCTTTCTTTTAAGAATATAAGCGCTAAAAAGGTAGCAAATATAGGATATAAACTTGTAATGGAAGCACTAAGACTCAATCCTATCAACACAATAGAATTAAGATAACAATACATCGCCACAGGTCCTGCGATAAAGCCCGCGATGAAAGCTAAGATAAGCTTTATGTCAAAAACGAAATATTTTTTCAAAAATAAAAGTGAAAAAGTTAAAAAGAGCCAAGGGGTAAATTCTATACAAAAAAGTAGTATAAAGATGAGATGAGAAGCATTATTAAATTCGTTAATTTTAACATAAAAAATTCCACTAAGTGTCCAAAAAAGACCTGATAAAATGCCCGTAATTAAGCCTAAATTATTCATAATTTTAAGCTTTTTAATTGTTTATATGCTCTATTTATTCTCATAAAGCCATAATTTCCATAAAACTCACCATTTTCTTCTTTTAAAGCTGTCCAAAGAGTCCATAAAACATCACAACAAAAGGCATAATAACTAAGATGCAATGTTTCTTTTGCACTAATTTGACGCTTAAAATAGCTTTGTAAAAATATCTCTTTTAAATCAGCACTTAACCTGCTTTCTATCATAAAATTAGCAAGTTCCCATAAAGCATCACTTTTACCAGAATACTCCCAATCAATCAAATAAATTCTATCTTTAATCAAAATGTTTTCAGGAACAAGGTCGTTATGACAGGGGCAAAGCTTGATATTTTCTTGTTGAAAATATAAATCAATCTTATCAAAAGCTTTTAAAATATAGTCCATATTTTCGTGATATTTATAAAAAATATCTTTTTGTTTTAGCAAAGAAAAATATCTTTTATAAATATCAAAAATATTAAAAATGTTTTTAAATTCTAATTTGCTTTGATGTAGTTCTTTAAGCTTTAAGGCGATTTGTTGTAAGATATTTTTATCTTGTATATTTTTGTGATTGAGCGTATGAGAATTATTTAAAAATTTGGTAATTTTAATCCCACTTTTTTCATCAAAATAAACACTTTCCACACTAAATTTAGCTTTACTTGCTAAATGGTCGTTAAGTTTTTCATCATTTCTTTGTATAAGCTTGTTTGTCGTATCATTTGTAAGCCTTATACAATAGCTATTTATACCCCCCCCCCCCCCCATTTTAGCAATTTTGACTAGATAATTTTGATTTGTCATACCGCCGATTTTTTCTATGCTAAATATCTCTTTTTTTGAGATTTTAAAAATTTGAGTGAAGATATTTTCTATTTTTTGTGTATTTACGGACATTTTATGCCTTTAGATTCGTTAGCAATTTCTTCTAATTTTTCAAGCACTTTTTTGATAATCCAATCAGGTGTGCTAGCTCCAGCACTTACTCCACAATGCTTTTTGTCCTTAAACCACTCCGCTTTTAATTCTTCTTGAGTTTCGATTAAATAGCTATTTTCGCAATGTTGTTTAGCGATGAGAAAAAGTTGCTTGGTGTTGGCTGAGTTTTTGCCTCCTACAACTACCATCACATCACTTTTTTGAGAGAGTTCTAAAATGGCTTCTTGATTTTTAAAAGTTGCATCACAAATGGTGTTAAATACCCTAACTTCTTTGCATTTAAGCATTAAATAATTGACGATTTTCATAAAATTTTCCACTTTTTTTGTGGTTTGAGAAACGACAGCGATTTTATTAGGTAGTTTGATGTTGTATAATTCTTTTTCATCTAAAATCACATAAGCTTTCGTGCTAACATAGCTTTTTACACCCTTAACTTCAGGATGATTTTCATCACCAAAAATAACGACCTCATAGCCCTCATCGCTCATTTTTTCGCAAAGTTGTTGAGGTTTTGTTACAAAGGGGCAGGTGGCATCATAAATTTCTATATTTTTTCTCTTAAGTAGGGCTAAATCTTGTTTAGTAATGCCGTGAGTTCTTATAATAGCCTTTTTTTCATCACTTAGGTCATTGATACTTTGAAGAGTTTTGACATTAAAATCATTTTGTAAGCGTGAAATTTCTTCATTATTGTGAATAAGAGGACCTATACTAGCGGCGTTTTTAATTTGTTCAGCTTTTTTAATGGCTCTTTTTACACCAAAACAAAAGCCATAATTTTTTGCCAATTCAATAATCAATTTGCACCCCCAAATTTTCGAGTATGGTTGTAAAATTAGGAAAAGAAGTGGCAATGCAAGAATAATCATCTATCTCCATAGAGCAAACTAAACCCAAAATCGCAAAACTCATAGCAATACGGTGATCGCCAAAGCTTTCTATGTAAGCAGATTTTGGTGTGCCACCTGTGATTTTAAAACCATCTTCTAGCTCTTCTGCTTTGATGCCGCATTTTTGTAAATTTGTAACCATAGCTTTGATTCTATCGCTTTCTTTAACGCGAAGTTCTTTGGCATTTTTTAATAAACTTGTGCCATTTGCAAGAGCAAAAGCTATGGCAAGAGCTGGAGCTTCATCGATAAGCCAAGAGATGTTTTCGCTCACTTCCACTGCCTGTAATTTGCTACTTGAGGCGTAAATTGTCCCTATTTTTTCAAAATTTTCTTCGTCAAAATGGTAAGAAATGTTTGCTCCCATTTTTTCCAAAATCTTATAAGCCTCGATTCTTGTAGGGTTTAAAAGCACATTTTTGATACAAATTTGCGAATTAGGCAAGATAAGTGCGGCAAGAATAAAATAAAATACCGAAGAAGGATCGTTTGGTATGGTGATATTAAGTGGCTTTAAAGGCTTTTGAAGAGGAGAAATTTCAAGGCTTGTCCCTTGAATTTTTAGTGGTGCTTCCATAAAAGTCAGCATATTTTCGCTGTGATTGCGACTTAAAAAGCTTTCTTTAAAAAAACTTACCTTATCAGCTCTAAAGCCCGCTAAAATCATCGCTGTTTTAACTTGAGCTGAGGAAATTTCGCTAGTATAATTAAAACTTTTGAGCTTCTGTCCTTCAATGCAAAGCGGAGCAAAATTTGCCTCCTCTCTTCCCATAATTTTAGCTCCTATTTTTTTTAAAGGCTCACAAATGCGTTTCATAGGTCTTTTGTTTAGATACTTATCTCCACTTAAAACGAAAAATCCCTCAATCCCAGCTAAAAAACCTATCATTAAACGCATAGCTGTGCCAGAATTTCCACACTCTAAAATGCAAGGAGGTTCATTGATTTTAGCACTAGGACTAATGCAAACTTCACTGCCATTTCTTTCGACTTTAGCGCCTAAATTTTCAATGATTTTGAGTGTATTTAGCGTATCTTCTGCTAAA
Source organism: Campylobacter upsaliensis (assembly GCF_900637395.1). Lineage (NCBI taxonomy): Bacteria > Pseudomonadati > Campylobacterota > Epsilonproteobacteria > Campylobacterales > Campylobacteraceae > Campylobacter > Campylobacter upsaliensis. The sequence goes on along the minus strand of NZ_LR134372.1, from coordinate 986,053 downwards.
AGATAATTTTTCGCTCTACTAGTTTTATCGCTTAAAAGTGCAAAAATGGCAAATCTGTGGCTAATGCTCTTATCTGTGGCGATGTCCTCTAACTCCGCTTTAAAGCCTTTGTTAAGAGCTTTTATTTTCATCTTAGTTTCAGTCCTAGTTCTTGGAGTGCTTTTAAAATGGTATCTAAACACGCATTGACTTCTTTATCCTCTAAGGTTTTTTCAAAAGATTTGAAGTTAAAACTTAAGGTTAAGCTGTATAAATCTTTCAAATTTTCATCACTATAAAGATCGATTAGTCTAAAATTCTCTAAAAGGTCAAGTTTGAGCTTTTGAATTGCTTCTTTGATGTTTTCATAAGGGAAATTTTTAGGCACAAGTATGCTTAAATCTCTGCTAACCTTTGGAAATTTGGAGTAGGCTTTGGCGACCTTCACTTCGTTTTTTAAGAGTGTTAAATCAAGCTCACAAACATAGCTTTTAGATAAATCTTTTTGTGTTTCTAGATTTAAATGCACTCGACCCAAGAAGCCTATTTTTTGATTATTTTTATAAATGTAGGCTTGCTCATACGGACTTAAAAAGTGAAAATTTGAAGCCTTTAGCTCAAATTCTCCCAAAATATTTCTCATATCTAAAAGAAAATCGTAAAAATTGACTAAGGCAGGTTTTGCTTTATTAGAAATTTTTGCTTCTTCTTTGAAGCCGCTATGGATAAAGGCTATGTGATGCAATTCTTCATTTTTAGCGTTAAAAACAGCTCCGCTTTGAAAGAGTTTAATGATTTTTTGCGAATTTTTTGCATTGAGACTTGCGGCGTTTAAAAGCTGATTTAAAAGCGTGGAGCGTAAGGTATTTAATTCTTCTGTGATAGGATTGATTAGTTTTAAGCCTAATTTGTCAAAGCCAAAAATTTCAAGCTCTTTTTCATTATCTAAGACATAATGTAGGCTTTCAAAATAGCCATTATTAACAGCATTTTGACGCAAATTGAGAAGTTCTTTGTAGTCTTTATAAGTTTGATTAAGATGATTTTTTTCTACAAATTCTAAGCCTTTTGAGATGATATTATCAATCCCTACAATACGCACAATCTCTTCGCAAATATCAAAAATATTTTTAATATCATTGCGATGCAATGGCACTTTAATATTAATTAAGCTGTCATTTGAAAGCAAAAGCTCAAAGCCTAGTTTCTTAAGAATTTTTAAAATTTCATCTTTATCTATATTTTGTCCTATGGTGTTATTGATGGTTTCTATACTTATGGTTATGATTTGTTCTTTTTTGTAGTCTAAAACTTGCTGTGAAGAGCTGTAAATCATAACATCTTGGATTGTTGCTATTTGTTGTAATAAAAAGTCCATTCCAATATTTAGTTTAGGCTCACTTCCTCTAAAACTTCTATAAAAAGTTTTTTCATCGACTTTTTGATATTTTCCTTTGCTTTGTGCGATAATGCTAGGGTCTGTGTAATGTGCTTCTAGGATGACTATTTTTGTTTTTTCATCGCATTTTAAATTTGCATTTTGATAAATTCCGCTAATGCTTAAAAACTCTTCTTGACAGCTGATTTTACTTTCGCCTTGTTCTTCTTTGCTAAGGGTGAAATTTAACTCATCATTGTTTTTCTTAAGCTTATCAAAATCATAAGCATTAAATAAAACTCCCGTTGAGTGAGTGGCGTAATTGAGTAAATTTTCTATGGAATTTTGGCTTAAAAGTTCGGCTTGTGCGAGCCTTAGATTGATTAAGAGTTTATTATGTAATTCCTCCTTAAGCTCGAAAGCTCTATACATAAGGAGGCTATTAAGATCTCTAGTTACACCAAGTCTTAAAATGCGTCCTATGCCGAGTGCATTTTCGCTTTCTTTAAATTCTTTTTTTTCATTTAGGTCAAGTTCTAAAGCTACGGCTAAATCTCTAGCCACACCATAAACACTAAGGCAATCGCCTCTATTTGGCGTTAGTTCGATTTCTATGAATTCATCGTTAAAAATATCATAGCTATTTAATTCTCTACCTAGCTCAAGCTCACCTATGCTCTCATCTAAAACCAAAATTCCATCATTTGTTTTGCCAAAGCCAAGCTCAACGCTAGAGCAAAGCATACCATTAGATTCTACGCCTCTTAATTTTGCCTTTTTAATTTCTAAGCCATTTGGCATTTTAGCACCATTTAAAGCTACGGCGACAAATTGATTTTGTGCGACATTAGCCGCCCCACAGACGATTTGTAAAATTTCTGTGCCAATATCGACCTTACAAACGCTTAATTTTTCGGCATTTTCGTGCTTGAATTTTTCTATGACTTGACCCACGACTACATTATTTGGAGCTTTTAGACTATAAGCTTTATCGACTTCTAAACCTATGGAATTTAGGGTTTTGACTAAAAGCTCTAAGTTTTTATCGTCAATATTAACCCACTCGCTCAACCAAGTTCTTGTAATTATCATCGAAATTGCTCCAATAATCTTAAGTCGCCCTCATATAAAGAGCGTAAATCTGGGATTTGGTGTAAAAGCATAGCAAAACGCTCTACTCCAAGTCCAAAAGCATAACCGCTAACATTTTTATAATCAACAAAATGATAGACATTAGGATCGACCACCCCACAGCCCATCACTTCAAGCCAAGTTGTGTTTTTGCATACTCTACATCCACAGCCCTTACAAAAAACACAGCTAATATCTACTTCAGCAGAAGGTTCAGTGAAGGGAAAAAAACTAGGACGAAAACGCACTTTAACCTCACCAAACATATAACGCAAAAAATCCTCCAAAACGCTTTTTAAATTCGCAAAACTCACTTTTTGACCATTTTCTACCACTAAGCCTTCGATTTGGTGAAACATAGGCGTATGTGTAAGGTCAAAATCTCTTCTAAAAACAGCCCCAGGTGCTATCATTCTAATAGGTGGTTTTTGCGAAAGCATAGTGCGAATTTGCACAGGAGATGTATGTGTGCGTAAAAGTCTTTCGTCATTAAAATAAAAAGTATCTTGCATATCTCTTGCGGGGTGAGATTTGGGTAAATTTAGTGCTTCAAAATTGTGAAAATCATCTTCAATCAATGGTCCTTTTTCAACGCTAAAATTCAGTGCCACAAAATATTCTATAATCTTATCCATAGTGCTTAAAACGGGATGTAATGCCCCTTTTTGGGTATTTTCATCAAAATAGCTAAAATGAAGGGCATCTTTTTGCATTTTTTCATTGACTTCAAGATTTTGCAGAATTTTTAATTTTTCATCAAAAGCTTTATTAAAATCTTCCTTTAAATTGTTAATTTTAGCCGCAAATTCTTTTTTTGCTTCTCCTTCTAAATCTTTAAGTTTGGCAAATTCTGCCGTTAGGACACCTTTTTTTCCAAGCACGGAAATTCTAAGATTTTCCAGTTCATTTAGCGTTTTAGCCTTTTGTATTTCATCGATGAATTTTTGCAATTTTTTTCCTTAACCACAATTTAAAGCCTTAATTTTACAAAAGTAAATTTAAAACTTTCTTTTAAGCCTATGAATTAAGTCAAAATTTGCTATGATTTACAAAAACGGAGTTAAAAATGCAAGATTTTTTAAAAATCGGTCGTTTTGAATTTCAAAGTCGTTTTATTTTGGGTTCGGGAAAATATTCTTTAGAGCTGATTAATAGTGCGATTAAGGAGGCTAGGGCGGAGATGATTACCCTTGCTTTGCGTAGGGTTAATGCAAATGGCATAGAAAATATTTTAGATTTTATCCCTAAAAATATCACTCTTTTGCCTAATACTTCAGGCGCTAGAAACGCAGAGGAAGCTTTACGCATAGCAAGACTTGCTAGGGAGCTTTGCGGGGCGGAGTTGATTAAAATCGAGGTGATTAGAGATAGTAAATATTTGCTTCCTGATAATTATGAGAGCATTAAGGCGGTTGAGCTTTTAGCAAAGGACGGCTTTACGCCTTTACCTTATATGAGTGCGGATTTGTATGTAGCTAGGGCGATGTGTGATGCAGGAGCTGCGGCTATTATGCCTTTAGCCGCACCCATAGGGAGTAATAAGGGCTTATGTGCTAGGGAATTTATCCAAATTTTGCTTAATGAAATAAACCTACCTATCATCATTGATGCAGGGCTTGGCACTCCTGCTCAAGCGTGTGAGGCAATGCAAATGGGCGTTGCGGCTGTGATGTTAAATACGGCTTTAGCAGAGGCGAAAAATATACCTCTTATGGCAAGAGCTTTTGCTTTGGCTGTGGAGGCTGGTAGAGCTGGATATTTGGCTGGTTTGGCTAAGGAAAGTGAGGCTAGGGCTAGTTCACCGCTGACTGGATTTTTGAGAGATTGATAAAGGATAAAATTTGATTTTAGAATTTAATTTTACTTATTTAGCAAATAATGAAATTTTTGAGTATCTTTTGTGTTTTTATGCGAAAAATTATCATTTTGAATTTAAAAAAGAAAGGGAAAATTATACGCTTAAAATAAGTGGCGAAGAAGAGGAATTAAAGGAATTTTGCAACACTTTATCTAAGATGAGTTATAGTGTGTTTTTAAAGGATTTTGAGATCAAAGCAGCAAGTGATTTAAACTTTTTAAAAAGTGAGGAAAGGGAATATGAAAAATATCCGCTTTTAACGCACTTAAATGCTAAGGCTTATCAAGAAAATTCCATTTTGATAGAAAATGAATGGGGTATTTTCTGCGAAAGTGAGCTAAAAATAAATGATATTTTTGTCAAAATCACTAAGGAAAATTTCAATACCTTTTTGGAAGAAAGTTTAAAAAAATTAAAAAATAATGAGGCGATTTATCTTAAAAATCATAGAGGAATTTATGAGATTAGCCCTTTTTGTGGAGAATTTAATGGGGATTTTTTAATGCCCTTAAAGGCAGATTTTTTACGCTCCATTTTTGTGTGTAATGACCAAATTTTAAAGCTTTTGGCAAGTGTGGAAAAGCCTCTTTTAAGTCTTAAAATTAGTGCTATTTTTAGACAAAAACACGCTTTAAATTTTAATGAATTTAAGGTCAAATTAGCCGATGATCTTTTTTTATATGCTTTGGGGCTTAAATTTGAGGATAGCCACTTTTTAAGTTTTAAAAAGTTGCAAAGCTTTAATGAAGAATTTGAGCTTTTAAATTTCGAAGATAGGCTTGTGGTTTTGCGAGGTTTTGATTTTATAGCTAAGAGGGCTAAAGAGCTTATTTTTTCTAAAGAAGATAAAAATATGGCAAGGCTTTCTTATCTTGCGAGTTTAAGAGGTGAAAGAGCTTTGATTTTAGAGCTTAGTGAAGATTATGAGGATATTTTGCTTTTGAATAGGGAGCTTAATTTGCTTCAATTAAAATTGCCAAAACACACTAAAGAACTTTATGAAGAAATAAGAAAAGATGAAACGGGTGCTAGACTTTTGACAAATTTTCAAAAGGAATTTGCCTTGCTTGATGAAGCCTTAGAAACACAAAATAATTTTTTCTCACTTTTTGGAATTTTAGGGCGTATTTTGGGTTTAAATTCTAACTTAAAAGAAGCGGCTTTCGCACTTTTAGCTTTGGCTGATAATGCTAAAATTCCGCGTGGGGTTAAGATAGATTATCGTTTAAAGGAAAATAAGGAATTTGATTATACAAGAACACTAAGAAGTGCGATGAGTTTTATGTTAGCAGGGGTTGAGAAAAATAATATTGCTTACGGAGCTGTGGAGAGTTTGGGCTATTTTTTACGCGATACTTACGATGATTTAAGAGATAAAAAGCAAGTGGATGAAGCTCTTATTAGCGGTTCGCTTTTTTCTCATAAATCCTTACTTAAAATCACTCTAAAACACCTTAAAAACTCAAATTTAAGCGATGTGCCACTTTACATATAAAATAGAGCTTTTAGGACTCGTTCAAGGTGTAGGTATGCGTCCTTTTATCTACACTCTTGCTCTTAAACTTGGGCTTAAGGGCGAGGTTTTTAATGATGGCTTTGGTGTGCAAATTAAACTCAATGCCAGTGAAAATACCCTTGAGAGTTTTTTGAAGCTTTTAAGGCAGGATTTACCGCCACTTGCTAGGATAGATACACTTAAAATTAGTCAGCAAGATACTGAAAATTTTAGTGAATTTCGCATTATAAATTCTAAGCAAAGCCCTAAAAAATCCCCGCTTTTAAGCGATTTTAGTCTTTGCTTGGAGTGTAAAAAAGAATTTTATGATGTTACAAATCCGCGTTATCTTTATCCTTTTATCACTTGCACGCATTGTGGTCCTAGATTTTCTATAATTAACAATTTACCTTATGATAGAAAAAACACTTCAATGTGTCATTTTGAGATGTGTGCGTCTTGTCAAAATGAATACGAAAACCCGTCCAATAGACGCTTTCACGCCCAGCCTATAAGCTGTCCTAAATGTGCGATTAATGTTTTTTTAAAGGATAAAAATGGCAATTTTTTAGCCTATCAAAATGAGGCTTTTAAGCTTTGTGCCAAGCTATTAAAAGAGGGAAAAATTATAGTAATTAAGGGCTTAGGAGGCTTTCACCTTATGTGTGATGCCTTAAACGAAAACGCCTTAAAAGCTCTAAGAATGCGGAAGAATCGTCCCTTAAAGCCCTTTGCCTTAATGTGTAAAAATTTAGAAGAAGCTCAAAATTTGGCTTATATCGATGAAAATGAGGCAAATTTGCTTGAAAGTAGAGTTGCTCCCATAGTGCTTTTAAAGGCTAAAAAAAACTTTCCTTTAATCGCACCAAATGTTGATAAAATAGGCATTTTCTTAGCTTACACTCCCCTACATCTTTTATTGTTTGAATATTTTGATGGAATTTTAGTGGCTACAAGCGCGAATTTAAGCGGAGAAAGTATTATTTATGAGGAGAAAAATTTATTACAAAAACTTGGTGATGTTTTTGATTGTTATTTAGATTATGAAAGAGAGATTATAAATTCAAGCGATGATAGCATAGCGCAAGTAATTAATGGTAAAACAATGTATCTTCGCGCTTCAAGGGCTTTAAATCCAAAATATTTAAATCTCAATTTTAGCAAGAGAAAAAAGCCCTTACTTGCACTTGGAGCCGAGCTTAAAAATGAATTTGTGATTTTTTATGAAAATAAGCTTTTGATAAGCCCTTACATAGGCGATTTAAAAAGTCTTGATGTAAGAGAGCGTTTTGAGAAGCTTTTGAGCTTTTTTAAGGAGCTTTATGGCTTGGAATTTGAGGAGCTTTTGTGTGATAAACATCCGCATTTTGATTATGTTAAGGATTTTAAAGGTTTAATAAAACACCCAATTTCACATCATTACGCCCATTTTTGTGCGGCTTATTTTGAAGCGAAATTTGAGGGCGAAGTTTTGGGCTTTATTTTTGATGGCACGGGTTATGGTGATGATGGGAAAATTTGGGGGGGAGAAATTTTAAGAGGTGATTTGGAAAAATATGAAAGAATAGGGCATTTTGAAAGCTTTAAGCTTATCAATAGCGATGTGAAAAATATCCGTAATTTAGCCTTAAGTGTGCTTTTGCATTATGATTTAAAAAAAGAAGCGACTGAATTTTTAAGTAAAATACCAAGCATTAAGCTTAGAAATTTGGAAAAAATTTATGAAAATTCCACGCTTTATACAAGTTCTTTAGGGCGTATTATTGATGCGTTTGGGAGCATTGTTTTTGACCTTACACACTCTTCTTACGAGGCACAAATTGGGCTAATGTGCGAGAAAATGTATGATGATAAATTAAATTTTTCCTACAAACTTCGATTTAAAAACGGACAAATTGATTTTAGGGAAGTGTTTTTGGGTGCTTTAAAAGATGAAGCAAGTAGAGCGGTAACGGGTTTTTTTAATGGCTTGGCGAATTTTATGCTTGAGTTTAGCGAGGGCGAAAGAGTGCTTTTGAGTGGGGGTGTTTTTCAAAATAAAACTTTGCTTAAAATTTTGCACAAAAAAGGACTTGATTTTTTTGTCCCTTTGGAATTTCCTTGTAATGACAGCTCCATAGCACTTGGACAAATGGTGCATTTTTTAAAATGTGCTAAGGATTAAATAAATTATTGTTTAATTTCACTTAGATTTATCGAGGAGAGAAAATGAGAGCATTATTAAGCGTTAGTGATAAAGAGGGCATAGTCGAATTTGCTAAAGAGCTTGAGAATTTGGGCTTTGAATTACTTTCTACGGGCGGAACTTATAGACTTTTAAAAGAAAATAATTTAAGTGTGGTGGAAGTGAGTGAATTTACAAATAGCCCCGAGCTTTTTGAGGGTAGGGTAAAAACCTTGCATCCTAAAATTCACGGCGGAATTTTACATAAAAGAAGAGACGAAAATCACATAAAACAAGCTAAAGATAATGGAATTTTAGGCATTGATTTAGTTTGTGTGAATTTGTATCCTTTCAAAAAAACGACCATTATGAGTGATGATTTTGATGAGATTATTGAAAATATCGACATAGGCGGACCTGCGATGATAAGAAGTGCAGCGAAAAATTATAAAGATGTTTTAGTCGTTTGCGATGTGGCGGCTTATCAAAGTGTGATTGAGGCTTTAAAAAATGGAAAAAATGATGAGAATTTTCGCTTAAACTTGATGATAAAAGCTTATGAGCATACAGCAAATTACGATTCTTACATAGCAAATTATATGAACGAGCGTTTTAATGGGGGCTTTGGAGAGCATAAATTTATCGTGGGGCAAAAGGTTTTTGATACAAAATATGGGGAAAATCCACATCAAAAAGGTGCCTTATATGAATTTGATGCCTTTTTTAGCACTCATTTTAAGGCTTTAAAAGGCGAGGCAAGTTTTAATAATTTAACAGATATCAATGCTGCTGTTAGTCTTGCTGCAAGTTTTGGAAAAGCTCCTGCTGTGGCGATTATTAAGCACGGGAATCCTTGTGGCTTTGCCTTAAAAGATAGTTTGCTTGAAAGTTATGTTGAAGCTTTAAAATGTGATAGTGTAAGTGCTTATGGGGGCGTTGTAGCGATAAATGGAAAGCTTGATAAGACTTTAGCGGAAAAAATTAATGAAATTTATGTTGAGCTTATCATCGCGGCTAATGTCGATGAGGAGGCTTTGGCTGTCTTTGAGACGAAGAAGAGGATTAAGATTTTTACGCAGGAAAGCCCCTATTTGCTAAGAAATTATGATAAATTTGACTTTAAGCATATTGATGGAGGTTTTGTATATCAAAATAGCGATGAAATCCGTGAAGACGAGCTTTTAAAGGCTAAATGCGTAAGTGAAAAGTGTGCGAGTAAGGACGAGTTAAAAGATTTAGAAATCGCACTTAGGGTCGCTGCCTTAACAAAATCTAACAATGTCGCCTATGTGAAAAACGGCGCACTTGTTGCCATAGGTATGGGTATGACAAGTCGTATTGATGCGGCTAAGGCTGCGATTCGTAAGGCTTGTGAGATGGGGCTTGATTTAAGAGGGTGTGTTTTAGCGAGTGAGGCGTTTTTTCCATTTAGAGATAGCATTGATGAGGCGGCAAAAGTGGGCGTGAAAGCCATAGTGCAGCCTGGAGGTAGCATAAGAGACGATGAAGTCATTAAAGCAGCTGATGAATATGGCATAGCCTTGTATTTAACGAAAATAAGGCATTTTTTACATTAATAAATTTTGAGTAAATCATTTATAATTTAACTCATTTTAAATAAATAATAAAGTAAAATAATAAACTTAGTCTTAGGAGTTTATATGTTTAAAAGCATAGGTTTTAAGGTTTCTGCGACGATTTTTTCAATTTTGCTTATTAGCTTTGTGGTTGTATGGTTTGTCTTAAATTTAGATTTTAAAAATACTGCGGACAAAATGGGGCGAGAGAATTTGGACACCATAAGCACTTCGGTTTTTCAAACTATGCGTATGGCTATGAATTTGGGCGATCCTGAAAAAATTAAAGAAGCTATCGAAGATGCGAGGAGCATTAAGGGCATTAGCGACATTTACATTTATCCTTCAAAAGACACCATTGAGCTTTTTGAAATGAAAAATCCACAAATTACAAAAGATAGTCTTATCTTAGAGCAGTTTGATAAGCCCGAAATTAAAACCTTAGAGCAAATGTATAATGAAACCCCATCTTTAAGACTCATACGCCCTTTGATTGCCGATGATTCTTGTGTGGCTTGCCACGCAAATGCTAAAAATGGTAGCGTTTTGGGGGTTATGGATGTGTATCATTCCTTGCAAAGTGTGCAAGATGATATAGCAAGGACAAGCAGGTCATATATTTTAATTTTTAGCTTCGCTTTGCTTTTTACGCTTGTTGTTGTTCTTTTGGTGTTAAAAAGGGTTGTGGGGAATCCCGTTTTAGAGCTTTTAAAACACGCCAAAGAATTAGCTCAAGGCACTGGCGATTTGCGTGCAAGAATTAGAGTTAAAGGTCAAGATGAAATTTCACAAGCTTGTAACTATATCAATCAATTCATAGAAAAAACGCAAAATGCCGTAATCTCCACAGGAGTAAGCGTCAAAAAGGTCGAAGATCAAACAGGTGTTTTAAGCTCAAATGCGACTAGTTTAAATGAAATCACTATGAAAAGCCACCATAAAACTAATGAAAGTTTTGACTTAAGCAATAGCATAGGGTCAGAATTGACCGAACTTGCATCACTTTCTAGCGAGGCAAATGTGGCGAATGATAAGTCTTATACCTTGCTTGAAGAAATGCTAAATTCTCTCTTCAATGTAGCACAAAAAGTTAATAGCGTAGCGACAAATGAAGGTGAGCTTGCTAAAAAAGTTGAAAATATGGTTAAGCAAGCACACAACATACAAAAAGCAACAACTATGATGGATGAAATCGCCGATAAGACAAATTTGCTTTCTTTAAATGCTGGGATCGAAGCGGCTAGAGCTGGAACCTTTGGGCGTGGATTTTCCGTCATCGCGGAGGATATTAGAAATTTAGCACAAAGCAGCGAGGAATTTTTAGGAAGCGTTGCGCAAATCACCAAGGAGCTTTTAGAAAGCATACAAGATGTAAGTAATGAGCTTAGAGAAAATGCTCACAGCGTTCAATCTTTAAATGAAAATGCAAATTTGCTTGTAAATTCCGCAAATGAAGTTAAAATTTGTAATCAAGAAGCTAAAAATTTAGTTATTCAATGCACACAAAAAATTAAAATTTCTCAAGAAAATATTCAAAAACTTCTTTTTTCTATGCAAGAAACCGTGGAAGTAAGTGAAAAAAATGAGGAGATTGCCAAAATTCTTTTGCAAATTTCTAATGAGTTAAAAATAGTGTGTAATAATTTAGAAGTTCAAGTCAATCAATTTCAAGTTTAAAGGAGAGTATATGAAAAAATTTTGTGTTGCCTTGGCGAGTTTAGCGTTTTTTATAGGCTGTGCAAGTCATAATGCGACAAATCAAGCAGAAGGAGAAGCTATGAAAACTCTTTCTTTGGAAGGTCAAAATTTAAAAATAGAAAAAATTGTAATCGGTGGAAAAAGCTTCAATCCTGAAAATATGGAAGAAAATCCTAATATAAGTTTTGATAAAGATAAATTTTATGGCTTTGCAGGATGCAATCGCTTTTTTGGAAATTATAAAAAGAAAGATATGAATATGCAAATTGATGGTGCTGCCTCAACGCAAATGCTTTGCCATCCTCAAAGTGTAATGGAATTTGAAAGTGCTTTTTTAATGAATTTTAAGGGAGATTTTAAAATTGTTAATGAGGGGAGTAAGATTATTTTAGAGGGCGATTTGGCAAAAATTTATCTTAAATAAGTGCCTTTTTAAAGGCACTTTAAAGCTCTAATTTTAAATTAAGAGCGTGTTGCCAAAAATTCACTTCCAAACGAACGACAGAGTGAAAAATTTCACTTAGTTTTGCAAATTTTTCTTGAGAAACGCTTTCTTCGTATGTGTTTAAAAATTCTTCAAATTCTTTAATTTCACTTTGAAAAGCCTCTCCGCTATAAGTTAAAATCCACTCTTTATAGGGGTGATTTTCTAATTTTTTAACTCCTAAGTTTTCATAAATCTCTTTACCTATATAACCATAGCCTATCGCACAAGCACTAAGAGCGACCAAAAGATCTAAGTAGTCTCCACTTTGTCCCACGCTTAACATATAACGCGTATAGGCGATATTTGCCAAACTTTCATCTTTAACGCTTAATTTATCAGCATCGATACCAAGCTTTAAAATGCTTTTATGCAATTCAAGCTCTCCTTCAACAATATAATTTTGAAATTTCATAGCAAAACGAAGTTCTTTGGCATTATTTGCATTAAGAGCAAGTAGGGCATAGCATTTGGCATAATGAATAAGATAAATATAATCCTGCTTAAGATAAAATAAAAAATTTTCACTTTTTAAAGTGCCATTTTCTAATTGTTTTACGAAATCGTGGTGTAAATATGAATCCCAAATTTGAGAATTTTCCTTTAAGAGTTTTTGAAAAAGCATTTTTTATCCTTTAAAATTTGATATTTGTGTAAGTGTATTAAAAAACTATAAATAAATTTAAGTTTTTTATAGTAAAATGTCGCTTTATTTTTTAACTTAAGGAGAAACAAATGGCAACATTTGATGATGTAAAAGCAGTGGTAATGGAGCAGTTAAGCATAGAAGCAGATGCTGTGAAAATGGAATCTAAAATTGTTGAGGACTTGGGTGCTGATTCTTTAGATGTTGTTGAGCTTGTGATGGCTTTGGAAGAAAAATTTGGTGTGCAAATTTCGGATAGTGATGCGGAGAAATTGATTAAAATTGAGGATGTTGTTAATTATCTTGAAAATCTTAAAAAATAAAAGATACGCATAAGGAGCTTGTCTTGAAAAGGGTTGTGGTTACTGGCATTGGTATGATAAACGCTTTAGGCTTAGATAAGAAGAGTTCTTTTAAGGCGATTTGTGAGGGCAAAAGTGGAGTGGATAAAATCACGCTTTTTGATGCAAGTGAATTTCCCGTCCAAATTGCTGCGGAGGTTAAGAATTTTGACCCTTTAGATGTGGTAGATGGTAAGGAAGTTAAGAAAATCGACCGCTTTATACAGCTTGGACTTAAAGCCGCGAGAGAGGCAATGGAAGATGCAAATTTTGATGAAACTTTAGATAAAGAGGAATTTGGTGTCGTCTCTGCTGCTGGTATAGGCGGCTTACCGAATATAGAAAAAAATTCTATCATTTGCGAGGAAAAGGGACCGCGTAAAATTTCTCCATTTTTTATCCCTTCAGCTCTTGTTAATATGCTAGGAGGCTTAGTATCTATAGAACACACCCTTAAAGGTCCTAATATTTCTTGCGTAACAGCATGTGCAGCTGGAACGCATGCTATAGGCGAAGCTTATAAAAGTATAGTTTTGGGTACAGCAGATAAAATGCTAGTAGTGGGAGCTGAAGCAGCCATTTGTCCGGTAGGCATAGGAGGCTTTGCTTCTATGAGGGCTTTATCGACTAGAAATGATGACCCCAAAAGAGCTTCACGCCCATTTGATAAAGAAAGAGATGGTTTTGTAATGGGTGAAGGTGCTGGCGCTTTAGTCTTTGAAGAATACGAGGCGGCAAAAAAACGCGGAGCAAAAATTTATGCCGAGCTTGTAGGCTTTGGAGAGAGTGCAGATGCACATCATATCACCGCCCCAACTTTAGATGGTCCCTTAAGAGCTATGCGAAAGGCTTTAAAAATGGCGTCTGGAGTTAAGGTTGATTATATCAATGCTCACGGCACTTCAACCCCTGTTAATGATAAAAATGAAACTGCCGCTATAAGAGCAGTTTTTGGTGAAAATTTACCTTTTGTAAGCTCTACAAAAGGACAAATTGGACATTGTTTAGGTGCAGCAGGGGCTATTGAGGCAGTGATTTCTTTAATGGCTATGGAAAAAGGACTTGTCCCTCCTACGATCAATCAAATTGAAAAAGATGAAGAATGCGATCTTGATTATGTGCCAAATGTTGCTAAAGAAGCAAAGCTTGATGTTGTGATGAGTAATTCTTTTGGCTTTGGCGGAACAAATGGCTGTGTAATTTTCAAAAGAGTGAATTAATATGGCTTTTTATTTAGATTTTGAGAAAAATATCCAGCAAATTGATGAAGATATTATAAATGCACAGATTAAAAGCGATTTTGAAGCTGTAGCCATTTTGAAAAAAAATCTTGAAAAAGAGATTTCTAAGACCTATAAAAATTTAAGCGACTTTCAACGCTTACAACTAGCAAGACACCCTGATAGACCTTATGCACTTGATTATATTGACTTAATATTAAATAATAAATATGAAATTCACGGAGATAGAGCCTTTAGAAATGATCCTGCTATTGTCTGCTTTATGGGGTACTTGGGCGATAAAAAGCTTATTGTTATAGGAGAGCAAAAAGGACGCGGCACTAAGGATAAGATAGCAAGGAATTTTGGAATGCCACATCCTGAAGGATATAGAAAAGCCTTAAGGGTTGCCAAAATGGCGGAGAAATTTCAAATTCCCATTTTATTTCTTATTGATACTCCGGGGGCTTATCCTGGTATAGGCGCTGAAGAAAGGGGGCAAAGTGAAGCCATTGCAACGAACTTGTATGAGTTAAGCGATTTAAAAACCCCAACTATAGCCATAGTTATAGGTGAAGGAGGGAGTGGTGGAGCTTTAGCTATTGGCGTAGCAGATAAGCTTGCGATGATGAAAAATTCTGTTTTTTCTGTGATTTCTCCTGAGGGTTGTGCGGCGATACTTTGGAATGATCCCGCTAAGAGCGAAGCAGCAACTAAGGCTATGAAAGTAAGTGCCGATGATTTGAAGACTCAAGGTTTAATTGATGATGTGATTGAAGAGCCTATAATGGGAGCGCATAGAGATAAAGAAAATACCGCTGTGGCTATTGCTGACTATGTTAAAAAAGCTTTAGATGAATTGGAAAATATCGACACAAGAGAACTTGTGGCAAATAGAATGCAAAAAATTCTTAAACTTGGAGCTTTTAAAGAAAATTCTTAAAGAATTTTCTTTATATTTATTTGATAATATGTCCTACAAATTTAGAGGCATTATCTATAATCAGCCCTCCCTTTCTAAAACCTAAACCACAACCCTCATAGGCAAAAAATACCCCAGCTTGATAATATTCATTTTCATTAGAATTTAACTCATAATATTGCTGATAAATCATTTTATTATTTCCATAAGGACCAATATTTTCTTGCAATTTTACATCATCTTTTACAATGCTAATATTCGCTCCTTCGCGTCCAAACATAGGTTTTTTTACAAAATCTTTCCCTTGCAAAGGCTCATAGGAGCTTTCTAAAAGTAAAGGGTGATTTGGGTAAAGTTCCCATAAAATTTTCAAAATCCCTTTAGACTGAAATAATAGCGTATAGGCGGGATTTAAAATAATCGCTTTTTGATTACGCATAATTTGCGTTAAAAGCATAGCAAGCTCCCCCTCCTCAATGGCAATTTCCTCCCAAGGTATGAGCTTAAACCAGTATTCATAATTGACTCCATTTTTAAAAATGCCTTCTTCTCCAAATTCCACTTCATCAACATAGGCAAAATCACACTCAAAGCCCGCATCCTTTGCTATATGTGCTAAAAGCTTAGTTGTAAGCTCTTCTTCTTTGTTTCCTGCTACACTTGAAAAAAGAATTTTCCAGCCCCTATAATGCTCCTCAAATTCTTCCACGCTTCCATCAAGTGTAATAAGGCGTTTAAAATTATCCATCAAACTTTCATAAATGCTGTTAAATTGCAAATGCTCATCTAAATTATTTTGCTTAAGCATAGCCCATTGTAAAATGGCACTTTCAAAAAGTGAAGTTGGAGTGTCGGCATTAAATTCGATGAGTTTTATCGGTTTACCATCAAGCCCACCAGCAAAGTCAAAACGCCCATATAAATGCCAATGCACTTCATTTTCCCAGCTCATTTTAATAGCATCAATAAGATTAAAAGGTATGCCAAGCTCGTCAAATCTATCATTATCGATGACATTTTGTGCCGCTGCAACAAACATATCATAAAGCTTATTAGCTGCTTCATAGTAGGCATTTGCCTCATTTTTACTAACGCAAATTAATTTATTATCTAAATAATCGCTCCCATCCTCATCTGTATGCCAAAAAAATCCTATGCTTTCAAGATAGTTTTTTTCTAATTTTTCTAGCGTTAAAAATTCCATTTTTACTCCTTTAAAAAAATAACGCTTACAAAGCGTTTTTTCGTTTGATTGCGGCGATAAGAAAATAAATTTTTTTCTTCAAAGCTGCAAATTTCCAAATCATTAATATTTTTTAGCCCCAAATTCCTCGCTTGCTCTTTCACAAGGGCTTTTAGATCAAGTTTATCATCTTTTAAAAAGGGGGCAAAATGCTTTTGCGTATAATCTAAAATTGTCCCACTAAGTTTATAATTTTTTTGGCAAATAGAGGGTAAGACAAAGAGGGTAAAATCTTCATTTTTAAGCGAAAAGTCAAGATTTTTAAAAAGATCTAAGGCTTCTTTTAGGATATTATTAAAAGTGCCTTCACGCCCAGAGTGTAAAGCTGCGATAAAACCTTTTTTATGATGTAAAATGAGGGGCAAACAATCCGCACTTAAAACACAAAGAGCGGTATTTTTTTCTTTTGTGATTAAGCCATCGCAAGAAAAATTGCGAAAATTTGCATCGTAAATTTCAACTCTATTAGAATGAATTTGATTCATAAAAACGCATTTTTTAATTTTTTCAAAGCCTAAGTGCTTAAATAAATTTTCCTGCCAAATTTTTGCTCTAAATTCGCTATAATCTTTATCGTAAGCACAAAAAATGCTTACTTTTTCATTATCTAATACAGATATGAAATTCGCTCGATCTCTTCCCACGAAAGCCCCCTTTTAGCTTGAAGTTGCGACCTTATATAGCGCGCAAGCAAGTCGCTTTCTATATGAATGCGTCTGCCTATTTTATATTCCTTAAAAAGTGTATCTTTAAGGCTTAATGGTATAAGAGTGAGGCGAATTTGTGAAGTAAAAACTTCATTAATGGTAAGGCTCACTCCATCAACGCCTATACTGCCTTTATTTGCCATAAGTGGCATAAGATGAGAGGGCAAAGAGAGGTAAAAATCAAGCCCATTTTCATTAGGCACGATTTTTTCAAGCACTCCAAGTCCGTCAATATGTCCTTGCATTAAATGCCCATCAATGCGATCTTTATACCGCAAAGCAGGCTCTATATGCACTCTATCTTTTAAATTTTCTAAGGCTAAATGCATTCTGCTTTCCTTAGAAAGTTCCAGTTCAAAGCCATCTTTTTGCACGCTAATCACGCTCAAACATGCTCCATTAACTGCTATGCTATCGCCTATTTTAGGACGATATTTGGCATTTAGGCTTAAGATATTGTTTTGATAAAATTTTACCTTAGCAATTTCTCTAATTAAGCCATTAAACACTATTGATCCTTTAAAAGTTTATTGAAAAGCTTATCGAGCCCTTCAGTAGCTTTTTGGGCGGGTTTTGTAGCCTCGTGTCCTAAAACCTTACCTAAAGACTTAATGACGCTTCTTGCATCAAGTTTAATTTTAGGCTTTTGGCTTGTTCCTGTCATAAAACCTTTGAAATTCGCTCTATCAATTTTTGCGTCAAAAGGGATATTTAACGCCCCGCTTTTAGAATTTAAATTGCCTTTTTCTATGATGATATGTGAATTTGGTGCTTGCATATTGAGATTAAAATCAATATGTTCTTTATCAATATGTGCGTTGGCATGAGCGGTGTTAAACACTTCTTTTGTTACATCTTTTAGGGTGAGAATTTTCAAAGCTTTTGTAATGGCATTTTCTTTTAAATGACCTTCATTGATGTCAAGTTTAATGTCGCCTTTTTGATTTAAAAGATTGTAATTAACATTAGCATTTGCTCTTCCTTGATAAAGATCTATTATGTCTATACCTTTAGCTAAAGAAGAAAGATTAAGTTGATTAAGCGTAGCTTGAAATTGATTATTTTTAAGAGCGGCGTTTAACTTAGCTTCAAATAAATTTGCACTCGTAATCAAAGCGTCAATTCCTTTTTTATCAAAATTAAAATGTCCATCAAAATCTGCTTTTCCACTTAATTTTCTATCCACCAAAAAGCCAAGTTTGGAGAAATCGCTTAAATTTAATTTAAAGGTAGAATTTAAAGCCATATTATTTAAATCAAAACTTCCCTTTAGGCTTGGGACATTAGCAAGATTTGAATTTAAATTCGTGTCAAAATTGACAAGAGAATTATTAATATTTGCTTTAGCGTTTAAATCATAATTTGCATTATTTGGAAATTTGACTTCTAAAAGCTTAGAAAGAGTTGTGTGATTAAGCACTCCTTTGGCGTTTAAATTGACATTGCCATTTAGCTTTTTTAAATCAAGGCTTGTTAAAACGCCCTTAGCGTTTAATGTCCCACTTGCATAATTTGGCTGTCCTACTATGATGAAAAGTTTGGCTAAGTCAAGTTTATTAATATCCAAATTGAGATTTTGCCCATTAGAATTTGCTTTTATGGTGCCTCCTGCTAAATTTACATTAGCGTCTAAATTTTGGATATTTGAGCCTTTGATTTGCGTTTTGGCATTGAGTGTAAGCTCACCTTGCAATTTTTGCCCAGCCATATTGTTAAATTTTGACAAATCTTCAATAAAGGCTTCGGTATTAAGTGCGAGTTCTGCATTATTTAAATCATAGCTTCCATTTAATTTTTTAATGTTAAGTAAGCTCGAGGCTAAAAGTGCATTATAATCAATCTTACCATTTTGAGCGTTTGCTGTGGCGTTGAGCTTAAAATTAGTTTGAGGGAATTCCAAATTTGTAAGTTTTTTAAGCTCTTTTGGCTCTATTTTGCCATTATCAATACTAGCCTTTAAATCGAAATTTTTAAAGTCTAAACCATTGCTGTTTAAATTTGCATTTAAACTACCATTTGCTAAAGCACCATAACCTGCAAGAGCAAGAATTTTTTCAAGCCTTACGGCGTTTAAAAGCACGGTCAAATGATTATTTTTAAGGTTAGCATTAAATTCGCCGCCAAGTCCGTCAAGTTTAGCTTCGAAGTTATTTAGGGTATTATTAATAAAGCTAAGATTTCCATTTAGATTTAAAGAGCCTTGAAGTTTAGTTTTTGTGAGACTTTCAAGTTTAGCTAAATCAGGGATTTGCAGTTTAAAATCCGTATTAAGGGTGTTGTTTGCTAAATTATAAAGCGTTTTTTGACTTGTAAGGCTTAAATAGTCATTTTGCGTTTGACTTGTAGCATAAATTTGATTTTCTTTTATGCTTGCCAAAATTTCACTTTTTAAATTAGAATTTGAAGGTAAATTAAGTCCAAAATCTTTTGCAATTTGTTTATAATTGACTGAATTCATATCAAGTTGTATGATAGCATTACCATCAGGTTTTAAATCCTTAGCAGTAATTTGAGCTAGGGCGTTTAATTCCCCACTCGCGTAAGGAGCTTGATTTAAGAAGCTTAAAAGCTCTTCAATTTTTAAATTTTTAGCGTCTAAATTAAGAGCGATAGGAGAAAAATGATAAATCCTTGTGTCAAAATTTAATTTTGAGCCAAATACCTCTCCTTTTCCTTTTGCATTAAAATCTTTGATAGAGCCTATTATATCGCCATTTAGCTCTAAATTTTCTTTTAAATTTAGATTGAGTGTTTTGGCGAGATTTTTATTTAAAGACAGAGCATAATCAAGCTCAAAACCAAGACTTAAGAGGCTTAAATTCCCTTCGATTTTAAGTTGAGCGATTTGATTTAAATTTGCTTCTAACTCCAAATAAGAGGGACTTAAGCTAAAATGAGAGATGTTTAAATCGAGCCCAGAAAGTTCTTTAGCTTTAGTTTGAGCAAAATTAGCAACCAAACGATTACCAAAAGAACTAAAAGTTAAACCATAAATAGCGACAAAAAGCACCAAAAAAAGAGCTAAAAGTGCGTAAAGAACCTTTTTCATTTCTTATCCTTTAGTTTATTTTATAAATTATCTTTAGTCAATTAAACTAAAGTTTTATAAATATTTTTATTCAAAGTATTGACAAAATTCATTTTTTTTAGTATGATTTCATCACTCAAAATTAAAGAGTGCTAAAAATCAATATTTTAAGGATGGACAAAATGAACTTTCAACCTTTAGGAAAACGCGTTTTAGTTAAACGAGTTGAAGAAACTAAAACTACCGCTTCAGGCATTATTATACCAGATAATGCTAAAGAAAAACCTTTGATAGGAGAAGTTGTCGCAGTAAGTAAAGAAGTAAGCGATATAACAAGTGGCGATAAAATCGTATTTGCCAAGTATGGTGGCACAGAGGTTAAACTTAATGATGGTGAATATTTAGTTTTGAATTTAGATGATGTTTTAGGAATTTTAAAATAAGGAGTAAAAAATGGCAAAAGAAATTATTTTTTCAGATGAAGCGAGAAATAAGCTTTATGAAGGCGTTAAAAAGCTCAATGACGCCGTAAAGGTTACAATGGGACCAAGAGGTAGAAATGTTTTAATTCAAAAAAGCTTTGGCGCACCAAGCATTACAAAAGACGGCGTGAGTGTGGCTAAGGAAGTTGAGCTTAAAGAAAATCTTGAAAATATGGGTGCTTCTTTAGTGCGTGAAGTGGCAAGTAAAACAGCCGACCAAGCAGGTGATGGCACGACAACAGCGACCGTTTTGGCACACGCTATTTTTAAAGAAGGCTTAAGAAATATCACAGCAGGAGCGAATCCTATCGAGGTTAAAAGAGGTATGGATAAAGCTTGTGAGGCTATTGTTGATGAGCTTAAAAAGCTTTCAAGGGAAGTTAAAGATAAAAAAGAAATCGCTCAAGTGGCGACAATTTCAGCAAATTCTGATGAAAAAATCGGTGCTTTAATAGCTGATGCTATGGAGAGAGTTGGAAAAGACGGCGTTATCACGGTGGAAGAGGCAAAGTCTATTAATGATGAATTAAGCGTGGTTGAGGGTATGCAATTTGACAGAGGCTATCTAAGCCCTTATTTTATCACTAATGCGGATAAAATGATAGTCGAGCTTTCAAATCCTTACATTTTGCTTTTTGATAAAAAAATCACAAGTTTAAAAGATTTATTGCCTATTTTAGAGCAAATTCAAAAGACAGGAAAACCGCTTTTAATCATTGCTGAAGATATTGAGGGTGAGGCTTTAGCAACTTTGGTTGTGAATAAATTAAGGGGAGTTTTAAATATCTCTGCTGTTAAGGCGCCGGGCTTTGGTGATAGAAGAAAGGCTATGCTTGAAGATATTGCTATTTTAACAGGTGGTGAAGTGATAGCTGAAGAGCTTGGTAGAACGCTTGAGAGTGCGACTTTAGAGGATTTAGGACAGGCTTCTAGCGTGATTATTGATAAGGATAATACAACCATAGTTAATGGTGCTGGAGATAAAGCAAATATCGATGCAAGAGTCAATCAAATCAAGGCACAAATTGCCGAAACAACGAGTGATTATGATAGAGAAAAATTACAAGAAAGACTTGCGAAATTAAGCGGAGGCGTGGCGCTTATTAAAGTCGGTGCGGCAACTGAAACAGAAATGAAAGAGAAAAAAGACCGCGTAGATGATGCTTTAAGTGCGACAAAAGCGGCGGTTGAAGAAGGTATTGTCATCGGTGGTGGTGCGGCACTTATCAAGGCTAAATCTAAGATTAAGTTGAAATTAGAGGGTGATGAGGCTATTGGTGCGGCTATCGTGGAAAGAGCCTTAAGAGCGCCTTTAAGACAAATCGCAGAAAATGCGGGCTTTGACGCTGGTGTAGTTGTCAATAGTGTGGAAAATTCAAGCGATGAAAATGCGGGCTTTGACGCTGCTAAGGGCGAGTATGTGGATATGTTTAAAGCCGGGATTATCGACCCTGTGAAAGTGGAAAGAGTGGCTCTATTAAACGCTGTTTCTGTGGCTTCTATGCTATTAACGACTGAAGCGACAATTAGCGAGATTAAAGAAGATAAACCTGCTATGCCTGATATGAGTGCTATGGGCGGTATGGGAGGAATGGGCGGTATGATGTAATGCCTCCATTAAGCTCCTGCCCTCTTTTGAGGGCAAATTCTCTCATTTAAATTTCACTAACCCTTCTTTGTTACAATCCTTAAAAATCAAAAGGAAAATGATGGATTATCTTCCTCATATGCAAGTGATTCAAAGCGATATTTTAGATAAAGTTATAAAAGAAATGCAAAGCTATGATGAAGCAAAATATCAAACCAACGATGTCATCAATGCTTTAAATTCTTCTTATCTTAATATAGAGCATTTAAAAGCCCTTTTAAGCACGGCTGCTGAGGAATTTATAGAGGATTTGGCTTTCAAAGCTTCAAAACTTAAACTTAAATATTTTGGTAATAATATTTCTTTATTTACCCCACTTTACTTGTCAAATTTTTGTAATTCTAAATGTGTGTATTGTGGCTTTCAAAAGGGCAATAAAATTACAAGAGCAAAATTAAGCGAAAAAGAAATTGAAGAGGAAATGCAAGCCATAGCTAAAAGCGGCTTGCAAGAAATTTTAATGCTAACGGGTGAGGGTAGAGAATTTGCAAGTGTAGAATACATCGCTAGAGCGTGTGAATTAGCAAGAAAATATTTTAAGGTCGTAGGCGTGGAAATTTACCCTATGAATGTTGATGAATATGCCCTTTTGCATAAAAGTGGGTGCGATTATGTAACGATTTTTCAAGAAACTTATAATGAAACTAAATATTCTAAAATTCATTTAGCTGGAGAAAAAAGTGTATTTAAATACCGCTTTTTTGGACAAGAAAGAGCGCTAATGGCTGGTATGAGGGGCGTGGCTTTTGGGGCTTTGCTTGGGATTGATGATTTTAGAAAAGACGCATTAGCTTGTGCACTTCACGCACACTTTTTGCAGCAAAAATACCCCTACGCTGAATTTTCGCTTTCTATCCCACGCTTAAGACCTATTATTAATAATGCTAAAATTTCACCCAAAGATGTAAGCGAAAAAAGACTTTTACAGGTTTTGTGTGCTTATAGACTTTTTTTGCCCTTTGCACACATTAGCCTTTCAAGTCGTGAAAGAATGGGCTTTAGAGATGAGGCTGTTAAACTTGGTGTGAGTAAGATGAGTGCGGGAGTTAGCGTGGGGATAGGGGAGCATTCTGGCACAAAAAAGGGCGATGAGCAATTTGAAATCAGCGATGATAGAAGCGTTGAGGCGATTAGAATAAAGCTTAAAGAACTTGACCTTCAGCCCGTGATGAGTGATAGTATTTATGTGGGTTAGAAAAATCATCGCTATCAGCGATAGAGTTTTGGTGCAAGATGATTTTCTAAGACAGGTTGAAAAACTTGCAAAGGCTAAGATAGACGCTTTTGTGCTAAGGGAGAAAGATTTAAGTGAGTATGAATACTATGATTTGGCTAAAGAAGTTTTAAAAATTTGCACTAAGTATAAAATCACTTGTTTTTTACACGGCTATTTAACACCCACCTTAAAGCTAGAGCATAAGTATTTCCAAGCCCCCTTAGCCTTACTTAGAAAAGAGTCCAATATAGCAAAATATTTTCACATTTTAGGCACTTCCGTTCATAGTAAAGAGGAGCTTTTGGAAGCGATTAATTATAAGGTAAATCACGCCTTTGTGGGACATATTTTCAAAAGTTCTTGTAAGCCAAATTTAAAGCCTTATGGAATAGAGCTTTTGAAAGATTTGTTGAGCTTTAGCTCTATACCACTTTATGCTATAGGTGGGATTAATGCTGAAAATATCAAGTTTTTTAAAAATATTAATATCGCTGGAGTCTGTATGAGAGAGGCATTAATGCGTGAGAGTAATCCTAAAAAATACCTCGCACTCTGCAAAAAGGAATTTCTATAAATTTCAAGTTTTTCTATGATATTTGTTTTAAGGATTTTATAATCCCACTTTTGTGGGATTGAATTTTAACAAGAATAGCAGGTTTTAAATTCATAAGCCGTAGGGCGTGCTTCCACAGGCCATACTTGAGTGGCAAATTTGAGATGTTGATAATCATCAATAAAAAGATCACTCATCACAGGTTTTAAAAAGCTATTGTAGCGGATAAGTGCTTCTAGACTTCCTCTTAAAGTGTGAGGAAGTTGTTCTATACCTTTTTCACGCACTTCATCTAGAGTTAAATCGAACAAATTCTCCTCCATAGGACCCACTGGGATATGCTTATTTTTAATACCATCAAGTCCCGCCATCAAAAGCGAAACGAAAGCTAGATAAGGATTTGCCGTGCTATCTGGGAAGCGAATTTCAACGCGTGCAGAATTTTTTCCCATACCATAGGGGATACGACAACTTGCACTTCTGTTTTGACAAGAATAGGTTAAAATGCAAGGCGCTTCAAAGCCCGGAACTATCCTTTTGTAGGAATTTGAGCTAGGATTTGTAAAAGCGGCAACACTTCTTGCATTTTTGAGAATTCCTCCTATGTAATGGATAGCATCTTGGCTAAGTCCGCCGTATCCTTCTTTATCATAAAACAAATTCACGCCATTTTTCCATAGGCTCATATGCACATGCATACCACTGCCATTATCGCCATAAAGGGGTTTTGGCATAAAAGTGGCGGTTTTACCATTAAGATGGGCGACCATTTTAACGATATATTTGTAAATTTGCACATTGTCAGCTGCTTCGACTAAAGTGCCAAAATGAACGCCTATTTCAGCTTGTCCCTGTGCGACTTCGTGATGATGCACAAAGGTTTTAATGCCTACTTTTTCTAGAGTTTGCACCATTTCCGCTCTAATATCAACTAAAGAGTCAATAGGTGCGACTGGAAAATATCCGCCCTTATTTCTTGGACGATGTCCTGTATTGTAGCTATCGACAAATTCTTTATTGTCGTTCCACTCACCCTCCTCAGTATCAACTTCATATTTGGAGCAGTTTGCATTATCTACGATTTTGACACTATCAAAGATAAAAAATTCATTTTCAGGTCCAAAATAAGCCATATCAGCTACACCACTTTCTTGTAAAAATTGAAGAGCCTTTTTTGCCATAGAGCGAGGGCATTTTTCATACATTTGTCCTTTGTAAATGTCATAAACATCGCAAAAAACGATAATGGTCTGATCTGCTGTAAATGGGTCTAAAAAGGCGCTTGGAGCGTCAGGTTTTAAGATCATATCAGATTTATTAACAGGTTGCCAACCCTCCAAAGAACTGCCGTCAAAGGGAATTCCTAGCTCAAAAGTCTCTTCGTTAATGGAGTGAAAATTGTAAGTGATATGATGCCAAGCTCCTATAATATCTGTGAAACGAAAATCCACAAAAGCGACTTCATTTTCTTTGCAGTAAGTAAAAAATTCCTCGATATTATTGACAAATTTGCCCATATTTTCTCCTTAATTAAAATTAAATTATAAAATTGTATCATAAAATTTTTAATTCAGTTTTAATTAAGATAATTTTTTTTATAAATTTGAAAATTTTATTTTTGCATAAAAATTTTATTTTTTGTCTTTTAGTTTTAATTTATTTGCATTATAATTTCAAAATAATTTTAATATTAAGGAAAAAAATGACTCAAGAAGAACTTGATGCCTTAATGAACGGCGATGTTGATATTGATTCGCCAAATTCGAGCGAAGAGCCTAGTGTGACTGAAGAGAGCGAAATTAGTGAAAATGGAGCTATAGTTGAAAATATGAAATCTACCGAGTATCAGCCAAATCCTAACATACTTTGGCCACCTCCGCCACCAAATGACGAACATAAAGTCGTTCATCAGCTTGATGATGTTACGAAAGATAGCGAAGAAAAAGCTACTGAAATGATGGACAAACTTGAAAGCATTAGTAATTTTTTTGCAGATTCTGAAACTTTGCTTAATGAATTAAATCATGTTTTTGATAAAAATATTGACATTTTCGGCAAATTAAGTGAGCGTTTCCCTAATGTTGAAAGTTTTGGTGAAGCTCTAAAGCTTAATCAAGACATCAAGGAAAAGACAAAAGAAATAGGTGAAAATTTACAAAGTGGGCAAGATGAAGTGATGATGGCTATGGATGCTATGCAATATCAAGATATCCATAGGCAAAAAATCGAAAGAGTAATTAATGTCATGCGTGCGTTAAGTCGCTATATGAGTTCTTTATTTGAGGGTAAGATTGACGATAAAAAACGCGTAAGTTCCGCTATACACATTGAGGGCGATACCACAGCTGATGTTGTGAGTAATGATGATATAGAAGCGCTGATTGCATCTTTAGGACAGAAATGATCATACCTGAGATTGTCGCTCCGGCGGGGAATTTTACCAAGCTTAAAATCGCCCTTGCTTATGGAGCGGACGCCGTTTATGCGGGAGTAAATAATTTTTCCTTGCGTTCGAGAACGGCACGCGAATTTGATTATGAAAGTTTTGAAGAAGCGATTAATTACACGCACGCAAAAGGTAAGAAAATTTATGTAACGCTTAATGGCTTCCATTTAAGCGGACAAATTGAGGGGCTTAAAAGGCATATTTTAAAGCTTAAAGCTATGCGTCCTGATGCTTTTATTGTGGCAAGTGTGGGAGCTATGGCTTTGGTAAGAGAATTAGCCCCAGAAATTCCTCTGCATATCTCCACACAGGCTAATGTTTTAAATTATTTAGACGCTAAAGTTTATAAGCAAATGGGTGGAAAACGCGTAGTTATCGCTAGAGAGCTTGGTTTAAATGATGCGAAACTTTTAAAGCAAAATTGCGATATAGAATTAGAAGCCTTTGTGCATGGCTCAATGTGTTTTGCATATTCTGGACGATGTTTAATTAGCTCTGTGCAAAGCGGTAGAATGAGTAATCGTGGCTCTTGTGCGAATGATTGTCGTTTTTCTTACGAGCTTTTTGCTAAAAATAAAGAAAACGGCGTTTTATTTCGCTTAGAAGAAGATGAAAATGGAACGCATATCTTTAATTCTAAGGACTTAAATTTATGTTCTTATATAGAAAAAATTATGAAGGAAAATTGCATTAGTGCTTTTAAGATAGAGGGTCGTACAAAAAGTGAATATTATGTCGCACTTACTACACGCACTTATAAAATGGCGATTGAAGATACTTTAAGGGGTGAATTTAATGCCTTAAAATACGAAAAAGAAATTCATACGCTTAAAAATAGAGGTTTTACAGACGGGTATCTTATCTCACGCCCTTTAGAAAAAACAGACACGCAAAATCATCTCACAAGTATTGAAGAGGGAACGCATCAAGTGCAAGGATTTTCGGAAAATGGAGAGTTTTTTAAATGTAAAGGTAAGGTTGTTTTAAATGAAGCTTATGAAATTTTAAGCCCTTTAGCTTCTAAAATCACACCTTGTGATAACGAACTAGGTCAAATTTATGAAAAAGAGGGAAAGTATTTTGTGAAATTTAAAAAAATGCTTACTCAAAATCATAAAGAATATGCAGAAATTCATAGCGGTAATGAAAATGCCATTAAAATGCCAAATTTAGTGCCAGAATTTAGCTTTTTAAGAAAGGAAATTGTATGAAATTTGTAGCGATACTTATGGGAAGTAAGAGTGATTATGAAGTGATGAGTGAGGCGGCTAGGGTGCTTGAAGAATTTGGAGTTAAATATGAGCTTATCATCACTTCAGCACATAGAAGCCCAAAAAGAACAAAAGATTACATTAAAGAAGCCGAACAAAAGGGTGCTAAGGTCTTTATCGCAGCGGCGGGTATGGCTGCACACTTAGCAGGAGCAGTGGCAGCCTACACAACTAAGCCTGTTTTAGGAGTGCCTATGAGCGGGACTAATTTGGGAAGTATGGACTCTTTATTTTCCACCGTGCAAATGCCAAGTGGAATTCCTGTAGGAACTTTAGCCATAGGTAAGGCTGGAGCTATGAATGCGGCTTATTTGGCGGTGCAAATTTTAGCTCTTAATGATGAAAATTTGGCAAAAGCTTTAAAAGAGGAGCGTAAGACAAAAGAAGATAAGCTTGTCAAGGATTCTAAAAGCGTAGAGGTGATTTTATAAATGCAAACTTATTTAGAATTAGATGAATTTTGCAAGTTGGTGCATTTAAACGAAGATGTCGTTAAGGGTATGATGGCAAATGGCTCTTTAAATTTTAAAGAAGAAGATGGAGTGATTTATATTGAGGCAAATCAAGGCACTTTCAGTGTCGTGCCTAGTGGAGCAAATCAAAATTCTATGGTTAATTCTATGACCTTAGCTGGGGAAAGCTTTGTGGAGAAGACCATAGGAACGATTTTAAATTTACACGAGAAAGTTTTAGACGCAAAAGATGAAACTCTTGAAGCTTTAAAAAATGAAAATAAATTCTTAAAAGATGCACTCTATTCTATGCAAGAACTTTACGATGCGGATAGAAAGACTATAGAAACTTTAAATGAAGAGTTAAAACACGCTAGAGAAGAAGCGGAATTTATGAAAAGAAAATATAAATTAATGTGGAATAAAACCATAGAAACTTATAGCGATAAGGCGAAAGAGGAGGAAAATACACAATGACTTTTTCGCAAATGATACTAAATTTACAAAATTTTTGGCAGGAAAATGGCTGTGCGATTATGCAGCCTTATGATATGCCAGCGGGAGCTGGGACTTTTCACCCTGCGACTTTTTTAAGAAGCTTAGGTAAAAAGCCTTGGGCTTGTGCTTATGTCGCACCAAGTAGAAGACCAACAGATGGGCGTTATGGAGAAAATCCTAACCGCTTAGGTGCTTATTATCAATTTCAAGTTTTAATTAAGCCAAGTCCGGATAATATCCAAGAGCTTTACTTAAAAAGCCTTGAAAATTTAGGCTTTGACTTAAAAAGCCACGATATTCGCTTTGTGGAGGACAACTGGGAAAGCCCAAGCCTTGGAGCGTGGGGACTTGGTTGGGAAGTTTGGCTTGATGGTATGGAGGTAACGCAATTTACCTATTTTCAGCAAGTAGGTGGCATTGCTGTGGATTTGGTGAGTGCAGAGATTACTTATGGGCTTGAAAGAATTGCAATGTATTTGCAAAATGTCGATAATGTTTATGACATAGTGTGGAGTGAATTTGGTGGAGAGTTAATTAAATACGCCGATGTGCATAAGCAAAGTGAGTATGAGTATAGCAAATATAATTTTGAAATAAGCAATATAGAGCTTTTAAATTCGCAATTTCAAAATGCTTATAATGAGTGTAAAAACACGCTAGAGCAGGGTTTGGCTCTACCTGCGTATGATTATTGTATGTTAGCAGCTCACACCTTTAATCTTCTTGACGCAAGAGGAGCTATTTCTGTCGCAAAAAGACAAGATTATATGCTTAAAATTCGCGAACTTTCTAAGCACTGTGCTGAAATTTATAAGAAAAATTTAAATGAAACTGAGTGAAATTTATGCTTTTTTAAATGAGCTTAGCCCTTTTGAAAAGCAGGCTAGCTGGGATAATAGCGGACTTTTACTAGGAAATTTAGATGATGATATTTCCAAGCTTTATCTTAGTCTTGATGTAGATGAAAATTTGATTAAAAATGCGGAGGAAAATTCGCTTTTTATCACTCATCATCCTTTAATTTTTAAACCTTTGCGTAATTTAAGTGAAATGGCTTATCCTAAAAATTTGCTTAAAGAAATGATTAAGAAAAATATCGCTCTCATTTCTTTGCACACAAATTACGATTTAAGCCACCTTAATGCGTATTTTGTTAAGGAAATTTTGGGTTTTGAAAAATTTTTACAAGAAGATTTTTTAATTTATGTCGATGTCAATTTGAGCTTTTATGAGCTTTGTGAAAGAGTAAAAAAAAGACTTAATTTAACAAATCTTAAAATGAGCTTTAGTGGCAAGGAAAAACTTGAGAAAATTGCCATTTGTACGGGTAGTGGGGGCGATTTAATCCCTAATGTAAAAGCGGATTGTTTTTTAAGCGGAGATTTTAAGTATCATCAAGCTTTTGAGGCTTTAAGTAATCATTTAAGCTTGATTGAGCTTGGACATTATGAAAGCGAGCGTTATTTTAACGAAAGCCTAGCGAAATACTTGCAAAATTTGCCGCTAAAGGTTATAATGTCAGTTTCAAAAAATCCATTTCAATACTTTTAAGGAAAATTTAATGAATAAATATTTAGAACAATTAGTTCATTTATCGCAAATAGACCAAGAAATTGATAGTTTCGAGCCTAAAATTAGTAGCGTAAGCAAAACTTTAAAAGATGCTGAAGCTAGGATAGCTAAGATGAACGAGGAACTTGTAGCTGCTGATGAGGAGATTAAGGATATTGAAGCGCAAAAAGCACAAAATAATGCTCATATAGCGGAATTTTCAGCCAAGATTAAGGAGCTTGGTAAAAAAAGTGGTGCAGTTAAGACAGAAAAAGAAGCGAACGCCCTTAAAATAGAGGAAGATATCGCTAAAGAGCAGCTTGATGCGGCTAATGGTGAGATTGTGCGACTTGATAAAATTTTAGAAAATAAAGAGCATTTTAAGAAGGAATTGTTAGAAAGTAGAACCAAAGAAGAAGCGGATTTGGAGGGAATTAAAAAGGAAATTGATGTGCAAATTTCAAGCCTTGAAAAAGAAAGAATGATAATTTATAATAAAAAAACAAAGCTTGTAGGCGAGATGAATCAAAAGGTGCTTGGCTTTTATGAAAAAATTCGCAAATGGGCGAAAAATACTGCTGTTGTGCCTGTTAAAAAGCAAGCTTGTTATGGATGCTTTATGAAGATTTATGATAAGACTTATTTGGCTGTGATAAAGGGCGAAGAAATAGTAACTTGTCCGCATTGTGGTAGAATTTTATATAAAGAGCTTGAAGAAGCGAAAAAGAATTGATAATTGCCTACTATTTTCTCACTTGGGTGGCATTTTTTATAGGTGCTATCCCTTTATTTTTTCTTTCATTTTTTAAAACAAAATATAAAAAAAGCTTAAAGGCGAGGTTTTTTCTTTATAAAAATTCTTGCCAAAAAGCTAGAGTGCATTTTCACGCTTGTTCTTTGGGAGAGGTTAGGAGTGTGGGGATTTTAAGTAAAAAATTTGATTCTAGAATAAGCGTCATTACTCAAACAGGTTTTGAAGAGGCTAAAAAATTTTGTAAAAAAGTGAATTTTTTAGCTTTTGAAAATTGGCTACCCTTTTGGTTTAAGCGTTGTGAAGTTTTAGTTATTTTTGAAGCTGAATACTGGCTAATGCTTGTTTTTATGGCGAAATTAAGAGGTGCTAGGGTGCTTTTGATTAACGCTAGAATTTCAAATCATTCTTATAAGGCTTATTTGCGTTTCGCTTTTTTTTACCGCTTGATTTTTTTTTACATTGACGAGGTTTTTGCTCAAAGCGCGAAAGATAAGCAAAGACTTGAGCAATTAGGCGCTAAAAATGTGAAAATTTTTAAGAACATTAAAGCAAATTTGGAAATTAAGCCTAGTAAGCATTATGCTAAATTAAAAGAAAGACTTATTATTTTTGCTAGCACACATCAAAACGAAGAAGAGCTTTTATTAAGAGCCATTTGTTTGCAAAAAGATGAAAAACTCATCATCGCTCCAAGACACCCAGAGCGTTTTTTGGAGGTCGAAAATTTATTGCAACACTATGTTTATGAAAAATTTTCAAATTTAAAAAAATGGGAAGATTTTAAGGGACAAATTTTATTGCTCGATGTTTTGGGAGAATTAATTAATTTTTATGCCATTAGTGATGTGGTCGTGCTTGGTGGTTCTTTTGTCGAGGGGATTGGGGGGCATAATCCCATTGAGGTGGCAAGTTTTAATAATGTTCTCATTACAGGTATTTTTATCCATAATCAAGAAAATTTATTTGCAGAAGTTGAAAATGTCAATTTTTGTGAGGATTTGACAAGTCTTAATTCTATGATACATCATTTAAATAAAAAAGCTAGAATCTCGCAAAATAAAGACTTAAGCATAATAGAAAATGCGATAAAGGAAGGGCTTAATGCAAGAAAAAGCTTATAAATTACTTGCTTTGCAAGAAAATATTTCAAATAGAGAAGCTAAGGATTTGATAGATAGGGGCTTGGTTTTTTCTCGCGGAAAAAAAATTGTCCTTGCTAGGGCTTTGATGAAAGAGGGAACGAAATTTAATTTGCTTAAGATGAAAAAGCCTCAAATTTTGTTTGAAGATGAGAAAATTTTAGCAATAAATAAGCCTTATTCTTACATTAGCGAGGAGCTAGAGAGTGAATTTAAGGCTAAACTTTTGAATAGATTGGATAAAGAAACAAGTGGGCTTATTTTGCTTTGTAAAAATGAAGATTTTAAAAAGCTTTGTATAGAGGAATTTAGGAAGCAAAGGGTTTATAAAAGCTATATAGCTGTGCTTGATGGCGTTTTGGCTGAGGAGCTTGTAGTCGATGAGCCTATACGCACACTCAAGGGTAAAAATGGCGCCTTTAGCAAAATTGCAAAAGAGGGGCAAAGTGCTTTAAGCATTATAAATCCTTTAATGATACAGGGTAAAAGAACTCTAGCAAAAATTTGTATTCAAACGGGCAGAACACATCAAATAAGAGTGCATACTGCTTTTGTTAAACATCCCATTATAGGTGATGAAAAGTATGGGAAAATAGCAGCAGATAGAATGTATTTGCATAGCTACGAGCTTAAAATTTTACACTATGAGTTTAAGGCTAATTTAGATGAAAGTTTCGCAAAATTTGGTTTTGAGCTAAAAAATTTGGAGTTTTAAAGCCATTTAAGCAAAAATTTTGTATAATTTCGATTTTATTTTATTAAGGAAAGGTTTTAGGGGTGTTTGAACTTGTCAGCGAGTCTTTTAAAGGTGCTGTAAATAAGCTTCGTTTTGTCGATGATGAAAAAGCCTTAAAAAATGCTTTAGAAACCCTTAAAAAATCCCTTCTAAAAGCTGATGTTCATCATAAAGTTACCAAAGAATTATTAAGCCTAATTGAAGATGATGTTAAGAAAAATGGCATAGGACAAAAGCAGTTTTTAGAGGCTATTAAGAAAAATTTAGAAGAAATTTTAAGCATTAGCGGTAAAAATCAAGGTTTTGTATTTTCCTCAAAGCCTCCAACAATCGTTTTAATGGTTGGTTTGCAAGGTGGCGGTAAAACGACAAGCACGATAAAATTAGCAAATTACCTTAAACTTCGCAATAAAAAGGTCCTCGTTGCAGCGTGCGATTTGCAACGCTTGGCGGCTGTTGAGCAATTAAGGCAGCTTTGTGAGGCTAGTGAAATTGAACTTTTTTACATAGAAAACGAAACGAACCCTATCAAAGTTGCAAGAGAAGCTTTGCAAAAGGCTAAGAGTGGTTTGTTTGATGTTTTACTTGTCGATACTGCTGGGCGTTTGGCTATTGATGAAGCTTTGATGAGCGAATTAAAAGAAGTTAAAACTAGCTTAAATCCTGATGAAATTTTTTATGTCGCTGATGCGATGAGCGGTCAAGATGGAGTGAAGACTGCATCAAGTTTTAATGAGGCTTTAGGGCTTAGCGGAGTGATTTTATCTAAATTTGACGCAGATACTAAAGGTGGTGTGGCACTTGGCATAGCAAGGCAGGTAAATATTCCATTAAGATTTATAGGTGTGGGTGAAAAAGTCGCAGATTTGGAGATTTTTATCCCAGATAGGATCGTTGGTCGCATTATGGGTGAGGGCGATTTGGCAACTTTGGCAGAAAAAACTGCGGCGATTATTGACGAAAAGGAAGCAAAAAAATTAAATCAAAAAATTAAGAAAGGCGATTTTAATTTTAATGATTTTCTTACTCAAATGGAAAGTGTTAAAAAATTAGGCAGTATGAAATCACTCATTGGTATGATACCGGGACTTTCTAATGTGGCTTCTAGTGTGAAAGATTTAGACTTAGATAATTCTAAGGAAATTTTACATATCAAAGCGATGATTTCCTCTATGACTCCAAAAGAAAGGGAAAATCCTAGTCTTTTAAATAATGCTAGAAAACGCCGTATAGCAAGTGGTGCTGGACTTTCACAAGTGGAGGTTAATCGATTTTTAAAGCAATTTAGCAATGCGGCTAAATTAGCAAAGAAATTTTCAGGCAAAAAAGGAATGGATAGTTTGATGACTATGATGAATCAAGCACGCAGGCAGTTTTAAATTTCACTTATAAATACTAATTTTAGTATCTATAATTGATTTTTAATTTTTAAGGAGACACAATGACAGTGATTAGACTTACAAGAATGGGAAGAACGAAAAGACCTTTTTATCGTATAGTGGTAACTGATAGTAGAAAACGCCGTGATGGTGGTTGGATAGAGAGTATAGGTTATTATAATCCTATGGTTGAACCTGAAGTCATTAAATTTGATGCGGAGCGTTTAGCTTATTGGAAGAGTGTGGGTGCTAAACTTAGCGATAAGGTCGCTTCTATTACAAGTAAATAATTATGGTTGAAGATTTTTTAAAAGAATATGCCAAACTTATTGCTGATTATCCTGAAAGAATTGATACGCAAAGGGTGGAAATAGAAGAAAATTTTGTCGAAATTTTTCTTTTTACAGATAAAAACGATACGGGTAAGCTTATAGGTAAAAATGGTAAAATGATTAATGCGATTAAAACGGTCATTTCAGCTTACAAAAGTAAGGAGAATATTTCTTATCGTGTTACGGTAAAAGCCCTTGAGTAAATTTGTTTTAGTCGCTAAGATAGGTCGAAGTGTAGGACTAAGGGGCTATTTAAAATTGCATAATCTTAGCGACTTTCCTTCTCAGTTTCAAAAAAATCTCACTTTTTTTACCAAAAATAAAAGAGAACTTGTTATTAAAGATTATGATAAAAATCGTCAAAGTGTTTTATTTTACACCTACGAAAGTCTTGAGAAAGCTAAGGAGCTTGTTAATCTGGAGCTTTATCAAAGTATAGAAAAAACAAGAGAGCTTTGCAAATTAAAAAAAGATGAGTTTTTTTATTTTGATATTATAGGCTGTGAAGTAAGAGATGAGCAAATTATTTTAGGTCAAGTTCAAGATATTTTGGAAAGTGGAGGGGGATATTTGTTTGAGATTAAAAGCGATGAGAGATTGACGGCCCAAGGTTTTTCTAAGATTTTTTTTATTCCTTATATTGATAAATATATTTTGCAAATTGATATAGAAAAAAAGCAAATTTTATGCTCTAATGAAGCTTTTTATATTTTAGAAAATTCATGAAAATCACTTTTGTTTCTTTATTTCCTCATTTGCTAGAATTTTATTTTAAAGATTCCATCCTTGCTAGAGCATTAAATAAGGACATTTTTAGCCTTGATTTTCAAAATCCTAGAGCCTTTAGCAAAAATAAGTATAAAAAAGTTGATGATTATAAAATCGGTGGTGGAGCAGGACTTTTAATGCAAGTAGCCCCACTTTTTGAGTGCTTGGAGCAAATTCGTCAAAAAGAGAGCAATTCTCATTTTATATTTCTTAGCCCAAGTGCAAAAAATTTTAATCAAAAAGATGCTAAACGCCTTAGTCAAAAGTCAAATTTGGTTTTTGTTTGCGGTCGTTATGAGGGTATAGATGAGCGTGTGGTAGAGGAATTTGCAAATGAGCTTTTTAGTGTGGGAGATTTTATCTTGACGGGAGGAGAGCTTCCTGCTCTTTGTCTTTGCGATGCGATTTTACGCAATGTTAATGGAGTGCTTGGAAATTCACAAAGTTTAGAAGAAGAAAGTTTTGAAAATCATCTTTTAGAAGCTCCTTCTTTTGCTAAACCTTTAATTTTTGAGAAAAATTTGAAAAAATTTTATGCTAATTCAGTGTTTTTAAAGGGTAATCACGCTAAAATTGCGGCTTTAAAAAACACTTTAGCGTCTTGCAAGACAAAATTTTTTCGTCCCGATTTATTTTTGGAGCATGAACGCAGAATTTAAGGAAATACGATGAAAAACAAATATATAGAGCAGTTTGAGGCTAAACAAATTGAGGGTAAAAATGTGCCAGATTTTCGTGCTGGGGACACTTTAAAACTTGCTATCCGCATTAAAGAGGGCGATAAAACTAGAATTCAAAATTTTGAAGGAGTTTGCATTGCTAGAAGAGGAAGTGGAGTGAGTGAAACTTTTATGGTGCGTAAAATCGGTGCAAATAATGTGGGCGTTGAAAGAATTTTTCCTATTTATAGTGAAAGTTTAGAAAGCATTAGCGTTTTAAGACGCGGTCGCGTTCGTCGTGCAAGACTCTTTTATCTTAGAGATAGACGCGGTAAGGCTGCTCGCATTAAAGAGCTTAAAAAATAATTTCTACAAAGAGCTATTCTATGGCTCTTTTATTTATCTAAAGTGAGTTTGCAATGCAATGGAGGAGAGATTCTTGGAGAGCCTATCCCATTAAACAACATCCGGTTTATCCTTGTGAAAATACCTTAAAAGAAAATCTTGAAAGACTTGAAAAATTACCACCCCTTGTTTTTGCAGGAGAGGTTAGACAGCTTAAAAAATCCTTGGCTAAGGTTGCCAAGAAAGAAGCTTTTTTGCTTCAAGGTGGCGATTGTGCGGAGAGTTTTGAAAATTTCGGTGCAAATAATATACGCGATATGTTTAAAATTCTTCTTCAAATGGCGATTGTTTTGACCTTTGCTGGTGGTTGTCCTGTGGTGAAAATAGGGCGTATAGCTGGGCAGTTTGCTAAACCTAGAAGCGCAGATTATGAAGAGCTTAATGGCGTGAGTTTGCCAAGTTACCGTGGAGATATTATTAACGGCTTTGAGTTTAGTGAAAAAGCAAGAATTGCCGATCCTAAGCGTATGCTAGAAGCCTATTATCAAAGTGCGACGACACTTAATTTATTAAGAGGTTTTGCTAAAGGTGGTTTGGCTGATTTGCGTGAGGTTCAGCGTTGGAATTTAGGTTTTGTGAAAAAGAGTGAGTTGCATAAGCAATATGAGGATTTAAGTGAAAAAATTTCTAGCGCTTTAGCCTTTATGGAGGCTTGCGGTATTAATGCAAATAATACTCCAAATTTAAGAGAAGTTTCGCTTTATACTTCTCACGAGGCTTTGCTTTTACCTTACGAAGAGGCTTTGACGCGTGTGGATAGTTTAAGCGGAGATTTTTATGATTGTTCAGCGCATATGCTTTGGATAGGCGAAAGAACACGCGAAATTGATGGGGCACATGTACATTTTTTAAGTGGTGTGAAAAATCCTTTAGGCGTTAAAATCGGTCCAAATGCTAAAGCACAGGATATTATAAATCTTTCAAATAAACTTAATCCTAATAATGAAGAGGGAAGGCTTAATATTATTGTTCGTATGGGTGCGGATAAAATTGCCTCAAATTTACCAAGTATCTTTAAGGAATTAAAAAAAGAGGGGTTAAATTTAATTTATAGCATTGATCCTATGCACGGAAATACGGTGAAAGTAGGGGATTTTAAAACGCGTGAATTTGATAAAATTATGCAAGAAGTGCGTTATTTCTTTGAAGTGGCTATAAGTGAGGGAGTGTATCCGGGTGGAGTGCATTTGGAGATGACTGGGCAAGATGTTACTGAATGCACGGGAGGTGCTAGTAATGTAACGGCACAAAATTTACAAAATCGCTACGAAACTCAGTGCGACCCAAGACTTAACGCCGATCAAGCCTTAGAGCTTGCTTTTTTGATAGCAGATTTGCTTAAAAGGGCAAGAAATTGAAACTTTATGGCATTAAAAATTGTGGTAGCGTTAAAAAGGCTATGGAATTTTTAAAAGTTAAGGGTGTGGAATTTGAGTTTTTGGATATTAAAAAAATCGATGAAGACATTTTAAATTCTTGGCTTGAAAAAAGAGAAATTAAAGATCTTCCAAATCTCTCGGGCACAAGTGCTAGAAAATTAAATCTTAATAAAGAAAAAATGAACGCTTTAGCCAAAGAAGAATTAAAGAAGATGATTTTAGAGACTCCAAGTCTTATAAAACGCCCCGTGATAGAATATAAGGGGCAAATTTACATCGCCAAAGAGTATGAAAATTTAATTTCTTAAGTAATTTTTGAAGTTAATATTGCTTAATCTTAGATAAGGCTTTGAAAATATGCTCTGTGTTTGGTGGGAGTGGGGATCTTAAAAGTGGCTCCGGATGTAGGATTCGAACCTACGACCAATCGGTTAACAGCCGACTACTCTACCGCTGAGCTAATCCGGAACAAATCAAAAATGTAATTCTAGTGAAAAATACGAAAAAAGTCAAGAAAATTTTATAAAATATAAAAAATATCGCATTATATTTTATTTTAAATGGACTTTCTTGCTTAATTGGTTTAAAATTTGGAAATTTTACAGAGATTTTACGCGCTTCATATGTTTTACACACAAGAATAATTTATAATCCTCAAAAGCTAATTGCAAAATGTTGGAAAATTTTTAAATTTCAAGCATTTTGACAAAAAGTTAAATAAATAAAAAGGATAAAAATGAAAAAAATTGTAGGTTCTTTATGTTTATGTAGCGTTTTATTTGCTGCAAATGAGTATGAGGCAAATTTAGCAGGACACATCGTTATCCCAGCGGAAAATTTCATCAATGCCCCTAAAGATGCACCAGAGTTTCTGCAAAGCACGGGGAAGTTTTTACGCACAACAAGAAATGAAAACTTGGGCACATTTAATGCAAATTACACAGAAGAAGAAATGCCTAATGCCTTTAGAATTCCATTTAAAAAACAGGCTTTGCAAGGACATAGTGGGATTAAATTTATAAATGATAAGAACTTTTGGCTTTTAAGCGATAATGGCTTAGGGACTAAGAAAAATTCACCAGATTCTATGACCTTTATTCACAATTATGAATTTGATTTCAAAAAAGGCTCTTATAAGCATCTTAAAACTATTTTCTTTAATGATAAAAATAAAAAATTTCCTTATCTTATAAATCTTGAAAGCACTAAAAGTAGGTATTTAACAGGGGCTGATATAGACCCTGAAAGTTTTCAAATTATAGATAAGAGTTTTTGGGTAGGTGATGAATTTGGTCCTTTTTTATTAGAATTTGATGAAAAAGGCACTTTAAAAGAAGTGTTTGATGTAAATCTTAATAAAGAATCGCTTTTATCACCCGATCATCCAAATTTACAACTTTCAAATCCAGATATCCAAGAAAACAAAGCTAACATCAAGCGTTCTAAAGGCTTTGAAGCTATGGCTAGCTCTAAGGATAAAACCAAGCTTTATCCTATGTTAGAATATGCGGTGTTTAAAAATGGCAAATATGAAAATAAGGGTGGTAAAAATTTCTTAAGAATTTTAGAATTTGACATTAAGGCTAGAAAATTTACGGATAAAAGCTACACATACACGCTAGAAAGTAATGCACACTCTATTGGTGATTTTAATATGATCGATGAAAAATATGGCTTAATCATAGAACGCGATGACACCGAAGGCACTATGGATAAGGCTTGTAAAAATCAAGAAACAAAATCTTGCTTTAAAAATCCTGCCAAATTTAAAAGGATTTACAAAATTAAGCTTGACGATGAAAAAGGCATAGTGCAAAAAATTGCCTATATTGATCTTATGAATATTAATGATACAAATAAAATTGCCAAAAAACCTTTAGTTAATAATAAATTTGTCTTTCCTTTCTTTACTATCGAAAATGTGGATATTGTAGATGAGAAACATATTGTTGTGGCAAATGATAATAATTTCCCTTTTTCAGCAAGTAGAGAGCCTTTTGTGCCTGATGATAATGAGGTAATTTTGCTAGAAGTTGAGGAATTTTTAAAGGCTAAATAATTGAGTAATTTAACGATTTTTAGAGATTATTAAAGGAGAAAAAATGAAAAAATTTACTTTTGTCCTAATATTTTTAGGACTTAATCTATTCGCAAGCGATAAGCTTATCATCGCACACAGAGGTGCTAGCGCGTATTTGCCAGAACATACACTTGAGAGTAAAGTTTTAGCCTTTGCACAAGGTGTGCCTTATATTGAGCAAGATGTGGTTTTAAGTAAAGATGATCGCCTAGTTGTGATTCACGATTTATATTTGGATAAAACAAGCGATGTGGCACAAAAATTCCCAGAGAGAAAGCGTAAAGATGGACATTATTATGTGATTGATTTTACTTTAGATGAGCTTAAAAGCTTAAAAATGAGTGAGGGTTTTAAAGGGGAAAATGATAGTGTTAATGCTTATCCTAAACGCTTCCCAACTAAAAAGGCAGATTTTACAATTAACACTCTTGAGGAAGAAATAGAGCTTATTCAAGGACTTAACAAAACACTTAATAAAAATGTAGGTATTTATGTAGAAACAAAACGCCCTTGGTTTCACAAGCAGGAAGGTAAGGACATTTCAAAACTTACCTTAGAAGTGCTTAAAAAATATGGCTACACAGATAAAGATTCTAAAGTCTATTTTCAAAGCTTTGATTATCCGGATTTAGTGCGTGTGAAAAAGGAGTTATTGCCACAAATGGGTATGGATATTAAACTTGTTGGGCTTATAGGTTTAAATGAGTGGGAGGAAACCTTTGAATTTAAAAATGGCAAATGGCAAAATTATGATTTTTCTTATCTTCTAAATATTAAAAATTATGCTGAAATTTCAAAAATTGTCGATGGCTTAGGACCAACCTATGTTTTACTCTTTGATGAAAGGGAGCTTAAAAATCATAAAATTGTGCCAAATGACTTTGTTAAAAACGCTCATAAGTATAATATAAAGGTGCATCCTTACACCATTAGAGCGGACGCACTTCCAAGCTGGGCTAAGTCTGCTGATGAGCTTTTTGATGCTATTTTATTTAAGGCTGGAGCTGATGGAGTTTTTACGGATTTTCCTGATTTGGGCTTGGAATTTTTGAGGAAAGTAAGATGAAGTAAATTTATCTTCTTACTTTCTAGCAGGGACGATAAATTAACACAAAGCATTCTGAATATAGCTTGAAATTTTGCTTTGAAATGTTTCTTTTCGTTCTTTTGCGACATTTATTGTAAGTTCTATTCTTTCAATAGCACTTATGATTTTTTCTTGTGCTTCAAGGGGTGGTAGGGGGATTTTGAGATTTTTTATAAATGTTAAATTTGCCATAGTGAAACCGCCCTTTTCTGTAAAGAGATGATAAAGCCCCAAACACGCAAAATACAAAAATTTCGTATTAAGATTTTCACTATTCAATGGATAAAGTCCCGCTATATTTTGGTTTGTCGTGGAATCAAAAGTTAAATAGCCAACTTTACCGATAGTAGCACCCACTAATGCGATTAAGACAGAATCTTTTTTAAGTATTTTTGCCGATGATTTTTTAAGTCCTAATTCTGTAATTTTCTCTTTAACTTGATTTTCATATACATAGCAATTTTGACACACTTCTGATTTAATCCAATTTATATCACCATTCCAATATTCTGCAACTTCTCGGCTAGGTGTGCCACCACTTTGAACGCTTACGACTTGCCCTAGTTTGACCCTTTCCCAGCCGTGTTTTGGTGGAGTGGGGAGAGAATCTAGCAAGGAATGTAAGCTTTGAGTAAGTCCTGCTTTTTGTAAGATTTTTGTAATGAAGCGTTGTAAGATTTTTCTTTGTGAAAGCAGAGATTCTATCTCGCTTAAGATTTCTCTAAGCTCCGCCTGTTCTCTCTCTCTCTCGTTACCAGCATTCAAGGCATTAGCTAAAATCTCTGCCTTTCTTGTTTCTAAAATTTCAAGCTTAGAATCTATTCTTTTGATTTGAGATTCTACGCTATCAATAGCACTTACGATTTTTTCTTGTGCCTCAAGGGGTGGGAGTGGGATTTGCAAGGATTCATAAAAGCTTATTGGCACTCTTCTGTGTCCGCTTGAGCCTGTCATATTTTTCGCCGCTTCTTGTCTTATAGAATCTTGATTAAGACAAGCAAATAAAAATTTATTGTTTAGCCCCTTATGTGTTCTAAAAATATGAAATTCACTACTTCCCATACCTAAACCATTTGTAAGATTTTTTGCAATGGCACATTTTCCGTTTTCCATACACGGCGTGATTTTAGCTATCAAAATATCATTTTCCGCAAAATAGGTATAGCTCCCCTTTTTAAGCTCTTTTAGCGGCTTATCAACTTTGTTTTGGATATAGCCTTTATCTGCCACACTTGCCATTTCCACAAAAGAAATGATGGTATTTTCATCAATATTTGCAATCTCTCTTTTGCTTGGATTAAGGGTAAGGTATTTCTTATTATTAAGCTTGATTGTATTCCAGCCCTGTGCTGGTGGGGTGGGGATAGAATCTAAAAGGGCTTTTAAGTCATTTGTGTTTGTCATACTGAAGGGCTTTGAGTGCGAAGCATCTCTGCTGGATTCTATTTTTTCTTTTTCACAAGGGGGAGGGGCTTGAATTGCGAAGTCGCTCCCTCCCCCTTGTATATCCCCCACCCCGACAACGCTTTCAAGGTTGTGCTTCGCACTTTCATTGATTTTTATTGTGGCAAAGTCGTGCTTTGCCACCGCAGAATTTGCAAAAAAATCTAGCTTAGATTCTAGCTCTTGTATAGAATCTAGCAAGGAAGCGATGAAGTCTCTACTGCCCCCCTCATTAGAATTTACAATGCCACATTTCACTAAAATCGCTTTAATCAACTCTTGGTATTTTTCTATGCTCATTCTTATGATGTTATACTGCTCTTCTACCTTTTCACACTCTGCTACGATTTGCTTTTGGATTTCTAAAGGTGGCAAGGGGATTTTTATCTCTGCCATTACATTATTCATTAGCTTTGGGTTTGCTACTTTTACAACATAATTTGGCGTTGCTAGATTTAAAACCAAAGATAAATAATAATAAAGGATTACATTAGAATCTTTTATCTTTAGAGTTCCGCAAACATTTGTGCAGTTAAATTTACCTTTTCTATAAAAGCAAGTTCCAGCATAAATTCCATCAGTTGTCCAAGTTACATAATCGCCTTCAAAATCAAAAGTATTGATATATCCCATAATACCTTCATCTTTTGTTTGTGATGAATAGACAGGATATTCCCCTTTGTTTGCTTCAATAAATTTATGGCTAATAACTCTACCCCTGCCAATTTCACAAATTTCCTTAATTTTCACCAACTCAAATTTACAATTTTCAAAAGGATTCTGTGGATTGCCACGCTCGCCCTGCTCACTCGTAATGACGGGATTTAAGCTTATAGCCTTATTAAAATCCACTTTGCTAAAGTCTAGCATATCTATGAGTTTTGCTTTAAAAGCATAGGGGCTTAAGTCTTGCGGGATTTCTTGCTCTTTTGCTATGTCTTTTTGAAAGTAATTATCTAGGGCTTTTAAATCAAGTTTGCTTAAATATTCTTGCATAATGTAAAAGCTAAGTTTAGAGCTATCAAAACGATTTTTAGGATTGTAAAGAGGGGTTAGAATCTCACTTATAGCATTTATGCCTGAAGCGGTGATGTATTGTATGCCTTGTTTGCCTTTTTTATTACTCCACTCATAGCCTAAGAAGCTTTTTTGCTCTTTGTTATCGCTTGGAGCTTTTATAATGAGTGGATTAGAATCTAAGCAGTAGCAAAAGTATAGAAACTTCTCTGCTTCAAGTTTTCTTATAAATTCTTGTTTGCTTTGACTTGGAGTAAAGGGGTTTTGTGCTTTATGCTTATCGCTTTTTTTATTATATTCATCTTTTTCTTTTTGGATTAAAGCTTTGTAAGCATTTGCATATTCTTTAAAAAGCTCGTTTGTATAAAGCGTGGAATCTTCTTGCAAATTTAGCTCTA
Organism: Campylobacter upsaliensis; assembly: GCF_900637395.1. Classification (NCBI taxonomy): domain Bacteria; kingdom Pseudomonadati; phylum Campylobacterota; class Epsilonproteobacteria; order Campylobacterales; family Campylobacteraceae; genus Campylobacter; species Campylobacter upsaliensis. The sequence goes on along the minus strand of NZ_LR134372.1, from coordinate 942,489 downwards.
AAAGGGCTAAAAACTCATCTTTGTCGTATTCTCTAAAAGTGCAATATGCTTGAATCAGGGCTAAAAATTCACTTTTATAAGCTTTTAAAAGTGTGGATAGCTTATTTTCTACAATGTGTTTATAGAAGTCTTTGTAAAGATCATTTTGAGTCGTTTTTGTATCAGTATTTTTTGCTTTACGCAAAGCAAAAAGAATGATAGGATTTGTGCCTGTTTTAAAAAAGGTTTGATTGCCTAAGCTTACAAGGGCGATGATATAAAAGTCACGCAGCATTAGTTCTCTAGTGGCTTTGTAGATGCTGTCTTTGTTGATTAAAGAATTTGGTAGGACAAGGGATAGGAGTCCATTGCTTTGCAGAGCTTTACTTGATTTTTCTATAAAAAAGCATTCTATGGCGTTGTTTGATTCTATATTAAGCTTATCGTTAAAAAGCTCATAGCTTTTTCTTATATCATCGCTTAAAACATTTAAAAAGCCATCTACTGAATAGGGTGGATTTGAAATAAGCACATTAAATTTAGAATCATCTATACCACATTCAAACGAGTCGTTAGCTAGAATATCCATATCTGTGCTGTGCATAAAGGAAGCAATTTTAGCGATTTTAGCTAGGCGTGGGTCTTTGTCTTGTCCTAAAAATTTGGCTTTTTTGTAGGGCTTATTGATTTCTGCGTATTGGGTTAGAAAATGTCCTGCTCCACAAGAAAAGTCTAGCACACTAGCATTTTTAAACACAGGCAAAGAATGGATAATAAAATTTACCAAAGGCACAGGGGTGAAATACTGCCCCTCTTGTTGTGGCATATCGTGGATATAGCTTTCAAAATAATCGCCTAAAATATTAGAATCTGCATTTTTTGTAAAGGCTGTGTCCTCTAGCTTTAGGACTATGGGTAAAAGAATTTTAAAGTTTTTATAAAAAAGATTTTCGTTATAAACTTCTATAAAATTAAAATCGCCATTGGAAAAATATTTCAAGTCATTAAATATATTTTGGATTTTCTCTTTCACAACAATGCCTTCAAACGCACTTGTAAAAGCCTCTTCAATGCTGTCTTTAGAATGATAGGTGATTGTTTGATTAAGATATTTTTCCATTCCCGTTTTATAGAGCTTTTGCAGTCTATCTACTAAATCAAAGGCAGAATCACGGCTATAACCACGCCAATTAAAGTGCAAGTCATTTGCATTTTCTAACTCATCAGTGATTTTACATAAAAAAAGATTCATTAGCCCATTTAATGCTAATGACCTATCGCCCACTGCATTTGCCCTTAAAATGGTCGCCCATTCGTGTCGCTTTTTTTGGATTTCGCTTTGACTCATAGGCTTTAGATTATCTAGCTTTGGTTTAAGCTTAGTGATATTATAAATGGCAATTTCATCTTCAAAAATTCCACTTTTTTCATACTCTTTAGCATAAGTATCACTCCATATTTGAAAGACTTCTTTATTTGAATTTGCGTCTTTATAGCCTTTCTTTTTGCTTTGTGCTAAAGTGGCTTCATTATCTTGCATATTGATAATGTAATTTTGATATTTGATATTTTTAGATTTTGTTTCTAAATCGCTGGTGTAAAGGCACAAAAATTTTGTAGCTTTTTCTTGCTGAAAATAGCTAAAAAGCTGTCCGCCATTATTTTGCATTCTCTCCCATTCTTTGCTAAATTCGCTTTTGCTATTTTCCCCTGCGGTTTTGCACTCTATGATGAGATAGGGGGCGTTTTTATTATCACGCACTAAAATATCAGCTTTCCCACTTTTTGCTTCTCTGCCTAGCTGCCATCTTGGCTCTAGCTCTAAAGACTCTGCTTTATAGCCCTTTTCTAATAATCTATGCACACATTCAAAGACGACAAAATTTTCAGGGTGAGAGAAGTTGGAAGTCGTGGTGTCGTGTATCTTTATGCCTTGTGGGTAGATAAGCTGTTGCTTTGTAAAATCTACTTGCATTATGTAGGAGTTTATGGTCTTTGTGTAGATATTTGCATTTTTAGATTCTAGCTTTTTGCCCCCCCCCGCAGAGAGAGCTTCAAATCCCAAAATCTCTAGCATTTCTTTTAAATTTTGCTGTGTAATCATTTTTAGCCTTATGTTTATTAAATGAAGATGATGAAGCTACCTTCAGGTAGCTTATTTTGTATTTTTAAGGTTTTTGACGATTTTATCGATTTCTTTGCTTGCTTTTTTGTAATCTCCGTCTTTTAATTCCTCTAAGGCTTTTACAGCAAAGTCAAAATCGACCATTTCCTCTTCTTTTTCTGTTTCTTTGAGATTTTTTACTAGCTTATCGATTTTTTTGCTTGCTTTTTTGTAATCTCCGTCCTTTAATTCCTCCAAAGCATTGACGGCACTAGAAAAGTCTTCGATTTCATTTAAATAAGCCTCGATAGCCTCACGCACTATAGCTGACTTTGGTTTGGAGAGATTTTTACTTAAAGCGTCTAGCCTTTCTTTAAGTGTAGGAGAGAGTTTAAGAGAGTAATTTGTCATTTTAGTTTTCATTTTTATCCTTTCTTAAGATTGTATTTTATGGAAACGAATTGCTTGTTTGCAGTTTTTACAAATGAATTTTTTGCCTTGAAGTTCCATTTTTTGATGAATCGCATAAGGCACATCGTGAATTTTACCCTCGCAGTCGCAGATATAAAGATAAATTTGCTCCTTGTCTGCATCTTCATCTTCGCTTAACTCAAAGCTTACTTCACCGCCACCATCATCACTTATACCTGCACTTCGCCATTTTTGCACTTTCATATCTTCATACAAGATATGCTCTAAAAGCCATTTTTTAGCGACTATATAAAGCTTTTCTTTAAGATCGTTTGTGGATTTAATGTCCTTAATGAGATTAATCATTGTTTGGATAATTTCTTTATGAATTTTGCGATGTGCCTCAAGTTCTGGGTAGTTGATAAGGTGCATATATTTTTCCTCATCGTTAAAATGATCCTTCATATAATTGAAAAATTCCGCAAGTAAATCTTTAACATCGTTTTTACTTACGGCTTTATCCGATACCATTTCGACTTTAGCAGCTAATTCAAAAAGTTTTTTGTGCTGTTTGTCTATTTTGGCATTATGAACGCTAAAGCTATCGTCCCATTTTGGAAGCATAACGACTCCTTTAAATAAATTTGTTAGATTATAAATTTATTTAAATAAAAATGAATTTAAAATGCTTTCTATTTTTTGCTAAAATAAGCTTTTTTGAAAGGAAAATTGTGGCGGCTAGGATTTTGATTTTAGAAGATGATTTGAGTTTGGGTGAGATTATAGAAGAGCATTTGAGTGATGAGGGTTATAAAATCACGCTTTGTGATAATGCTAAAGAGGCGCTTGATTTAGCTTATGAGAGAAATTATGACCTTTGGATTTTAGATGTCAAAGTGCCTTTGGGCGATGGCTTTTCTTTACTTAAAGAATTAAGAGGGGCAAATAAGCAAACTCCTTGCATTTTTATGACCTCTTTAAATACCACAGATGATTTAAAACAGGGCTTTAGCGTGGGTTGTGATGATTATATTAAAAAGCCTTTTGAGTTGGCTGAACTTTCTTTGCGCGTAGAAGCTTTACTTAAACGCTCCTTTTTTCATAAAAATGAAAATTACGAGGATTTAGGAGAGGGACTTAAATTTAGTCTTAAAAATCAAATTTTATATAAAGATGACAAAGTCTTAGCCCTGCCAAGTAAGGAAATTAAACTTTTGACCTTACTTTTGCAAAATAAAAATCATTTTTTAAGTGTGGAAGAAATTTTTGATAAGCTTTGGGAATATGATGAAGAGCCTAGTGAGCTTAGTCTTAGAGCTTATGTGAAAAATTTGCGTAAAATTTTAGGTAAGGATAAAATTATTAATCAGCGAGGCAGAGGCTACCGCTATGGCTAAAAAAGTAATATGGCAAATTTTACTCATCTATCTTACAACCACTGGCGTTTTTTTAAGCATTTTTTTTAGCATTTGGTATGAAAAACTTTATGAGGATTTAATCCTTATAAAAGGTGAGAATTTAAGAGAAATACGCCGCACCATAGTTGTTAATATCGCAAATAATCGCTTCGTCCCTTTAGAAGAAAATGCTGCAAATATCGCTAAAAGTGCGAGAGTTCAATTTGCCATTTTTGATAAAGAAAGGGCTTTTTTTAATAATTTAGACCTTAATTATACTCAAGCAAAGATTAGACTTAAGGGTAGGGGAGTGAGTGAGGGTAGGGTATTTTTTATGGCACCGATGAGCTTAAGTGAGTATTATTTAGGACAAACTAAGGGGCATGTGGAAAATGATGAGGGGCTTAAAATTCTTATACAAGGCGAAGATGTGAGTAGGGATTTGCTTTTGATTAAATTGAAAGTTTTGAGTTTTGCATTACTTGCTTTTGGAATTTTAGCTTTGATCGCTTATATTTTAGTTAAAATTTCTCTTAAGCCTATGGAGGAAAAAATAGAAACGCTTAATCGCTTCATTAAAGATTCTACGCACGAAATCAATACGCCTTTAAGTGTGATTTTAATGAGTATAGAGCAGCTTGAAAGACAGAATTTGGAACAAAGTGCCAAATTTTTACGCATTAAATTAGCGGCTAAAACTTTGCATCAAATTTATTCTGATTTGGTTTTTTATAATTTTTCCCATACGCTTTCAAATGAAAAAGAAAGCTTTGATTTGAGCATTTTGATAAAGGAGAGAGTGGAGTATTTTAGATTATTTTTCGAGCAAAAAAAGCTTTGTTTGAAGCTTGATTTAAATACACACTCTCTTTTTTTTGCAAATAAAAATCAAATTTCTAAACTCATCGATAATCTTTTAAGCAATGCGATAAAATATAATAAAAAAGGCGGAGAAATCGCTATTATCCTTAAAGAAAATTCCCTTGTCATTAAAGATAGTGGCTGTGGAATTTCTAAAGAAAATTTGGCACATATTTTTGAGCGTTATGCGAGGTTTAATGAGGATCAAGGAGGCTTTGGTATAGGGCTTTCTTTGGTAAAGAAAATTTGTGAGGAAAATGACATTTTGATAAGTTGCGAGTCAAAAGAGGGTGAAGGAAGTGCTTTTAGGCTTGAGTGGGAGCTACTTGCTTAAAAGAGCAGCTTCCTTGCTTGAAATGAGGGCGTTTAAAATTTGCATTAAATCCTCTTTTTCTTTTAGGCTAAGTGAGAGAAGTGGAGTGTTTATAAGCTGCGAAACAAAGGCTTCGTTAAGTAACTCGCCATCATTAAATTCTCTCGCCTTTTGAGCGATTTTCAAGGCTTTTAAATCTTTTTTTTCATACATTTTTACCCCCTAAATTTGTCAAAATAAACTGCCTACTAGCACCAACTTTAGCATTTTTGAGAATTTTTGGTTTAAAAGTTGTGATTTTTAAATAAAAAATTTGAGGAAAAAGTTCTTTTAAATTAGCACCCATAAAATTTAAAGAATCTTCTATGGTTTGAAATTTTTGCTTTTTGTAGTTTGCTTTAACACATTTTGCGACTTTAGCATAGTCTAAAAAATCATCGCTTTTAGCCTTAATTTTAACGATGATTTTTTGTTTTTCGACACGCTCTTTGGGTAAAATTCCTATGATACACTTAAATTTAAGCTTGATTTTTATATGACTTTGCATTCTTCTTTAAAAAGCAATCTTTTGATATTAGGCAAGTGTTTGTAAAGTATGATAAAGGCGATGATAAACACAGGTGCGTGAGTATCGATAACGGGCATATTATAATTAAACACAAAAGAAGTGGTGATAAAGGCTAAAAGTCCCATAAGCGAGGCTAAAGAAGAGATTTTAAAAACTTTTCCTATGATGAACCACGCTATAAAAGCACTCAAAACTTCTAAGGGTAAAAGCACAGCCATAGCTCCAGCCCCAGTGGCTATACCCTTTCCGCCTTCAAAAAAAAGATAAAGTGAAAAGCAGTGCCCAAATATCGTCAAAACCGCTACACTCCAAAGCAAATTTAAATCATAATTTAAAAATTTCAGCACCATAAGAGGGATAAAAGCCTTAGCAAAATCGAGTATTATCGTTGCTATGGCGAGCTTTTTGGCTAAATTTGGATTTGCTTCTTTGACAACTCTTAAAACATTGGTTGCACCTATGCTCTTTGAGCCTTGATTTTTAATATCGACCTTAGCAAAAACCCTAGCTAAAATTAATCCAAAAGGCACAGAGCCCAAAAGATAAGCTAAGGCATAAATAGTTAAATTTTCCATTTTGTCCTTTATTTGCTTTCAAAATATTTGTAATTTTTACGAAATAAAATAAACAAAATTTAAATTTTTTGACCGAAAATTAAAAAATAAGCTTTTTTGTTAATTAAAAATTGAGATGAGAATGCCTGTATGTAAAACATAAGTGCGATATTCATTCTAAATTTTGGGAAGTTGCTAACAAATTGTTAGACAATAAAAAAGAAAAGGGCGAAATTTATCAGCCTTATTAGTGGCTTTGTAATGAAACTATTAAAAATATGTGAAGATAGCAAGAAAGATGAATGTGGAGAATTTATGGAAAGAATATAATCTTTAACATGTGGATTTAAAGGCTAAACTTAGGAGTAAAATCTAAAATATGAATGATTGAAGTTAATACGGACCCATTGAAGAAGAAATGTTTTTATATACAACAATTTAATGAAAACAAAGTCTTTAAATAATAAAAATTGATTTCTATTAATGAGAAATAATAATTTTATAGCCTAAAACATTGTTTATTTTAGTAAACTTACCATAATATAAATAAGCCTCTAAAGATTAGTTATTATAGGTTTTTTGCAGTTTTGAGTATCTAAGAAATGATATTTTTGTGGATTAAAATTCCAGTTTGGAATAATTAAAAATCTTAGGTATAAATTGTATATTATTGTAACACATAAATAGTTTTGTGTATTATTGTAACATTTATTTTATTTATTGAAGATAAAATTGATGATTCATTTCAAAAATATGTAATTTTTATGATACCTTTTAAAATAAAATTATTTTTAAGGCAAGTTAATGCATATTTATTTTACAAAACCTGCAAAAAATTTTAATGAGGCTTTGCCTTTAGGCAATGGACGCTTGGGCGTTATGGCTTATGGATTAGGAGTTTATGGGCTTAATGAATCTACGCTTTATTCTGGCAAGCCATTGATTGATGAAAATCCTAGCGATGAAATGTTAGCACCTATGGGGTTTATTAAAGATGGTCTTTATGCGTATAGGGGTAAGGAAAGTAGATATGGTAAGCTTTTTAAAGAAAAGCTTGCAGAGGTTAAAAAACTGATTTTACAAGAGAAATATTCCTTGGCAAACGCTTTTGCTGACGAGTGGTTGCAAGGGGGATTTTCTGGTAGTTTTATGCCTTTTGGCGTGTTGCGTTTTGATTTTGTTGGGGATTTGGGAACTTATTATAGGGAGCTTGATTTGTTAAAATCTACCCATCAAGAACACTTTATGTTAGGTAAAAATGCAGTTTCTCTTGTAAGTATTATGAGGGAAAATGGCTTAGAGTTGGAGCTTAGTGCTTCAAAGGGTATAGATTTTAGCCTTTCTTTTGAAGGGGAGTTGCTTATGACGAGTTTTTATAAAGAAGGCTATTTTGTAGCTTATGGTAAATGTCCTTCCTATGCTTCTCCTTATAGAGAAGAGGAGGCAATTATTTTTGAAGAAGGGGAGGGGATAGGATTTTTAGGGGGAGTTAAAATTCAGCAAGTAGATGGGGAGCTTGAAGCTAAAAGCGTGGCTTTAAATTTTAAGAATACCACTATACTTAAGCTATCCTTAAATATTGTTTCAGGTTTTTTAGGCTTTGATTCTAAGCCAATTAGTGATGGACGAAGCTTATTTAGCCTTTTTAAAAAAAGTTTTAGCAAAGAGAGTGAAAGGGTAAAATCTCTTCCTCTTTTTTTGAAATTTAATCAAGGCAAAAATCGTTTCTCTTCACAAAAAGAATTGAATTTACAAGATAAAATTGCCTTATTATTCCACTATGGAATCTATTTACATTGTGCTAGTTCAAACAAATTCCAACCTTCAAATTTACAAGGAATTTGGTGCGATAGCATAATGAGTGCTTGGTCGAGTAATTACACGACAAATATTAACTTGCAAATGAATTATTGGATAGCCCCTTTTTTAGGGCGAGATGATAGCATAGAGCCTTTGCTATGTTTGTGTGAAGAACTTAGTGTTACAGGTGCTTTAGTTGCAAAAGAGCTTTATGGGGCTAGAGGTTGGTGCTTACATCACAATAGTGATTTATACCGCCACGCTTATCCTACGGGAAATGGGGCACAACATACACTTTGGTGCTTAGGTTCAGCTTGGTTGGTTTTAACGCTTCAGCATTATTTAGATTTTAATCCTCTTTCTAATCTTAAAGAAAGGATACAAGCTCTTTTGCTTCCTTGTTCTCTTTTTTATGTGGATATTGTAACGAAGATTGATGGCAAATACCATACTCTGCCTTCAAGCTCACCCGAAAACTCCTTTAAAGATTTAAAAACAGGGCAAAGAGCCGCTTTAAGCAAAAGTTCTGCTTTAGACATTTCTTTACTTAAAGAGCTTTTTAGTCGCACACTTAATGGATTGTCTAAACAGCATTCTAATTATAAAGAAATCCAAGAGATTTTTGAAAATTTAGCCTCCCATCAAATCAATAAAAAAGGTGAAATTGCAGAATGGTATGCAGCAGATTTGTTGGATTTTGAACCTAAGCATCGACATTTATCTCAGCTTTATGATTTGTATCCTGGAAATTTATTTTATAAAGATGAACGACTTTTAAAGGCTGCAATAAAAAGTTTGCAAAATAGAGGTATAGAAGGCACTGGTTGGTCTTTAGTTTGGAAAATCGCTATTTATGCAAGACTTAAAGATGTTAAAAAAGTTAAAATCTTGTTAAAAAAACTTTGTAAAAATGCTAAAAATACTCCAAGTCCCTTCCATCATCTTAAGCACAACAAAGAGATTGATTTTGTCAAAGGGGGTGGTTTATATAAGAATTTTCTTCTTGCACATCCTCCTTTTCAAATTGATGCTTCATTAGGGATTAGTGCTGCTTTAATGGAGCTTTTTATACAGAGCCACTTGGATTATATTGAAATTTTACCTTGCTATTTTGAAGAACTTGGTAGCGGAAAATTGGCACATTTGCGTTTAAGGGGAGGCATTAGCTTTGCCTTAAGCTTTGGGTTAAGAGGTTTTGAGTTAGAGCTTAAAGCGGATTTTACGCAGGAGAGGGTTTTTTGTTATCGTGGAATTTTTAAAGCTTTCACTCTCACTCCAAAAGTATTGAAACTTACACAAAAGGATTTTGATGAAAATTTTTGACACACTCAACACTTTTATGTTGGAAAAGGTTAAGCCTTTGGCATTTCGTTTTGAAAATCAACCGCATATTGTTGCCATTAAAAATGGCTTTATTGTGCTTTTACCTTTTTTGATTATAGGTTCTTTTATGATGATATTGTTGATTCCACCTTATCCTGAAGATACTACAAGTGGTTTTGGACAAGCTTGGTTGGCTTTAGCAAAAGAGTTGTCTGAGCCTTTATGGCGCGTTTTTCAAATGAGTTTTAATGCAATTTCTCTTTTTGCTTGTGCGAGTATTAGTTTTTATCTTGCTAAAGAATATAAAATAACGCCTTTACATACCGCAGTGCTTTCTATGATGGCTTTTCTGCTTCTTTGTATGCCTTATCAAAATTCAAGTGCTGATATCACTTATTTTGGGGGTAAGGGCTTGTTTGTCGCTATTTTCATTGCCTTTTATGTTACGGAGCTTAAGCGTTTTATTTTGAGGTGCAACTTAAGCATTAAAATGCCAAAAGAAATTCCAGTAGCAGTTGCCCAGAGTTTCAACACTCTTATTCCTATATTAGCCGTTTTGCTAACTATCTATCCTTTTGCGTTGCTGATAGAACATTATTTTCAAGCCTCTGTTCCAGTTGTTTTTGAACAATTTTTAGCCCCTGTGGTTCAAGCTAGTGATTCCTTATACACGCTTTTAATATTAACTGCTCTTATTCACCTTTTATGGTTTTTTGGAATCAATGGAGCGTTAATTTTTATACAGCTTTGGACCCCCTTTTTGCTTGTCAATTTAGGAGAAAACTTAAAGGCATTTCAAGCAGGAGAGCCTTTACCTTTTGTAATTACCAATGGTTTTTGGGACTTTTATGTAACGCACGGAGGAAGTGGAGGGCTTATTTCCTTGTGTATTTTACTTGTGTTGTTTTCAAAATCTAAACTTTGTAAGAATATCGGTAGAGTAGGCATTGTGCCAGTATGTTTTTCCATAGCAGAGCCTATTATCTATGGCTTGCCTATTTTACTCAATCCCATCTTTTTAGTTCCTTTGCTTTTAGCTCCCCTTGTCAATGGTGCCTTAGCTTATTTTGCGCATTCTCTTGAGCTAGTTCCTGCGATGGTTATTTTAGTGCCTTGGACTACCCCCGCTCCCATAGGTGCTTACATAGCGTCAGGAGGGAGCGTTAGTGCAGCAGTGCTTTCTGTGCTATTGATTATTCTTGATGCCTTAATTTATTATCCTTTCTTTAGGCTTTATGATAAAATTTGTCAAGAAAAAGAGGCGAATGGAAAAGAAATTACGCAATGAAGAATATCATTTTGTAAAACTAAAAAAGAGGGCGTAAACAACATATTCTTAGTCTAATGAGAATATGTTGTTTAGGAGTTCAAGGATAAGGAATTGATGCGAAGGAGTTTATAGCGTTAAAGGGTGAGTATAGTAGAGATTTAAAGGAGGATGGAGTAATTTCTAAATTAGCGTTTTATAGAGTATTCTTGTAAAATCGATTTGCTATCTTAGGCTACAATTCTTTTAAATTTTAACAAGGGCTAAAAATGAAACTTTTTGGAACAGACGGAGTTCGCGGTAAGGCGGGAGAATTTTTAGACAGCTTTTTAGCAATGCGTTTAGCTATGGCGGCTGGAATTTATTTTAAAGATAAGGCGATTACAAATAATATTTTAGTCGGTAAAGACACAAGAAAAAGTGGCTATATGATAGAAAATGCCATAGTTTCAGGGCTTACTTCCATAGGTTACAATGTCATACAAATAGGACCTATGCCAACTCCTGCTATCGCTTTTTTGACCGAAGATATGCGTTGTGATGCAGGGATTATGATTTCGGCTTCACATAATCCTTATTTTGATAATGGTATTAAATTTTTTGACTCGCACGGCAATAAACTCAGCGAAGAGATAGAGGAAAAAATCGAGCAAATTTATTTTGATGATAAATTGCTTGAAAGCTCTAAGGTTACGATGGAGCAAATCGGCAGAGCAAAGAGAATTGATGATGTGATAGGGCGTTATATTGTGAGCATTAAAAATTCCTTTCCTAAAGATTTGACCTTAAAATCTTTAAGAGTCGTGCTTGATGTCGCACACGGAGCGGCTTATAAGGTTGCACCGACCATTTTTAAGGAGCTTGGTGCTGAAGTGATTGTGATGAGTGATAGTCCTAATGGGCTTAATATCAATGATAATTGTGGTGCGCTCCACCCTACGAATTTGGCAGAGGAGGTTAAAAAACTTCGTGCTGATGTGGGCTTTGCGTTTGATGGAGATGCGGATAGGCTTGTCGTAGTCGATGAAAAGGGCGTTGTGGCAAATGGAGATAGTTTGCTAGGTGTTTTAGCTCTACATCTCAAAGAGCAGGGTAAATTAAAATCTAAAGTTGTAGCGACCATTATGAGTAATGGGGCTTTGAGGGAATTTTTAAATAAAAATAAAATTGAGCTTGAAACTTGCAATGTTGGCGATAAATTTGTGCTTGAAAAGCTTAAGGCTTGTGGGGGGAATTTTGGTGGGGAGCAAAGTGGGCATATTATCTTTAGTGATTATGCTAAGACAGGCGATGGGCTTATCGCCGCACTTCAGTTTTCTGCTCTAATGCTTTCAAAGAAAAAAAGCGCAAGTGCAGTTTTAGGGCAAATCAAGCCTTATCCGCAACTTTTACACAATCTTAAAATTTCTCAAAAGAAAGATTTAGCTAAACTTAAGGGCTTAAAAGAGCTTAAAGCAGAGCTTGATAAAAAGGGCATTAATAGCCTTTTTCGCTATTCTGGCACGGAAAATTTAATTCGCTTACTTTTAGAGGCAAAGGATAGTAAGCTTTTGGAAAAAGAGATGAGAGGCGTGGAGGCTTTTTTTAGGAAAGCTTTAAATGATTAAAGATTATAAAATTTTTTGGAGCTTTTTTGCTTTAGTTTTTGTTCTTGACCAAATTGTAAAAATTTTAACCCTAAGAGGTATGCGCTATCAAAGTGAGTATTTAGACCTTACTTTTGCTTTAAATACAGGCGTTGCCTTTTCTATGCTAAGTTTTTTTGAGCATTATTTAAAATATTTACACTTGGCGATTTTGCTAATTCTTTTTGCCTATCTTTTTTGGCAAAAAGAATTTTTAAAAGAGCATATCATAGCTTTTGGCTTAATGCTTGGTGCGGGGTGTTCAAATTTACTTGATCGCTTTATCCACGGAGGCGTTGTGGATATGTTTTTTTGGCATAAGGGTTTTGAATTTGCTATATTTAATGTAGCTGATGTAATGATAAATCTTAGCGTTGCTTTGATTTTAATTAAGGAAATTTTTTTAAAGAGAGGTAAAAATGACAGAGTGGATTAATGAATATTATGCGTGGATTAAATTTGTGCATTATTTAAGTTTTGTTTCGTGGATGGCGGGGCTTTTTTATTTGCCGCGACTTTTTGTGTATCACGCAGAAAATAGAAACAATGAAGGTTTTGTAAGTGTAGTGAAAGTGCAAGAAAGAAAGCTTTTTTGGACGATTAGCACTCCGGCGATGATAGTGGCTATTATTAGTGGAAGTTTAATGCTTCACGCACATAAGGAAGTTTTGATGATAGGCTCTGGTTTTATGCACGCGAAATTAACTTGTGCGACCTTGCTTATTTTTTACCATATCCATAATTTTTTCTGCCTTAAAGCCTTGGCAAATGGCACTTCGACAAAGAGCGGAAGATATTTTAGAATTTATAATGAAATTCCAACACTTTTATTTATCATCATCGCTTTAATGATGGTCGTGCGTCCTTTTTAAAGCCTTTTAGGCTTTAAATTCCATATTTTGTGCGTTGAGAGGATCGACATTTTCACGCATAATATCAATGAAATTTTTATTTTTAAGCCTAGCATCATCTCTAAAGACAGCCCTAACTAAATCCATACCCGCGTAAAAATCTTTCATTAAAACCATAAAAAGATATTTTCCAAATTCACAAGATTTTAAAATATCGCCCTCTTTTTTAATTGCTCCACACATTTTAAGCGCCTTAAGCTCGATGAAAAGCTCTTTTTCTAAGTCGCATTTTAAGGTGCGATTAAAGTGAGTAAGTTCAAGACTGCCTGAAAAAATTTCGGTTAAAAAGACATATTTAAGTCTTTCTTTTGGGTTAAAATGTGCTTTGGCTATATTGGCATTTTGCTTTTCTTTGATGAGAGTGGTGTAGGTGTTAAGATTAAAAGCATTAATTAAAAGCTCACCATCTAAAAAGCTAAAAGCCCCACTGCCAACGCCTAAATACTCGTGATGTGAGCTAACATATTCATCATTGAGTTTATTTTTTTCTAAGGAGAAACTCCAAGCATTATTTTGCGTATAATCCTTAAAAAATTCGCAAATGATTTGATAAAATTCAAATTCATTATCTTTAAAACTCACGCCTAAGGATTTTGCTATATTATCTTTTGTCAAATTTGACTTCATTAAAGGATAAGTTGTGATTTGTTGAGGGGATAATTTTTTAGCGATATTAAGGTCATTTAAAAGTTGCTCTTTGCTTTGTGTGGGAAGATTGAAAATTAAATCTATGCTAAAAATAGGCAAGATCCCTAAAGCCTTTGCAATTTTTTCTTGTAAAACTTCGCTAGAGCCAAATTTATGATACCTCGCGACCTTTTTTAAGGTCTCATTATCAAAGCTTTGTATCCCACAGCTTAGCCTATCAATTAAACCTTTAAACATTGTTAGTTTTTTGGGATCTATGTGATTTGGGTCGCTCTCACAAGAAATTTCTTTAATATCAAAAAGCTTTTTGCAAAGCTCTAATGTCCTTAAAAGCTCCTCTTCGTTAATAAGCGTTGTGCCGCCTCCCACATACATAGCATTAAAATTAAAACCTTTATCTTTGATGATTTGAAGTTCTTCTCTTAAGCTTTGAAAATAATTTTTAGCTAAATTTTCATCATAATAATATTTATGAAAGCTACAATAGGGGCAAAAAGTATGGCAAAATGGTATGTGAGCGTAAAGCATATAGGATTTTTCTTTGGCGATTTTTGCTTGAGGTTCTTTTAAAAGTTCGACCTTAAGATTCTTTTTAAGAGCTTTTTGCATCATAATATGTGAGTATTTAAGTGCTAAATTTTGAAAGAAATTCATTATTTTACCTACATTTGGATATAAAAATCGTAACTTTAACAATTTTTTACTAAATAAAAGTTAAATTTTCTTGTTTTTTGAGTGTAAAAATGCTATAAATTTTTTCATCATTAAATACTAAGGAGACACAATGGAAAAAGAACAAATCGTTGCAAATCTTAAGGATTTTTTCGCCAAAAGAGAGGAGTTTTTTCAATATTTTGACGCTAATCTTAGCAAAAAAGAAAATATAGACGCCTTTGATTTTTCTAAGAAAAATGAGTTAAATGCTGAGGAGATTTATAAGCGTTTTTATCATTTTGATTATGCGATGAGAAAGCTTTTGCCACCACTTTTTAAGGCTTATGAAATTCACCCTGCTAAGGATTTAAAGGATTGATTTTAGGGAGTTTTACTCCCTAAAAGACATATCAAGTTCTTTTGCGTTTTCTTTTATTTCTTGACTTAAATTTGCATTTGCTTCAAATCCACCGCCAAAAGCTTTAATTACATTAACTATGGAATTTGCCATAAGATAAGTTGCATTAGCGTAAGAAATTTTAGCACTTAGTAAATTTCTTCTAGCATCTAAATATTCTATTAATGGTATGCTTCCATTTTCATAGCGAATACTAGCGAGGGTGTAAATTTTTTCCTGTGCTTCAAGTAAGGCTTTATAATTTTCATAATTTTGCAGACTTGTTTTTCTTTGAGAAAGGGCATAACGCACTTCCGCAAAGGCTGTTTTAAGAGTATTTTCATAAGTTATAAAAGCTTTATCCTTGCTAAGTTTAGCTAAATTAACGCTTTGATAAATTTCGCCCCAGTGAAAAATAGGCATTAAAAATTTCCCACCCACACTCCAAGCCTTGCTGCCGTCTTTTACAAGAGTGTCTAAATCTCCACTCTCAAAGCCCAAAAGTCCTGTTAAAGAAAGACTTGGTAAAAAAGCACTTCTTGCTACACCGACTAGATAATTTTGCTGAGTAAGGCGACTTAAAGCAGCGTTAATATCTGGGCGTTGTAGTAAAATAGTGCTTGAAATTCCTTCAGGTAAAGATTTGGCAAAATGTGTAAATTTTTGGTAGTTTTCCTCCTTATAAAGCACATCGTCTAAATCACTTGCTGTTAAAATTTTTAAGGCTTTTAAATAATTTTCTTTAGTGTCAATGGCGTTAATGTATTGGGCTTTAACGCTTTCTAGCTCGGCTTTTGACTGGGCTAGTTCGTATTCTCCTATGGCACCTATTTCATACAAAGAACGCTTAAGTTCATAAGTTTGAGTGTAAGCCTCCATAGTTTCTTTGTAAATTTGCATAGCTTCATAAGCATTTGCACTATTAAAATACATCTGCACCACATTTGAGACAATGGAAAGTCTAGCCGCCACATAGTCAAATTCACTTGCCTTTAAATTCTCATAAGAAGCATTATAATTATCGCGGTATTTTCCCCATAAATCCACCTCATAGCTTAGATTAAGCCCCATATCAAAACTATTGTTATAGCTAAAAGCTCCTGTTTTATTGTTAGGTGCGTTAATGGAGCTTTTGGCTCTGTTTGCATTTGCACTAGCATCAAGTTTTGGAAGTAGGTCGCTTCTATCTATGCCAAGCTGAGCAGCAGCTTGTTCGAGATTAACATAGGCGATTTTCAAATCAGCATTATTTTTTAAGGCTTTTTCGACTAAAAAATTTAAATTGCTATCATTAAAATCTTTCCACCAGTTTTTTTCAATGCTTACATTATTATCCATACTTGTGAAATTTGCCTCGCCGACTTTAAGACTAGGTTTTAAAGAACAAGCCCCTAGCAAAAATGCAGTTAAAATAAATATTAAACTACGCATTTACCTTCCTCCTTTTCTTATCAAGCCAAGCGTTAAAGCTTTCTAAAAGATAGAAAAATAAAGGCACAAAGAAAATTGCTAAGGTAGAAGCAGCTATCATACCACCGATAAGTCCGGTGCCAAGAGCGTGTCTTGCGGCACTTCCTGCACCACTTGAGATCACTAAAGGCAAAATTCCCAAAGTGAAAGCCAAAGAAGTCATCACAATAGGACGAAATCTTAATTTTGCTGCCTCCACAGAAGCGTCAAATATACTTTTTCCCTTTTTAAGATGCTCTTCCATTGCAAATTCTACGATCAAGATAGCATTTTTAGCAGAAAGTCCTATAAGTAGTAAAAGACCCGTTTGAAAATATACATCGTTATAAAAATCCCTTAACCATATAAAAAGCAAAGAGCCAAAAAGAGCAAAAGGCACAGCGGTGATAACCGCTAAAGGCATAAGCCATCTTTCATATTGTGCGGCTAGAATTAAAAAGACGAAAATCATACCCAAAACAAAGGCTATTGAGCCTGTGTTAGAATTCGTAGCTTCTTGGTAAGAAGTGCCCGACCAAGCAAGAGTATATTCCTCTCCTAAAAATTCTTTAGTAAGCTCCTCCATCACAGCCATAGCTTGTCCTGAGCTATATCCTGGGGCTGGAGAGCCTTGAATTTGTGCGGCTGGGAAGAGATTAAAACGCTTAACATCATCAGGACCCGCACTACTTTTAAGCGTAAGTATAGAATCAAGAGCGATCATTTGCCCATCGCTTGATTTGACATAGATGTTTTTTAAAGCTTCTTGAGTGTTTCTAAAATCGCCCTTTGCACGAACATTAACTTGGAAATTTTTACCAAGCAAGGAAAAGTCATTAACATAATAAGTCCCTATGGTCGAACTAACCGTAGCAAAAACATCTTGCATATTAAGTTTGTAATATTTTAATTTATCTCTATCAATTTCAAGTTTAAATTGCGGATATCTTGTATCAAGTGTTGTTCTAACTCCTGTTAATTCTGCCCTTTGATTTGCTGCAGCGACTAATTTATCAACATCAGCTTGAATTTCATCATAGCTTTTACCGCTTCTATTTTGTGCATACATCTCAAAACCACCTGTAATACTAAGTCCCGGTATAGGCGGAGGGTCTAGGAAAAAGGTTTGTGCTTCTGGGTTAAAGGCGTGTTTGATATTAAGATTTTGAACGATTTCAAAAGAGCTTACATTTCTATCTGCCCAGTCATCAAGCTGGATAAACATAGCCCCAGCGTTTTCTTTAGGGGAATTTGTAAAAAGGTCAAAGCCGATTAGAGCCATACTTGAATTAATGCCGTTTTGTCCTAAAATATCATTTTTAGCAGTTTTATCTATAAAATCTATAGTTCTATGTAAAGATGAGGCGGCTGGAAGATTGATGATAGACATAATAACGCCTTGATCTTCTGTTGGCACAAGTGAGCTTGGCACACTTTGATAAAGATAATAAGTTCCCCCGAGCATAATGCCAAAAATCATCACAAAACGCATCACTCTTTTTAAGATATAAGCTACACCAGCACTGAAAATTTTAGTCGACCAGTCGAAAAAGTCGTTAAATTTTTTCACAAAGACGAAAGGCTCTCCATTATTTCTTTTCAAAAATAAAGCACATAAAGAAGGAGTGAGGGTAAGAGCAACAAAGCCTGAAATAGCCACAGAAATAGCTAGAGTAAGGGCAAATTGCTTTTGAATTTCTCCCACAAAGCCAGAGATGAAGGACACTGGGATAAAAACAGCACAAAGCACCAAAACAATAGAAACAACAGGCGAGGCTACTTCCTCCATAGCCTTAATGGTAGCGTCTTTTACTGAAATATTTGGATCTTCGTGTAAAATTCTATCGACATTTTCCACCACGATAATGGCATCATCAACGACTATCCCTATGGCTAAAACGAGGGCAAAAAGGGTGAGCAAATTGACACTAAAGCCTAGTAAATAAAGTCCCGCAAAGGTGCCTAAAAGCGAAACAGGCACTGCTATCATCGGTATAAGAGTGGAGCGGAAATTTTTTAAGAAAAGATACATTACGATAATAACCAAAATCAAAGCCTCAGCAAAGGTTTTTAAAACCTCATAAATAGAAGCTTTCACAAAGGTCGTTGTATCATAAGGAACATTGTAGGCTAAGCCTGCGGGGAAGTTTTTAGAAAGCTCCTCTAATTTTTCGCCGACTAATTTTGCAGTATTGACGCTATTAGCTCCTGATTGAAGATTGATGATAATTGGCACGGCGTCATTGCCACTATAACGCCCCTGCGCGACATATTGTTGTGAGCCTAGCTCTATGTCTGCGACTTCTTTAAGTCTTAAAAAAGAGCCGTCTTCATTAACTCTTAAAATCACTTCGCCAAATTCTTGTGAGCTTTTTAGTCTTCCTTGCATAGTGATAGAATAGACATAGGGCGATTTTTGCGTTACGGGTTCTTCGCCTATTTTACCTGTGGCATATTGTGCGTTTTGTTCCTCTATGGCGTTTAAAACTTCTTTCGCGGTGATTTGATATTTATTAAGCAAAGTTGGGTCAAGCCACACACGCATAGAATAGTTTCTATTTCCTATGGCAAAGGCATCACCTACGCCTGGAACTCTCTTAATGTCATCGATAATATTTAAGGTGATATAATTATAAATATCCACAGCATTCATAGAACCATCGGTAGAATACATAGCCACAGCTTCAAGTATGCTTGAATTTGATTTTCTTACCGTAACGCCTAGTTTTTTAACGGCTTCTGGTAATTTTGCGGTGGCGGAAGAAATTCTATTATTCACATCAACTGTGGCTTGATTAGGATCTGTGCCTATGTCAAAATAGGCGGTAAGTCTCATTTGTCCAGAAGCTGAAGAAGTGGATTCTAAATAAATCATATTTTCAACGCCATTAATGGCATCTTCTATGGGTATAGCCACACTTTCTGAGATGGTTTGTGCGTCTGCTCCTGTGTAAGTCGCACTAACGCTAACTGTCGGTGGTGTAAGGTTTGGATACTGCTCCACAGGTAAAGAATAAAGTGCTATCGTTCCTGCTAAGGAGATGATAATTGCCACAACAGAAGCAAAAACTGGTCTTTCTATAAAAAATTTAGAAAACATTATTTGCTCCCCATTTCGCTGACTTTAGAACCCGGTCTTATCTTCTTAAAATTATTCATAATAATCTTGTCGCCATTTTTTAAGCCACTGCTAACTACAGCGTAATCATTTGTTTGATAAATGACCTTAATAGGTGTTTTGACAACTTCGCCATTAACAAGCGTATAGACATAAACTTCTTCTTGATTCCTTAAAATGGCTATTTGAGGCACTTTAAAACCATCTTTTTGCATAAAACCTTCTGAAGTGATAGTTGTAAAAATTCCCGGAAGCAAAGTGCCATTTTGATTATCAAATACTGCTTTAGCCTTAACACTTCCGCTTTTTGCATCAATTACAGAATCTATAAAGGTTAAATTCCCCTCAACATCAATTTCATTAAGTTTGAAGCTAGCTTTTAGATTATCAAGTTCCCATTTACCGCTATCAACATTGCGTTTTAGTTTTAATTTGTCAGTATCCGAAATGTAAAAATCCGCATAGATAGGATTTAAATTTGTGATCCTTACAAGCTCTGTGGAGCTAGCATTTACATAAGTGCCTATATTAATCAAAGCATCGCCTACCATACCATCAAAAGGAGCTTTAACTTCGGTATGGGCTAAATCTATCCTTGCGTTTTGAAGCTCGGCTCTTGCACTTGTAAGATTTGCTTTAGAGCTATTATAATTTGCAAGACTTGTATCATACTCTTTTTGTGAAATGGCTTTTTTTTCGATTAAGATTTTATTTCTTTTAAATTCCTTGCTCGCATTTTCATAATTAGCTCTTGCATTTAAGGCTTTACCATAAGCCATATTTACATTTGCCTCAAATTTATCAGGCTCGATTAAAAAAAGCTTATCGCCCTTTTTTACTTTTTGACCAGCTTCGAAAAATTTTTCTATTATCACCCCACTAACTTGTGGTTTGATAAAGGCATCATAATCGCTTACAAGTTGTGCTGGGTAACTAAAATGTAAAGGGATATTTTCACTTTGTGCTATTATGGTGCTAACGGGTTGAGGGGGCATTTGTCTTTTTTGCTCCTCCTCTTTAGAGCAAGCATTAAAAAGCACAGCAACGCTTAAAAATATGAGAGTTTTTTTGCCAAATTGATTCATTTTATTCGCCTTAAATTATTTATTTTTAGTAATTTATATTACTCTTTTTTACAAAAGCCCCATTTTATATAAAATTGGTTAATAAAAGAGAAAAATTATCTTTTAACCCCATTTAAAAAAAGCTCAACTACAAAATTCACATGTTCTTTTTGTTCTTTTTTACTCATAACCTTAGTGTCAATGAGTATGTTTAGAGTGTGGTATGGCTCTCTTAACATTGTGCAAAATAAAGTTGCAAGCTTTTCCGCATTTGCTTTAAAATAGTCTTCTTTTTGATTTTGAAAACAAGAAACAAGGATATTGTGAGCGAAATTTCTCTCATTATTTTTAATCCACTCTTCCAAATTTTTATCTTCATTATAAACTTGGGAATAGATAATTTTGCCAAAAGTTGTGGTTTGTTTTTGATTAAAAATTTCCACATAAGTTAAGCCAAAATGATAAAGAATATCTTCAAGTCTTTCGCTTTCACTTTCTTTAATTTTAGAATTTAAAAGCTCAAAATGTCTTTTGCAAACATCATTTAAGATTTCAAAAAATAAGCCTTCTTTATTTTTATAAGCGGTGTAAATATTAGAATATGACCCGCCAGAAATTTTAATAATATCACTCAAGCTTGTTTTTGTGTAGCCCTTGGTAAGAAAAAGCTCAAGGGCGACAGCCTTGATTTTTTCTTGTCTTGCTAGAACTTTTACGGATGGCTCTTTGCTTCTTTTATTCACCATTTTTTCCTTTTAAAAGAGTGCTTTTTGGATAGACAAAAATGCTTTCTCTATATACGACTATGTTTGGGTCATCAAGAGCGTAGGCTTTGATTTTAAGTGAAAAAATTGTGTCTTTTTGATTATCATTAGCTAATTCTTTAAGGGCTTCTAGGACAATGATTTTTTTATCTTTTGCTCCAGCTTCTAGTTTAAAAGGCTTGGTTGGTCTTAGAATTTTAACTCCATTTTCCACCCCCTCCAAAATAGCTTCAAAATAATATTCGTGTGGCTTACTGTCTGTATTTTGAAATAAGAAGGTATAAGCATTTGTAATTTGCAAAACATTATTTTTATGCTTGATACTATAAAGCTCCGTGCTTCTATTGATATTAAGGAGCATATTTTCTTTTCTAGAGCCCATAACAAAAAGTGCAATTAAAGCTATGGTTAAAACTCCAGCATAAGCTATAGTTCTAAATCTAAAATAATTCACTTTTTCACGCGTTTGCATAGCCTTCGCACTTGTCCAGTTAATCAAACTTGGTCGATTAAATTTGCTTTGTATAGTAGAGCAAGCATCAGCACACTCTAAACAATTAATACACTCAAGTTGCATCCCAGCTCTAATGTCAATGTGCGTAGGACATACACTCACACAGGCTTCACAGCCTATGCACTCACCTTGTGGAGGTTTTTTATAAAGCTTAGTTTTCCCATCATAAATCACACCACCTCTTTTTTCATCATAAATCACTTGCATAGTATCGCGGTCAAACATTACAGATTGAATTCTTGCATAAGGACAAACATAAATGCAAAATTTTTCCGCTAGATAGGTTATATCTAAGGTCAAAAATAAAGACGCACAAAATAAAATTCCAAACAAAAGCAAATGTTCTTCTGGATTTTGTATATAAATGAAAAAATCTTCAGGTGGTATAAAATACCATAATAAATTACTTACAGCCACGATAGAAATAAGGTAAAAAAGTAATACGCCTAAGAATTTTTTAAAAAATTGCCCTTCATATTCTTTTTGTTTATTATTGATATTTTTACGAATTTTTAAAAGTTTTGTTTGAATAATATCCCTATAAATCACACGAAATATAGTTTGCGGACAGCTCCACGCACACCAAATTCTACCAGCTAAAGTTGTAACAAAAAAGATAGTTAAAAAAAGCAAAATAAGCACAAAGGGCATAAGATAAAATTCCTGAGTATCAAAAGCGGTAAAAAACAAATGAAGCTTTTTGTGGTCAAAACTTAGTAGAAAAAAGTGGTTATCATTAATTCTTATAAAAGGTAGGGTAAAAATAATAATGGTAGTGATAAGATACCAAATATATCTTTTTTGCGTGTAATGCGTGATGTGTCCTTGCATAGAAGAACTCCTTGTGTTTAGTTTTTATTAATTGTAATGCAAATAAACAAAAACAATTCTTAAATAAAAATTTTATTTATATCATTTTTGTTAAATTTACTTTATTTGATTATAATTTCGCTTCACAATTAAAATCATTAAAGAAAGGTGGTGAGGGTCGTGCCAGGTATTAAGGTGCATCCTAACGAGTCTTTTGATGAAGCGTATCGCAAATTCAAAAAACAAGTTGATAGAAATCTTGTTGTAACTGAAGTGAGAGCAAGAAGGTTTTTTGAGCCTATGACTGAAATTCGTAAAAAGCAAAAAATTTCAGCTCGTAAAAAAATGCTTAAGAGACTTTATATGCTAAGACGCTACGAATCAAGACTTTAATCTTAAAGCCCGTAAGGGCTTTTTCATTTTTTAAACTCTTAATTTATTATTTTGCGTTAAAATTCCTTTAGATTTTAAATTTAAAGGGAAAATATGTCAAAAATTCAAAAAATCCTCAAAATCGGTATGATAAGTGGTTTAACAGCCGTTGCTGCTGGGGCTTTGGTTGGCTGCAATGATTCAACTCAAGCTTCAAGTGAAAGCACACAAAACGCTCAACAAGGTGCTTTTGTCATTATAGAGGAAACAGCTCCTAATCAATACAAAATCAAAGAGCAGTTTCCAAGTGCTGAAACTAGAGTTGTTTTACAGCAGCTTGATGGAACGGAAAGAGTTTTAACTAAAGAAGAAATGGACGCTCTTATTAAGGAAGAGGCAGCGAAAATAGATGAGGGAACTTCAAATTTAACCAAAGATAACGCTCAAATAAGTAGTGGAGGCTTAAGTCTTGGAGAAACATTGCTAGCAAGTGCGGCGGGAGCAATTTTGGGTAGCTGGATAGGCTCAAAGCTTTTTAATAATCAAAATTTTGCAAATCAGCAAAGAGGAGCTTTTTCAAATCAAAGTGCTTATCAAAGAAGTATGAATAGTTTTAATAAAGCTGGAACAGCAGGTGCTAGTAAGGCTGGAACAAAATCGGGCTTTTTTGGTGGTGGTTCAAAATCAACAACAAACAATTCAAATTTTGGCTCATAAATTTAAGTAAAATGTAATGAAAAAATAAATATTAACTTAAATTGTGTTATACTTTTTAAAATTTTCTTAAATATAAAGGATAAAAAATGAGAATTTTGATTATAGAAGATGATATAGGTCTTAACAAGAGCATAGTAGAAAACCTTGCTCAATTTGGTTATCAAAGTGATTCTTCTGAGAATTTTAAGGATGGAGAATACTTCATCGGTATTAGACATTATGATTTAGTCTTGGCGAACTGGACCTTAGCTGATGGTGATGGGGCGGAGCTTATTCGTCTTGTTAAACAAAAGTCTCCTCGCACTCCTGTGATTATTATTTCTTCAAAAGCAGATAAGGATAATGAAATAAAAGCTTTAAAATTGGGTGCTGATGATTTTATCAAAAAACCTTTTGATTTTGATATATTCTTAGCTAGAATTGAAGCAAGGCTAAGACTTGGCGGAACAAATGTGATTAAAATAGAAGATTTGACAATAGACCCAGATGAAGAAAAAATTACATATAAAGGGCAAGATATTGAGCTTAAAGGTAAGCCTTTTGAGGTGCTAACACATCTTGCAAGGCATTCTGATCAAATTGTTTCTAAAGAGCAGCTCTTAGATGCGATTTGGGAGGAGCCTGAGCTTGTAACGCCAAATGTTATTGAAGTAGCTATTAATCAAATTCGTCAAAAAATGGATAAGCCGCTTAATATCTCTACCATAGAAACGGTTCGTCGTAGGGGCTATCGTTTTTGCTTCCCTAAAAAATCTTAATTTTTGCACCTTATGGTGCAAATTTTTCCCTTTGTTTTTTAGTTTATATTTTCTTTAAGTTTTCTTATTGTATAAGGTTAAATTATTTTATTGTGAAAGGTAAAAATGTCTCTTTTAATCACAAAAGATTGTGTTTGTTGCGATGCTTGTAGGGAAGAATGTCCTGATGATGCTATTTGTGAAAATAGCCCCATTTATGTTATTGATCCCGATCTTTGTTCTGAGTGCGTGAATGATTTTTCCGAACCTGCTTGTATAGTCGCCTGCCCTTATGAGTGCATTATACCAGACCCTGACAATAGTGAAACCATAGAAGAACTTCGTCTTAAAAGTCGTCATAGAGAAAATTAAATGGCAAAAAAAACAGCTGTTGTGGATTTAGGTTCAAATTCTATAAGAATGATAGTATTTGAAAAAACTTCACGCTATGGTTTTTATACGGCTGCGGAATTTAAAAGAAAAGTAAGACTTGGTGAAAATGCCTATAATAATGGTAAAATTTTACAAGAAGAAGCTATGCAAAGGGCTGAAGATGCCTTAAGATATTTTAAGGAGTGTGCTTATAAGCATAAGTGTAAGAAAATTTTTATTGTGGGGACTTCAGCCTTAAGAGATGCACCAAATTCTAAGGATTTTATTCAAAGAATTAAGGAAAGGCTAGGGTTAAACATTCGCTGTATCGATGGAAAGAGTGAAAGTTATTTGGGAGGCTTGGCTGCTTTAAATTTACTTAGCCCTTTTAAAAATGCTACTACACTCGACATAGGAGGCGGATCAAGTGAGCTTTGCTTGATTAAGGATAATAAAATTGTAGATTACATCTCTCTTGATATAGGCACGGTAAGACTTAAGGAGCTTTTTTACGATACTAATAAGCTGGGTAATATTGAAGCGTTTTTAAAGCCTATTTTAGAACAAATTCCTACGCATTTTTGCAATGATAATCTTATAGCCATAGGTGGAAGCTTGAGAGCTATTTCCAATTCCATTATGCAAAAAAATTCTTATCCTTTAAAAAATTTGCACGATTATCGTTATGATTTTAAGAGTGAAAAACAGCATATTATAAAAATGCTCAATGCGGACGCGCAGGCTTTAACAAATTTTGGCATTAAAAAAGAGCGTTTTGATACTATTCAAGAGGGCACTTTGATTTTTCTTAAAATCGCAGAAAGGCTTAAAAGTAAGCAGGTTATTACAAGTGGAGTTGGCATACGCGAAGGTGTTTTTTTAAAAGATTTGCTTAGGGTAAATCACACTTTTCCTATTAATTTTAATCCTAGCCTAAAGTCTTTGCAAGATCGATTTTTAAAGCAGGATTTAAATTATAAAACTCCACATTTTGCTTCACAGCTTTTTGATGTTTTGCAAGATTTGCATTATTTAAATAGAAGATATAGAAACATTTTGATAAATGCCGCAAAGCTTTCTCATATAGGCGAATATTTAAATTTTTATTTTGCTAATGAACACGCTATGAATTTTATAATGGGTGGATTAAGCTATGGATTTTCGCACCAAGATAAAGTTTTAATCGCTACAATTATTAAACTCAATGGGAAAAAATCAAATCCTTATAGCAATGATCCTTTGAGGCAACTTTTACCTAATACTAAAATTATAACTTGGTTAAGTTTTCTTCTGGCTTTAGCAAAAGCGTTAAATTATGAAGATAAGGTTTCTTTTAAATTATTAGGTAGCACTTTATATATTTATAACGAGGATAAGGAATTAAATTTAGCCAAAGAAGAGCTTAAGAAAATATCAAAGTCCATTTCTCTAACTCTTGTTATCAATCAAATTCCTTAAGCTTTCTTTTGCTTTTCTAAAATGATATTTTGAATTTTTCTTTTGTTATTTTCAAAGAAAGAGTTGAAATTTTCCTCATTGACCTTTGCTTCTTCTTGCGGTATTTCTTTGCTTTCTAAAAGAAGATTTGAATTTCCTATGATTAAAACATAGCGTTTATTTTCATAATCTAAAATGACAAGCTGATTATTTCTATCTATATTTCTTTGAAATTTAATTCCGCCAAAATTTTTTGAATTCACATTTGTTTTTTTAAGCCACCATAAAACTATAAGTAAAAGCATTAAAACAAGCATAACAAGTATGTAATTTGTATAATCATAACTTTCAATATCTTTGGGTTTAGGCATTAAATCGTTTTGTTTATCCACTTCTTGCTTAATGGGTTGAGAAAGTGAAGGAAGATTTGCACCTTCAGGTAAGGCTCTTATGCGAAGTCCAAATTTGTCATTGATTGTGCTTAGGCTAAAGTTTAGCTTTTCTTTTGTTTGAAACATAATGTGAGTTGCATTATTTTTAGAGCTAATTTGAATTTTATTGATGAGTTTAGAATTTAAACTTTTAAGCTCTTCTTTAGCTTCAAGTCCTTCAAAGCTTAAAAGGGCAAATTCTCCCTCTTTTTTTTGGGAAATTTTACCTTGATAAGCACTATCAAAAGAGAGCATTAAATCAACTCTGTCATTTCTGTCATAAATATTATAATTAATGAGTTTAGCGCTAAAAAGAGGCATAGTCATTAAAAGTAAAAGAAAAATTTTTTTCACTAAATTTCTTTTTTGAAGTATTGTAAGACCGTTTTGGAGTCGAGGATTTCATTAATTCTTATGGCTAGATTTTTCTCATAGACCATAACTTCACCTTTTCCAAAAATTCTCTTATTGATGTAAAGCTCCACGCTCTCCCCCGCAGGCTTTTCAAGGTCTATTACAGAACCGACCTCAAGTTTTAAAAGCTCTGATACGCTCATATTGGTAGTGCCTAGCTCACTAACAAAATCCACCGTGATATCTAAAATGTCTTCATAGGAATTTAAAAGACCATGTGCATCGTGGATATCTTCGATTGCTTCATCACTCATATTTTTTAAAGCCTATTCTAAAATTGTAATTGTCAATGGAGTAAGTCAAAGACTCATCAAGCTTAATTGTAGAAAAATCTATACGACCTAAATATTCTGGTATGCCAAGCTTGTATTCATCTTCACCTTTAGCGTCATTTAGTAAATTTTTAGCATAACCTATGATTTGATTTGCACATTCTTTTATTAGGTCGCACCAATCGTCTTCTTTAAATTTATAATCACTTATTAAAACATCGGCGAATTTTTTCAAGGCTTCCTTAGGAAAAAAGAGGTAAAAATCATACTCATTACCCTTAGTCCCTTCGATAGGTATAGAAGCACCATAAAGCTCACCACCGATATTTTCACCCTTTTCTATGCGTAGTCTTAAAATATGTTCACAAAAATGAGTAATGGAATATTCAAGTATTTTTAACATTTAAGCTCCTTATTCTAACTTTAAATTTACATTATATTATAAAAAAAGTAAAAATTAACTAAAAGGTTATTTTTTAAAGATTTCTTTCACATTTTTTATCACTTCATCGATGTTCTCATTTTGAAATTCATTAACTATACTTGTGCCGACAATAGCTCCATCGCTAATTTTGCGAATTTTTTCAACATCTTCATAATTTTTTATGCCAAAACCTACAAAAATAGGCAGTTTTGTATAGGCTCTAATTTCTTCAATTTTATTCACCAAAAGTTCATTACGAGAAGATTTTCCGCCCGTTAGTCCTATGCTTGCTAAAAGATAAATAAAGCCATTTGCATTTTTGCAAAGTTTAACTATGCGTTCTTTTGGTGTTGTAAGGCTGATGAAAGTGATGAGAGCTAAGCCCTCTTTGTCGCATTCTTTTTTTAAATCGCTGCTTTCTTCATAACTTAACTCAGGCACGATTAAACCACAAATTCCAGCCTTTTTAGCCGCTTTTACAAAGGCTTTTAATCCATAAGCAAAGATTAAATTATAATACGCCATAAAAACTAGGGCTTTGTTAGTTTCGATTTTTTCTAGTTTTTCTAATATTTTATGTATGGTTGTTCCATTTTCTAAAGCTTTGTTAGCAGCGTTTGCAATGATTTCTCCATCGGCTATGGGGTCGCTATAAGGCACACCAACTTCTAAAATATCGATATTGCACTCATCTAAACGCTTGATAAATTTCACACTCATATCTAAATTAGGATATCCCATTACGATATAAGCAATATTTGCCTTGTCTTTATAAAATTTTCTAAAATCAACCATAAATTGTTCCTTTTTTATAAGCTCTAATGCTTGTCATATCTTTATCCCCACGCCCAGAAAGATTAACGATAATCACACTTTTTTTCTTTAGAGTGGGGCAGAGCTTTTCCAAAAAAGCTAAGGCGTGCGAACTTTCGATAGCGGGGATAATCCCTTCCTCCTTACAAAGTAGTTTTAAAGCCCTCATGCACTCATCATCGCTAATTGCCTCATACTTAGCCCTTTTACTTTCAAACAAATGTGCGTGCAAAGGTCCCACTCCGGGATAATCAAGCCCCGCAGAAATGCTATGCACGGGCAGTATATTCCCCAACTCATCTTGCAAAACCTTAGTTTTCATTCCGTGAATAATGCCCGTTTTTCCCTTAGTTAAAGTTGCAGCATGATAAGGCGTATCAATGCCAAGCCCCGCAGCCTCTACGCCTATAAGTTTGACGCTTTTATCATTTAAAAATTCGTTAAAAATTCCCGCCGCATTTGAACCTCCACCAACTGCTGCGATGATATAATCAGCCTTTTTACCAAGCTTTCTAAGCTGCATTTTGCACTCTTTGCCTATGACACTTTGAAAATGCGTTACCATTTTAGGATAGGGATAAGGACCAACCGCACTTCCTACGACATAAAATAAATTTTTTATATCACTTACCCAATGTTGAATTGCCGCTGTTGTAGCTTCTTTTAAGGTTTTAAGCCCGCTTTCAATGGCATTAACTTTCGCACCTAAAAGTTCGATTTTATAGACATTTAAAGCTTGTCTTTGCACATCGACAGCACCCATAAAAATTTCACACTCAAGTCCCAAAAGTGCCGCAGCAGTAGCAGTGGCTAGTCCGTGCTGTCCGGCGCCTGTTTCGGCTATGATTTTTTTCTTACCCATTTTTTTAGCAAGCAAGGCTTGAGCTATGGCATTATTGATTTTATGTGCGCCTGTGTGATTTAAATCTTCTCTTTTGAGATAAATTTTATGTCCGTAAATTTTGCTTAAATTCTTAGCGTAATAAAGAGGAGTTGGGCGTCCAACATAATTTTTTAAGAGCTCGTTTAATTCTTTTTTAAATTCTTTATTCTTGCTAAATTTCAAAAAAGCTTTTTCAAGCTCATTTAGGGCAAACATCGCACTTTCGGGTAAAAATTGCCCCCCATAATTTCCATAATAGCTTTTTTTCATTTTTGAAACTCCTTAATTAAGTCTTTAATTTTAGCAAGTTCTTTTAAACCTTGCGAATTTTCTACCTTAGAATTAACATCGATGAGAGTGGGATTTAAAGCTTTAGCTTCGCGGATATTATGCACTCCTATACCTCCAGCTATGCCAAATTTTTGTTTATAATCTTTTAGCAAATTCCAGTCAAAACTGATCCCATTTCCACCCTTAAATTTACCTTTAGTGTCAAAAAGAGTCATATCTGCATAAATTTGACTAGGCATTTGAAGATTTTCTCCTACGCTAATGACTTGCCAAACGAAAAGTTTATTTTTTTGCAAAATTTCGAAATCTTTTTGAGCGATGTGTCTGTGAATTTGCACGCCGTCAAGCTCTGCATTTTGAGCTATTTTAAGGATAAATTCTAAGCTTTCATCGACAAAAACCCCCACGACTTTTTTATGATTTTTATGGATGATTTGAGAGAGTTTTATCGCCGTTTTCTCATCGACCTTTCGCACACTTTGAGCAAAAATTAAACCTAGATAATTAATCTGTTCTAAGCCACTGATTTGCTCAGCGTTTAAAATGTCTTTTATGCCGCAAATTTTAAGCTTTGTCATTTTGATAAGCTTTAAAAAATTCATACACAAGCCCCGAATTTAAAGCCTCTAAAATCACATCTT
Source organism: Campylobacter upsaliensis (assembly GCF_900637395.1). Classification (NCBI taxonomy): domain Bacteria; kingdom Pseudomonadati; phylum Campylobacterota; class Epsilonproteobacteria; order Campylobacterales; family Campylobacteraceae; genus Campylobacter; species Campylobacter upsaliensis. The sequence goes on along the minus strand of NZ_LR134372.1, from coordinate 912,154 downwards.
TAGCCTCCAAAGGACTTGCTGCTTTATTAGCGGTATAAAGTGCAAACATCGCATTTAAAACGACTATATCAAATTTTGCACCTTTAAGTTTTGCACTTAAAATAAGCTCTAAATCTTTAGCATTATTTTCAGGGCTTGAGCCTAAAATTTCACTATGAAAAGCCCTTTTAAAGCCAAATTGCTCGGGGGCAATATTATATTCATAAATTTCATTATCTTTTAATTCTATAATTTTACTTTCATCGCAAATGCTAAGCTCATCCATTCCATCATTTCCCCTTACTACTAAGGCGTGTTTTCTACCGAGTGCTTTTAACACTTCAGCTAAAAGTCTATGCACGGGTGCGTGATAATTTCCCATAAGCTGATATTTAAGTTTTAAATTTGGATGCAGCAAGGGACCTAAGACATTAAACACCGTTCTTACTCCTAGCTTAGAGCGAATTTCTCTTAATTCTCCCACTAAAGGATGGAAAAATGGCGCGTGAAAGAAGTTAAGATTTTTTTCCTCTAAAAGTTTTAAACCCTCCTCTAAAGATGAAGGGATTGGAATTTGTAAAGCTTCTAAAACATCGCTACTTCCACTTGAGCTAGATATCGCGCGGTTGCCGTGTTTAGCGACTTTTACCCCCAAAGACGCAAGGATAAAAGCTACCGCCGTCGAGACATTAATGCTCTTAAAGCCATCGCCCCCAGTGCCACAAATATCTATCATCTCACTTTCATCACTAAAGGTTTTAGAATAACGCAAGATATTTTGCACAAAAGCACTTAAAGACTTTTGATTGAGTGATTTTTCTGTGATGAGTATGAGTAGGGCGGCGATTTGCAAAGGCTCATATTCTTTACTCATTATAAATTCGCAAATATTTTTAAAATCCTCACTTTCTAAGGCGATATTTTCACTGAGTTTATGCAGGTATTGATTTAAATTTTTATCTTGCTTTATTTCTTTTTTATTTTCATTGAGAAAATTAGAGAAAATTTGCAAACCATACTCGCTAAAATAGCTTTCAGGGTGAAATTGTATCCCAAAATAAGGCAAATTTGTATGCCTCATCGCCATCAAAACTCCATCTTCACTATAAGACAGAGCTTCTAAATCCTCGCTAAGTTCCACAACTTCTAAAGAGTGGTAACGCATAATGTTAAAGCTTTTTGGCAAATTTTTAAACAAAATGCTTTCTTTTTGTATAGTAAGTGTGGAGCTTTTTGCGTGAGCTATGTTTTGAAGTCTTTTAATTTTAGCATTAAAGCTAAGTCCTAAAGCCTGATGCCCTAAACAAATTCCAAGCACAGGAATTTCTAGTTTTGCTTTAAAAATTTCAAGGCAAATTCCGCTATCTTTTGGATGTTTTGGACCCGGACTTAAAATGATATGAGAAGGATTTAAAGTCTTGATTTCGCTAAGGCTTATTTTATCGTTTCTAACGACCTTAATTTCATCATTACTTAACCTTTCAAGCATTAATTTAATATTATAAACAAAAGAGTCGTAATTGTCGATTAAAAGTATCATTTTGCAAGCCTTTCAAATGTCGTTAGTAAAGCTTTTCTTTTGGCACAAATTTCATCATATTCTTTTTTTGCTTCGCTTTTTAGCACTATACCTGCACCGCTTGAAATGTAGGCTTTGTCATCTTTGAAAAAGGCAGAGCGTATGATAAGAGCTAAAACGACATTTTCATTAAAATTTAAAAAGCCTACCGCACCGCCATAAACGCCACGATTAAGATTTTCAAGTTCGCCGATGATTTCTAAGGCACGAATTTTAGGTGCACCGCTTAGAGTCCCTGCTGGAAAAAGTGCGCCAATAGCGTCAAAAATGCTGGCTTCTTCTCTTAAATTAGCATAAACCTCGCTAACGATGTGCATCACATATTTGCTTTTTAGGACATTATAAAGTTTTTCAACTCTAGTATTTTTACCAAATTTAGAGATGTCATTTCTTGCTAAATCTACAAGCATTCTATGCTCACTCAATTCTTTTTCATCACTTAAAAGATCTTTTTCTAACGCCTCTAAATTGCTATTTGCGTTCAAATTTCTTGTTCCAGCTATGGGTGCTGTAAAAATTTCTTTTTGTTTAATGCTAAGCAAAAGCTCAGGCGATGAGCCTAAAACTACGCCATATTGAGTAGGGAAATAAAACATATAAGCACTAGGATTTTCAAGGCTTAAAGCTTCATAATAATCAAAAGGCTTAAGATTATGTTTAATGCAAAGCTGTTTGCTTAAAACGACTTGAAAAATATCTCCACTCAAAAGATATTCTTTAGCCTTTTCGACCATAGCTTCATAGCTTTCTTTCTCTTCTTTTAAGTCGTTTAAAATGCTAAATTCAGCTTTGTTTTTAGGAGGAATTTTAAAATGATCATCTAAGAAATCAAAATAAGTTTTTTCTCCAAATTTAAAAAACATTTTGCTGTTTTTTTCATAGAGCAAATAAGCCTTAGCATTAGCAAATAAAAAGGGCGGGAAATCGTAATTTTTACGCTCTAAAGAGGGCAAATTTTCAAACAAATGAATAAAATCTGCACTCAAAACCCCAAAAAAACCCGCATATTCGCATAATTTTTCTCTTGCCGCACACTCATAAAATTTAGCTTTTAATTCGCTAAATGTTATAGAATTAGCATCTAAATATTCACAATCAATCCCAATAATAACCTTATTTAAATCCTGTGTAAAATAAGAATTAGGATATTTTTCTAAAATTTGTCTATAATAAAAATTGACATCTTTGCTAAGCATTAGTATTTCCCTTAAGTTTTCTTATAGAAAGTTTAAATTATCATTTTATCAAATTTTATTTAAAGAAGTATTTAAGAAGGAAGTGCCTAAGCTTAGGCACTTTGATTATTTAGCCACAGGCCAAAAGATTTTAGGCTCTTCACCAGCTCTAGCTTCGCCGTGATACATTCCAAGTTTATCTTTGGTCCAAGCATATCCTACTTTACCATTTTTATCGATTGAGATAATTCCACCAATTCCGCCAAGTTCTGCTACCTCTTTAATGGTTTCTTCTGCTGCTTTTTGGATAGATAATTTTTTATGCTTGTAAAGGGCTGCGACTTCGTGTGCTGCTGCCACTCTTATGTAAATATCACCTGTTCCCGTGCAAGAAACAGCCACAGAATCATTATTTGCATAATTTCCAGCTCCTATAATAGGTGAATCTCCTATGCGTCCGGTCATTTTATTTGTCGTTCCGCCTGTGCTTGTTCCAGCGGCTAAATTTCCATTTTTATCTAAGGCGATTGCTCCCACTGTTCCTAAATAAGGCTCTGTGCTAAGTCCTAAATGTGCCTTAGCCTTATCACTATCGAGTAAAACTTCTTTACTTTTTTGTGCTTCTTTGAATTGTTTATAGCGGTGTTCTGTGTAGAAATATTTTTGCTTGACGATTTCTAAGCCATTTGCTTTGGCTAATTTGTCCGCACCTTCACCGGCAATTAGGGTATGTGGCGTTTTTTCCATAACCACTTTTGCCGCCTCGATAGGATTTTTAATCGTTCTTGCCATAGCGATAGCACCTGCATTTAAGGTTTTCCCATCCATTAATGAAGCGTCAAGTTCGTTATAGCCATCAGCGGTAAATACAGCTCCTTTACCTGCATTAAATTCAGGGCTATCCTCCATTACTTTAATTGCAGCAATTACAGCATCGGTTGAGCTTCCTCCTGCTTCTAAAATTTTTTGACCAGCTTTAAGCGATTCTTTCATTACCACTTCTCTTTTAGCAAATTCCTCTTTTGTGAGACCTAAACCGCTTGTTCCTCCGTGGATTACAATGACAGGCTTAAAATCTTTCGCATAAAGATTTGCACTTGTTAAAAACGCAAGGCTAGCCATTACCAACAAGGCTTTTTTACCACCTTTTATTAAATTCATCACTTCTCCTTTTGATAAAATTAAAAGTCATAAAATTTTCATTTAAAATTATAAATGTATAGTAAATCAATTTTTTATGCTAAAATTCGCTCCTTATTTTTACAAAAGGCTTGGATTTGAAAAAAGAAGTCAGTGTTAATTTAGCTTGGTGTTTGGTGCTTTTGGGCGGTTTTGTGGAGTGCTTTTGGGTGAGCGGCTTAAAATATGCCAATGAGCTTATTTGGTATATTTTAACGGGTTGTGGGATTTTGATCTCTTTTTGTTGTGCTGTGGTGGCTATGCAAAAGATTGAGGTAAGCGTGGCTTATGCGGTGTTTGTAGGTATAGGCACAGCGGGAGTGGTTTTGGCTGAAATGCTCTTTTTCAATGAGCCTTTTTCTTTACTTAAGATTTCTTTAATTTTCATCTTGCTTTTGGGCGTGGTGGGACTTAAATTTGTGAGTAGAGAAAATGATGAAGCTTTAGTGGAGGAGCTTTCGCAGGATTTGGGACTAGATTTTGAGGAGAAAAAATGAGTTGGTTTTTTCTTTTTTTAGCTGGGTGTATGGAAATTTTGGGCGTGATAGCGATGAAAAAACTTATCCTTACAAAACGGAAAATCTACCTCCTTGCCATTTTAATGCAGTTTTCTTTAAGCTTTGGCTTTCTTTCTTTGGCTATGCGTGAAATTTCTATGGCAACTGCTTATGCGATATGGACAGGCATAGGAGCGGCTGGAGGCGTGATAGTGGGCGTGGTGTTTTTTAAAGAAAGCAAAAGCTTAATGAAGCTTTTTTTCTTAGGGCTTATCTTAGCCTCAAGCGTAGGTTTGAAGTGGATTTCATAATGCAAATTTATATTAGTGGGATTCATACAGACGCTGGGAAAACGCATTTTAGTGCGGCTTTTTGTGCAAATTTAAACTATGATTATTTTAAACTCATACAAGCTGGCACTCCAACAGATAGTGATTTAATTGCTAAGTTAAGCCCTAAAACGCGCATTTTAAAAGAGGGCTTTACACTTCAAACACCCGCTTCACCACATTTAGCTAAGATAAAAGAAAAAGCAAATTATCAGGCTTTCTCTTTACAAATTCCCAATAATGAAAATTTGTTAATAGAATTAGCCGGTGGGCTTTTCACGCCCCTTGATGAAAATTTTGCGATGATAGATTTTATGCAAAAATTTAAAAAACCTACCATTTTAGTGGGGCGTTATTATCTTGGGAGTATTAATCACATTTTACTAAGTATAGAAGCGCTTAAAATGAGGCAAATTCCCATACTTTTTTTGGCGATGATGGGGAAAAAAGAGCCTTTGCAAGATGAATTTATTAAAAGCTATGCAAAAATTCCTATTATTAATCTTCCTTTTTTTAATGCAAAAAATATAGAAAATAAGAAATTTAAAAGTCAAGTTGAAACTTTTCTTAAGCTTTAAATTCCTTAAAAATTTCTATCAAACTATCTACAACATAAGAAATTTCATCTTTTGTAATGATATAAGGCGGCATAAAATAAATCGTATTTCCTAAAGGTCTTAACAAAAGCTTTTTTTGCAAAGCCTTTTCATAGACCAAAAGCCCCGCCCTTGAAATTTGACTTTTGATATCAAAAGCGTAAATCATACCTTGTTGTCTAAAATTACTTAAAAAATGAAATTCTTTTAATTTTTCAAATTCTTGCTTAATGAAAAGGCTTAATTTAGCGTTTTTTTCTAAAACATTTTGCGTTTCAAAAATATTTAAAACCTCATTAGCTGCTGCTGTGGCAAGGGCATTACCCGTGTAAGAGTGCGAGTGTAAAAAGGCTTTATTATCCTCATAAGGCGCGTAAAAGGCATTATAAATTTCATCTTTTACCAAAACCACAGCCAAAGGCAAAAAGCCCCCCGTAATGCCCTTAGAAAGACAAAGATAATCGGGCTTTTCCTTACAATAATCCATAGCAAAAAGCTTTCCTGTGCGACCAAAACCAACGGCAATTTCATCGAAAATCACCTGCACTTCAAAATAGCGGCAAAGCTTAATTGCTTCATTTAAAAAGCTAGATTCATACATATTCATATTGCCAGCACACTGCACTAAAGGCTCTACGATAAAAGCACAAAGAGAATTTGCGTGTTTTTCTAGGGTGCTTTTAAGCTCTTTTAAAGCCTCCTCATAATCTTCTCCACTTGGGGCTTTTGTGCTTAAATTTTCTAAAAAAAGTGGATTATAAGTTTGCTTATAAAGCTTGACATCACCTACGCTTAAAGCTCCTAAAGTTTCGCCGTGGTAGGAATTTGCAAGGGATAAAAACTTATTCTTTTTCTTGCCCTTATTAAGATGATAATGAAAGCTCATTTTAAGAGCAACTTCGATGATGGAAGAGCCATTATCTGCATAAAAGCACTTATCAAAGCCACTTAAAGCACAAAGCCTTTGAGAAAGCCTAATAATACCCTCGTGGCTAAAACCCGCTAAAAGCACATGTTCTAAGCGCTCAAGTTGAGTTTTTATGGCGTTTGAAATTTCAGGATTACAATGACCAAAAAGATTCACCCACCAAGAGCTAATGCAGTCCATATAAGCTTTATCATCAAAATCGTAAAGCCATACTCCTTGTGCTTTTTTTATGGGGATTAGGGGGATTTTTTCGTGGTCTTTCATTTGTGTGCAAGGATGCCAAAGGTATAATAAATCTAGCTCTTTTAACATAATTTTCCTTTTTTTATAACAATATAAATTTTAAAAGTTAATAACTAAGTTTAAATTTACAAAAAAAACGCCCAAAAAGCCGAAATTTATAATCAATACTCAAGGGTTGTGAGTCGCTTGGGTAATGTCAAGGCATAAAATTTGGTTCAAAAATATTTCAAGCCTTGCGATTTTGAATTTAGAGGTTTAGGACTTATAAAAAATGGAGGCTTAGAGCTTAGAGAAGAATTTGCAAATTATGACGCAAGTAAGCTTTATGATTGCGAGGTTAAAAGTAAGGGCGAAAATAAAGCTTGTATTTGCGGTCAAATTTTAAGAGGCTTGGCAAAGCCTTATGAGTGTAAAGTTTTTGGTAAGGTTTGCACACCGAAAAATCCCATAGGCAGTTGTATGGTTTCGGGTGAAGGTGCTTGTGCGGCGTATTATAAATATGCTATCGGTCATTAAAAAGGAGATAAAATGAAATTTAAAGAGAAATTTGAAAGCATTGACGCTAATTCTATTCGCAGTCTTATGGATATTTTTTATGCGAAAGTAAGAGTTGATAAAAACGGACTTGGGGAGATTTTTAATGCTAAAATCGGCACAGATGATACAAGCTGGAGTAATCATAAGGAAAAAATCGCAAATTTTTGGGAGGGTTTATTGCTAGGAAGTGGAAATTTTAAAGGAAATCCTATGCGAACGCATATTGATTTAGCACCTTTTCCTAGAGAGCTTTTTGCTGTGTGGCTTAAACTTTTTAAAGAAAGTTTAGAATGCGTTTATAAAGAGCCAGAGCATCAAAGACTGATTTTTCAAAGAGCTGAAATGATAGCACAAAGATTTCAATATGTGCTGTATGAGAGTAAATGTGTCCGCTAATGTAATGAGAGAAATTAAATGATAGCCTTGCATACTTTTGTGATATTTAAGTAAGATTTAAAAATTTTCAAATTCATCGCGTCTATCATCACAAATTTTTTTAGCAACATCAACGCTCATTTCGTAAAAAACTGCATTTAAGGATTTAGGTACGCTATTTTCTAACTCATATTTTTCACTCAAAGCTTTATAGACTGCATCATTTTCATCACAATCTACAGCTATACTTCCAAGGTAAGGGTATAGTAAATATCCAACAGGTGCAGTGTCAAAAACCATCGTTAAGCTTGTTTTGGGAAAGTGCGTTTTCATAAATTGTAAAAATTCTTCCCGTGCCTTATTATCAGTATGTTTTTTATCAAATGGGTTTTTTCCTTCCTTGTATTCTTTATAGATATAAGCACGGTTATAGACCTCATTGAAGCAAAGCCAAAAAGACTTTTTATTGATTGAAAGGGTATATTCTTGGATAGTTTCACAAGCAATAGGCATTTTAATCCTTTAAGTTTTTAATGTTATTGATGAAGATAACTTTCTTAGAATTTAGATGGAAATTGTAACATGGATAATCTTAATATTTTTTGAGTTTAAAGATATGTTTATTTTTATGATATACAATGAGCTATAGGTTTGTATATAGTTGAGTGGAGCTATGATGAGTAATAATATAAAAACAATTAAAGAATTGCTTTTGATAGGCAGTAATGATAAGATAAACTACCATATCCCAAGCTATCAACGGGGCTATAAGTGGAAAACGCAACAGGTAAATGCTCTGCTTGATGATTTGAAAGAGTTTTTAGACTCACCAGCTGAAGCAAAGTTTTATTGCCTACAACCCATTATGGTGCAAAAAGTTGATGACAAATACAATGTCATTGATGGTCAGCAAAGGCTTACGACTCTCTATCTTATCGCTAAGGTACTAGACTTAAGCGTAAAATGCACGATAGAGTATGAAACAAGAGGGGATAGCACGGAGTTTTTAAAAACTTTATGGCGTGAAAACAAAGGTTCTAGCGATAATGCCTTTAAAGGTATGGATTATTACTTTATGCAAAATGCTTACAACACGATTGAAAAGTGGTTTGATAATAATAGCAAAAAAGAAGCGATAAAAACACTACTCAAAGGCGAGACAACAAGCAAAAAATATGTCGGCGTGATTTGGTATGAAAGTAAAGAGGATGAAACAGATCTTTTTGCAAATGTCAATAGCGGAAAAATCCCGCTAAATGATGCCGAGCTTATCAAAGCACAGCTTTTGCTCCCGCCAAAAGATGAAGCAAAAGACACACAAGAATTGCGGCAGATAGAGATTACAAAAGAGTGGGATTCTATGGAATATGCCCTGCAAGATGATGAGTTTTTTAGCTTTTTAGTCAAGGATAAAAAGAGTTATGACACAAGGATTTTACTGCTATTTGAGATATATTGTGGTGATGAAGTGTGTGATAAAAAAGATAAATCCCACGCCGTGTTTGAGTTTATACAAGATAAGCTTACAGATTCAAAAGTGGATTCTAAAGAAAATCCCAAAGAGTGCTTTTGGCAGGAGATTAAAAAAATCTTTCTTACTCTTAAATCGTGGTATAAAAATTCACAGCTTTATCATCTCATCGGCTTTTTACTTACTCAAAATGAAAGCCTAGCAGGTCTATATAATTTAGCGAAAAAACAAACAAAAAGTGAGTTTATAGAAAAAACGATAAAAGAAAAAATTACAGGTAAAATTACAGATAAAAAAAGCGGCGATGAGTTTCAAAAAGCAGTGTCATCTTTACAATATGGCGATGATAGCAGCAAGCTAAAATCCATTTTACTACTCTTTAATATGCTTTCTTACATAGACTCACAGCTCCGCTTTAGCTTTGATATATACAAAGACAAAAAATGGGAGCTTGAGCATATCCACGCCCAGCAAGATGAAGCAAAAAATATAAAATCCACAAATAAAGCAAAAGAATGGCTACAAATCGCCAAGCAGATTCTTAACAACGCCAAAGATATTGCAAACATACAAAATGCGGAGCAAAGCGATAAAGAATCATCGCCTAAGATTAAAGCAATACCACAAACCTTAGAAAAAGTGCTAAATTTGCTAAACAAAGTGGAAAATAAAAAAGAAAAAAATGAGAAGCTAGACGATAGTGAAGCTAAAGATTTTGAGAAATGTGTCAATGATGTCTTTGAGATATTTAAAGGCGAGGAACTACACACAATAGGCAATCTAACCTTGCTTGGCAAGAGCGAGAATATCTCTCTTAGCAATGCTGTCTTTGCAATGAAGCAACAAAGGATAAAAGAGCTAGAGCAACAAGGCAAGTTTATCCCCCTTTGCACACGCAATGTGTTTTTAAAATACTATACAAAAGAGCAGAATATCTCTCAAGCACTCTTTTGGAGCGAGCAAGATAGCAAAGACTATCAAGCAGAGATTATCAAAAAAATACGGGAGTATCTATTCCCAGAATCTAAAAATAAGGGGAGCAAATGAGCGAGCAAACAAATAAGAAGAAGCCAGAAAATTTTAAAGAATTAGCACAAGAATACACGATCAAAATCCCTAGAATCCAACGCGACTACGCACAGGGTAGAGAAAACGCACAAAAGATAAGAGAAAAATTTGTGCGAGATTTATTTGAGGTGTTAAAAGGCAATGATGATAAGACACTCCACTTGCAGTTTGTCTATGGCAGTGTGAAAAATAATAATGAATTTATCCCCCTTGATGGACAACAAAGACTTACAACTCTCTATCTTTTGCATTGGTATATCGCAATGCGAAACAACACGACAGAATCCTATCTAGCAAACTTCACTTATGAGACTCGTTCTAGCTCAAGGGAATTTTGCAAGGCTTTGAGTGAGAATACGCAGAAGTTTTACCAAGCAATGCAAGAAGCATTAGCACAAATACAGGAGAAAAAGAAAAGTAAGAGCAATGAAACAATCCTATCTACAACTATCAAAGATCAAGCGTGGTTTCTACCCTTTTGGGAGCAAGACCCCACTATACAATCTATGCTTACAATGCTAGATTCTATCCATACAGAAGCGAGCAAATATAGCCTAGATACTCTCACGCTAGAGCGTTTAGATAGACTCACCTTTTCTTTGATTGAGCTAGATGATGAGCTAGATGATGAGCTATATATCAAAATGAATGCTAGAGGAACACCGCTCAATGAATGGGAAAATTTTAAAGCAGCGTTTGAGGGCTTTTTGGGCGAGAAGTTTGGCGGAGAGTTGAAAGATAAACAAGAAGAGATTTCACAAAAGCTTGATAATAAATGGCTAAAGACTTTGTTTAACTATGTGAAATATCAGGGCGAAGAGAAGCAAATGGAGTGTATAGAACTCGCACAAAGCTATATGCTAAACATTATCAAATATCTATGCGAAATGCTTTATTACAAAGCAAATGAAAATGAAAAAAGCTCGTTTGATTGGGATAGGGTGCATTTTGGTCATTTTGATGAAAAGCTAGAATCTAGCAGCCCTACAAAAAAGGGTTCTTATGCAACACAAAACGCTCATAGTATGTATAAAATTTTTGATAAAGAAGCATTGGAGATTCTTATCTATGTCTTTGATAATTTTGGCGAGATAAAAGATGAAGCAGAAAAGATTTTTATAAACTTTACTACAACAATAGGCGAAAGCGTAGGGGATAAAGTTTGTATTTTTGATAAAAAAGATACAAAAAATTCCAATGAAATTACAAGCGGAAAAGAGCTTTTTGCTGCAATGGTGCAAGATACAAGATTATCAAATAAAGAGCAAACTAGAAAATTAAGCAGAAAAGATGCTCTCTATCTTTTTGCTCTTATCTCTCTTATGAAAAAGCAAGATGAAAACAAGACTAACAAACTGCGTGAGGTAAGAAACTATTGCGAGAAGCAAAGGGACTTATCTAGTGGTGCATTATTCTATAAAAGCACAATACAAGATGATATGGGAAAACATATAGCAGAATGTGTAAAAATTTGTAAAAAAGATATAGCAATTAAAGATGAGATTATACGACAATTTGAAGATCACCACTATTTCAAAGGGGATTTGAAGCTTTTGCTTGATGAAAATAAAGCAAAAGGGAAAGAGCCTTTAGATGAAAATGATGGAGCAATGCTAGAAAAGGCTCAAAACATCTTAAACACAACGCCCACACATCGCATTATCGCCTATCTTATTCATCACAGATTTAATTGTAATTTTTGGTTAGGCTGGACTTATGGTAAGGGTAAATTTCTCTTTGGCGGCACAGAGGCTTGGCATATTATGCTGACGCAAAATTGTAAAAATAACGATAGTGTAAAAAATGCTTTTCAGGCTATGTTTAAAAATGGGCTAATAAGTGATGATAAGTTGCGTGAAAAATTTGTCTCAAATGAGTGGCAGTATTATTTCATCAAATACAGCAAGAGTTTTTTTAAAGAAAATCACAATTTGTTTATATGGAGTAATGAAGAAGCTAGCCCATTAGAAATATACAGACTTACAGACATAAAAAGAACACCGCCTCTGATAAATCCATTTCTATGGACACTTAAAGAAAAGATTAACGAGATACTAAAACTTCAAGTTAAATATGGAGCTGAAGATGAGGCAGTAGCAAGCACTGAGGCAAAAGAGCATTTTATAGTAATCACAGGCAAATGCGAGATACGATGCGAAAATAATAGCTTTGTGCTAACGCCCCTTAGTGATGAGTATAAAAAGGCTTTAGAGAAATCATCACTGAAACCTAGTAACAAAAACTTTACAATCTCACTCACAGACCACAAAGACATTATAGAAACACTTATTGATTTATTTAAAAGCTCTAACAATCCTAACTAAAACAAAGTCCTAGCCTTTACTTACTAGCTTGGGCTTTCTTGTAAATTTTTAAATAAGTTTAAATCAAAACGATACGGGCTTGTAAGCAGTAGTTGGTAGGTTTTTTTATAAAGCTTTTGTCTTTATAAAATATCTCTAAAACCTTCCTTGCTTTAATCCTTTAACATAGTTAAGCACTTTTGTGCTATAATTTCGATTTGTTAAGGAAGATGAGATGTTTGCTAAACTTATGCAGAGCTATTCTAAGGGAAATTTAATCTTGCAAATTTGCGTTGGTATAGTGCTTGGAATTTTTGTGGGTTTGTTGTCTAAAGATGTAGCTGTGGTGGCAAATTTTTTAGGAATTTTATTTACTAGTGCGCTTAAGGCTATCGCACCTATGCTTGTGTTCATTCTTATTTTAACTTCCATTTGCACGAAAGATTTCACACAAAAAAGTGCAAAAATGAAAAATATCGCTTTTTTATACATTGTAGGAACATTTTTAGCTTCTGCTTGTGCTGTTGGGATAAGCTTTTTGGCGCCAACAGAGCTTGTTTTAGAAGGTGTGGAAAAAGCTTCACAAAGCTCTCCTGCTTTTATGAGTGAAATTTTTAAAGATTTGATTTTAAAAATCGTAGATAATCCTATAAACGCTCTTTCAAGTGGGAATTATTTGGGAATTTTAGCTTGGGCTATTGCTGGGGGAGTGGCACTTAGACACTGCTCAAAAGAGGCAAAACAAGTTTTTGTGGATATTAATGAGGGTGTTTTAAAAATCGTGCAATTTATTGTCAAATTGGCTCCTTTTGGAATTTTTGGTTTGGTGGCAAATTCCGTTGCTAGCACGGGTGCGGCGGGGCTTATCAGCTATGCAAAACTTTTGCTTGTTTTGGTGGGGACTATGCTTTTTGTAGCTTTTGTAATTAATGCCTTAATTGTCTTCATTTATACGCGTAAAAACCCTTTCCCACTCATTTTTATTTGCCTTAGAGAAAGTGCGTTTTTTGCTTTTTTCACGCGTAGTTCAGCGGCAAATATCCCTGTAAATATGGCACTTTGCGCTAAACTTGGCATTGACAAAGAGCTTTATAGCATTTCTATCCCGCTTGGAGCGACTATTAATATGGGCGGTGCGGCTGTTACTATAGCGGTTTTAAGTTTGGCGGCGGCTTATACGGTTGGCATTGAAGTAAGCTTTTTTCAAGCCTTTTTATTAAGTATTATTGCTACTTTTGCGGCGTGTGGAGCGAGTGGGGTGGCGGGCGGTTCACTGCTTTTAATCCCTCTTGCTTGCTCTTTATTTAATATCAATTATGATGTGGCGATGAAGATCGTGGCGATAGGCTTTATCATAGGTGTGATACAAGATAGTGTTGAAACCGCACTTAATAGCTCTACCGATGTGCTTTTTACGGCGATTTGTTCAAAAGATGATTTGCGTTTATAAAGTGGGATAGTATGAAGCATTTGATTACGACTAGGGATTTTGATAGGGGTGAGATTGAAGCGCTTTTTGAAGATGCGCGTGAATTTTTAGATGAAAAGCCTAGAGTTTTGCTTGAAGGAAAAAGTGTAACGACTATATTTTTTGAAAATTCCACTAGAACGCTATCAAGCTTTGAAAGTGCGGCTAGAAGGCTTGGAGCTAGGGTTTTAAGACTAGATGTTTCAAGGTCAAGCTCAAGCAAGGGCGAAACGCTTTACGATACGGCGGCAAATTTGGACGCTATGGGACCTCACGCTATTATAGTAAGGCATCAGCACTCAGGTGTGCCTTATCTTTTAGCTAAACACTTACATTGTCCCGTTTTAAACGCAGGAGACGGGAAGCACGCTCATCCTAGTCAGGCTTTGCTTGATTTATTTACCATTAAAGAGCATTTTAAAGACGATATTGTGGGGAGAAAAATTCTCATCGTAGGTGATGTAAAAAATTCGCGTGTTGCCGCTTCAAATATAGAACTTTTAGGGCGTTTTGGACTTGACATCACTTTAGTTGCACCCCCACATTTTATGCCTAAAACTTCACTTAAAAGCTCTTATGAATTAAGCGAAAAATTAGTCAAAGAAGCGGATATCATTATGAGTTTGAGAACGCAAACAGAAAGACATCAAAAGGCGATTTATGCTTCCTTGAAAGATTATGCTAATGATTTTTGTATTCGTTCAAATTTATTAGCTAAAAATCCTAAGCTTATCATTTTGCATCCTGGACCCGTGCATAGAAATATTGATTTAAGTGATGAAGTGATGGCTAGCTCACAAAGTCTTGTTTTAAAGCAAGTTAAAAATGGTGTAGCGATAAGGATGGCGATTTTAAAAAAATTAATTTTGGAGAAATGAGATGTTGGAGTGGGATTTAAGTGCTTTATTTAAAAACGAAGAGGAGCTTGAGGCTTTTACTTGTGAAAATATAAGACAAGCAGAGGAATTTAAGCAAAAATATGAAAAAAAAATAGCTCATTTAAGTAAGGAAGAATTTTTAATCAGCTTAAAACAATATGAAAATTTAAATGAAAATGCCGCAAAAATAATGACTTATGCTTATTTATGTTTTGCTAAAAATACTTCAAATGGCGATTTTTACGCAAGATATGAGGAAAAGTGTAAAAAAATAGAGGAGAATTTACTCTTTTTTGAATTAGAATTTTGTGAGTTGGAAACCTTAAAAAATAGTGAATTTGTGGCTTTTTGCGAGGATTATCGTTTTTATTTAGAAACCCTTTTGAAGAATAAAGAATTTAATCTTAGTCAAAAAGAAGAACGCATTTTACTTTATCTCTCAAATACGGGTGCAAATGCTTTTTCTAGGCTTTTTGATGAGAGCATGAGTGCTTTGAGGATTAATTTTGAAGGTCAAAAACTAAGCGAAGAAGAAATTTTAAGTAAGCTTTATCATCATGACCGCAAAGTGCGAAAAAAAGCTGCAAAAAATTTCACTAAGGCTTTAAATAAAAATGCTTCTTTGTTAAGCTTTATTTTAAATATGATCAAAACCGAGCTTAAAAATATTTGCCATTTAAGAGGCTATGAAAATGCTGAAATGCCAAGACATTTAAGTAATCAAATTTCACAAAAAAGCGTTGATGCACTTATTTTGAGTGCGGAGAAAAGCTATCATTTGGTCGAAGATTTTTATTTGCTTAAAAAGCAAATTTTAGGCTTTAAGGAGCTTAAAGATTATGATAGGTATGCTCCTTTGGGTAAGGAGGCAAATTTTAGCTTTGAAAAAAGTAAAGACATTGTCTTAAAAGCATTTAAAAGTTTTTCAAGCGAATTTGAAGATATAGCAAAAGAGGCTTTTGAAAACGGCTGGATTGATGTATATCCTCAAAAAAATAAGCAAGGAGGTGCTTTTTCACACTCTGCGACCTCCACAGCACATCCTTTTGTGCTATTAAATTTCACTAATCAACGCCGCGACCTTTTTACTCTAGCACACGAATTAGGACATACCATACACCAAAAGCTTTCTTATAAGGTAAGCTTTTTAAATCAAAACACGCCTTTAACCACAGCTGAAACGGCGTCCGTGTTTGCCGAAATGCTTGTGTTTGATTATGTAAAAAATAAGCTTAAAAATGAAGAATTAATCGCCCTTTATGCAGCTAAAATTGAAGATATTTTTGCGACACTTTATAGGCAGATTAGCTTTACTTGTTTTGAAAGACGCGTTCATAAAGAAGAAAATGAGCTAAAAAAAGAGCAAATTGATGCCATTTGGATGGAAGAGTCGGCTAAAATGTTTGGCAAAAGCGTCAAACTCACTAAAAATTATGCTTCTTGGTGGAGCTATATCCCGCATTTTATCCACTCTCCTTTTTATTGCTATGCTTATTCTTACGCACAACTTTTAGTTTTGGCACTTTATGGACTTTATAAAAGTGGTAAATGTGAGAATTTTAAAGAGCTTTACATCAAAATGCTTTCTCGTGGTGGAAGTGTTAGTCCTAAGGAATTGATAAGCGTTTTCGGCTTTGATGTAGAAGATGAAAATTTTTGGCAATTTGGCATTTGTGAGATTGAAAAATTATTAAAGGAATTTAAAATAAAGGCTTTAAAATGCTAGAGACAATTTTAAAAAATCAAAAATTTGTTAGCTTAATGAGAGAGCATTGTTTTGAGATGCTTCAATTTTTACAGGAAGAAAAGATAGAATTTTCCATAGTGGCAAATATGCAATTTGTTAAATTTGACCCTGAATTACCCGAAGAATTAAGCCTTAAAAATAATCCTTTTGTAATGTTTGCTTTGGCTGGTTATACCTTTGAGTCAATGGAGCTTAATAAGGATCGTTTGTATTTTCATGCAGGTTTTGGGGCGGATGATTTTGCGACTTATGTAAGTGTGGATTTGGGAGCCATTACACAAATTCAAATTGAAAATACCATTATTTTTGTCAATTTTAGTATCTATAAAGGCAAAAAAGATGAAGAAAATGTTAAAAATTCCAAAAATATCTTTTTGAAAAACAACAAAGACTTATTTCAATGAAAATTTTACAAAGTCTCAATGAAAGCCAAAAAGAAGCAGTGAGGCATATAGACGGAGCTATGCTTATTTTAGCAGGAGCTGGAAGTGGTAAGACTAAGACTATCACAACGCGTCTTGCTTATCTTATCGATGAGGTGGGAATTCCAGCACAAAGCACCCTAACGCTTACTTTTACTAATAAGGCTGCTATGGTGATGAAAACTAGGGCTTTGGAGCTGATTAGAGATAAAGAAGCTATGCCTTTACTTTGCACTTTTCATAAATTTGGATTGATGTTTTTAAGACTTCACATTGCAAGGCTTGGTCGAAAAAATGATTTTGTAGTGATTGACAGCGATGATGTTAAAAAAATTCTTAAAGAAATCATAGGAGCGGAAAAGGATAGTATAAGTTTTATTATGAGTGAAATTTCACGCTTTAAAAATATGGCTTTTGGCGTAGAAGATGTTTTTGAAGAAGCGAAAAAGCTGAAAAAAGAAGGGCAAGAATATGAGAAAGTCTTTAAACTTGCGACTTATTATAAAAATTATCAAGCTTATCTTTTAAAATATAATTTTGTCGATTTTGACGATTTGCTTTTGCTGACTTGTTTTTTACTTGAAGATGAGGAATTTGCAAAAAAACAGAGCTTAATTTATCGCTACATTATGGTTGATGAGTATCAAGATACGAATTTTTTGCAACATCAAATTCTAAAAAGTCTTTGTAAAAGCCACGAAAATCTTTGCGTTGTGGGTGATGATGATCAAAGCATTTATAGCTGGAGGGGAGCTAAGGTCGAAAATATCCTTAATTTTCAAAATGAATTTGAAAATGTTAAGTTAGTGAAATTAGAGCAAAATTACCGCTCGGTCGGCACTATTTTAAAAGCGGCAAATGAGTTAATCTCACATAATCAAAAAAGACTAGGCAAGACTTTAATTTGCACTAAAGATGAGGGAGAGGAGATTGAAATTTGTGCCTGTGAAGATGAGAGAGAAGAAAGTGCTATGGTCGCAAAGAAAATCAAATCTCTCTTAAAACAGGGCGTTAAAGCGGACGAAATTGCCGTTTTATTTCGCGTTAATGCTCTTTCTCGTGCTTTGGAGGAAGCATTAATGAAGGAGCAAATTCCTTATCTTTTATTAAGCGGAATGCGTTTTTATGAAAGAGCGGAGATAAAAGATTTAATCGCCTATCTTAGACTTATTAATAATTTAGAAGATGATTTTTCCTTCAAACGCATTATTAATAGACCTAAACGAGGTTTTGGAGAGGTGGCACTTCAAAAGCTAGAAAATCACGCCTTAAAGCATCGAATTTCACTTTTTGAAGCCTTGTGTAATTTGGAAGGGAGTGGTGCTTTTAGTCAAAAATTGCAAAATGAATTGTGTGATTTTGTAGAAAATATTAAAAGCTTGAGAGAGCTTTCAAATTTAAAAGATTTAATCGATGGGCTTGATGAAAAATTTAAATTTAAGGATTATTACGAAAAACAAAATGATGGTGAGGATAAAATAGCAAATATTAACGAATTTTGTGCAAGTTTAAAAGATAGAATCAATAATGAAAATATTGAAAATTTAGAAACGATTTTAAGCGAAATTTCACTTTTAAGTGAGCAAGATAAAGCAAATAATGGCATTTGCATTATGAGTGTGCATACAAGCAAGGGCTTGGAATTTGACTATGTTTTTGTTATAGGCTTAGAAATGGGCTTTTTTCCTGTGGGCTATGATAATATAGAAGAGGAGAGGCGTTTGGCTTATGTGGCTTTTACTAGAGCAAAAAAAAGATTATGTTTAAGTTATGCTAATTCGCGTTTTCATCAAGGAAGTAGAGCGTATTTACAAAAAAGCTGTTTTTTGGAAGAAAGTGGAGTGCTTAATGAAGAAATGAAAATGGAAGAGGGATTTAAAAAGGGCGATTTAGTGCGACATAAAATTTTTGGAGTGGGGAGAATTGTGGGGATTAATAAAGATAAATTAAGCATTAATTTTGGCGGTATTGAAAGAATTATACTTGATTCTTATGTCGAAAGAGCGGTATGAATAGGCTCTTTGTTGCTTATAAACCCGCCCAAATTAGCTCAAATGCTTTTTTAAGTCAAATTAAAAAAAAATATAAAGTCAAAAAGGCGGGTTATTCTGGCACTTTAGATCCTTTTGCAAAGGGTGTTTTAATCGTAGCTTTTAATCAATACACTAAGCTTTTCCGCTTTTTAGATAAAAGCCCAAAAAGCTACCGTGCTACGCTTTGGCTGGGGGTCAAATCCTTAAGTCTTGATACGCAAAATATCAAAGAAGTCCGTCTTTTAAAGCCCTTTGATTATAAGCAAATTCAAAAGGCTTGTGAGGAGCTTTTGGGGGAAATTTCTTTTTTTCCACCGCAATTTAGTGCCAAAAGAATAGAGGGAAAAAGAGCTTATGAATTTGCAAAAAAAGGAGAAATAATCCCACTTAAAAAGTGCAAAATGCAGGTTTTTTCTTATGAAATCTTGCACTACACTCACCCCTTTTTAAGCGTGGAATTAAAATTAAGCGAAGGAGCTTATGTGAGATCTTGGTGTGAGCTTTTAGCGCAAAAGCTTGAAATCAATGCGACTTTAAGCTCTTTGGAGCGTTTGAGTGAGGGAAAATTTTTTTATAATGATGAAAAAAGTTTAAATGTGTTAGAATATTTAAATCTTAAAAAAAATTCTCTAAAAGATTTAAGTAAGCTTGAAAATGGCACGAAAATTGCTTTAGATGAACTTGAAATTGGAGAGGATGGAGAGTATTTTTTAGAAGATGAAAAATTTTTTTCCATTATAAAAATAAATCATAAAAAAGTAGAATATATCTTAAATAAGGTTGAAAAATGTTGATTTTATCGAGAAAAGAAGGGCAAAGCTTACAAATAGGCGAGGATATAGAAATCAAAATCGTTCAAACAGGCAAAGGCTACGCTAAAATAGGCATTGAAGCCCCTAGGTCTTTATTGATTTTAAGAAAAGAATTAATTATGCAAATCAAAGACGAAAATTTACACTCTGTCGCTCAAAATGAAATCAAACTTGACGATTTAAGCAAAAAGCTTAAGCAATGAAAGCCAAAGCTAAGGTCAATATTTTTTTAAAAATTATAGGACTTGATAATAGGGGCTATCATCTTTTAAATTCGCGTTTTGTGCTTTTAGATACGCTTTATGATGAACTTATTTTAATTGATGAAAAGCAAAAGGAAGGCTTTGAGCTTATTAGCGATTTTAAGTGCGAGGATAATATTATCAATAAAGCTTATCATTTGCTTTGTAAGGAAGGCTTTGAAAATGAGCTTAAAGAATTTTTTAGTAAAAAAAGTTTAAAGCTAATTAAAAATATCCCAACTTGTGCTGGACTTGGGGGTGGAAGTAGCGATGCGGCAGGGTTTTTAAAGATGATGAACGAAGAGCTAAATTTAAAAATTTCTAAAGAAAGATTGATACAACTTAGCGTTCGATTAGGTGCTGATGTGGCGTTTTTCTTAAGTGGAGCAAAAAGTGCAAATGTAAAGGGCTGTGGTGAAGTGATTGAAGAATTTGAAGATGAATTAGCCCAATTTGAACTTCACTTTCCAAATATCGCTTGTGAAACGGCTAAGGTTTATAAGGAATTTGACAAGCAAAAAAGTGATTTTAATCAAGCCTTAAAAGAGGCTAAAATTTATGAAAAATTAAACACAAAAGAGCTTTTAGAGTGTGAAAATTTGGCTCTTAATGATCTTTTTGCACCCTGTGTGAGACTCTATCCTAAGATGAGTGAATTTTTAGAAAAAGGCTATTTTTTAAGCGGAAGTGGAAGTAGTGTTTTTAAGGCTAAAGTATGAAAATAATCGCTAGAAATAAAAAGGCTTTGTTTGATTATCATATTATCGAGCGTTTTGAAGCGGGTATTGTGCTAAAGGGTAGTGAAGTAGTGGCTTTAAGAGCGGGTAGAGCGAATTTAAAAGATTCTTTTGTGCGTATTATTAGAGGAGAGCTTTTTTTGCTAAATGCTCATATTTCCTTACTTAGCACAACTCATAGCTTTTATAGACACGAAGAAAGAGGCGCTAGAAAGCTTTTAATGCATAGAAAGCAAATTGATAAATTGCTCGGCAAAGTGAGCGTTGAGGGCTATACTTTGGTAGCTTTGGATTTGTATTTTAATGCTAAAAATAAAGCAAAATTAACTCTAGCTCTTGCTAAAGGTAAAACCTTACACGATAAAAGAGAGGTTTTGAAGAAAAAGCAAGCCGATTTAGATGCTAAAATGGCGATGAAAAATTATAAATGAGAAAGTTTATATGGTGAAAAATTTAAAAAATATTATTTCAAAACAAGGCAAAGCCTATATCAATGGCTTTGTGCTTGTGCTTTTAGTGAGTTTTGCGAGTTATTATGTGAGCTTTTTACCGTGGGTAAAAAGTCTTCATTTATCGCCTTTAATTTTAAGCGTTTTGCTTGGTATAGTTGCGGCACCTTTATTTAGAACTTCTAAGAAAAGTTGTGAAAAAGCGGTCGTTTTTAGTGCTAAAAAGCTTTTAAGACTTGGGATTATACTTTTTGGCTTTAATGTTACACTTGGTAGTATTGCTTCTGTGGGCTTGAGTGGAATTTTACTTAGTCTTATCGTGGTTGTTGGAATTTTATGGCTTGGTTATCTTATTGGTGTAAAAATTTTAAAGCTTGATAGAGAAATCGCTATTTTGGTTAGTGCAGGGAGTGCTATTTGCGGGGCAGCAGCGATTTTAGCTTTGGAATCTTCAATTAAATCTAAGCCTTACAAAGGCGTCATAGCCGTTGGAACTGTGGTGCTTTTTGGACTTTTGGGTATGTTTTTATATCCTTTATTTTACTCTTTTGATTTGCCCTCCTTTACTCACACTCAAGAAGGCTATTTTATAGGACTTACCCTGCACGAATTAGCAAATGTCGTGGGTGCGGCAGGAGCTATTTCTCCTCACACACAAGAAGTCGCTTTAATCGTCAAAATGATACGCGTTATTTTACTTGTAGCTGTTTTACTTATCGTGCCTTATTTTTTCGCACAGAGCAAAGAGGGAGAGCGTAGGAAGCTTCATATACCTTGGTTTGCCTTTTGGTTTTTAGGTGTTGTGGCATTGCACTCTTTTATAACTTTGCCTGCGGAGCTTGTGGAGTTTTTTAAATTTTTATCTAGCTTTTTTTTGGTAATGGCTATGAGTGCTTTAGGACTTCAAGTGGATTTTAAAAACTTTTTAGAAAGTGGCACAAAGGCATTTTTACTCGCTTTTATTTTGTTTTTAATTTTAATTTTGGGCGGCTTTTTGCTTGTGTATTATTTTGTATAGATATTAAAACAAAAATTAATTTTAATTCCCCCTCCCATAAAAGCACTAGAATTCTAGTGCTTTATTTTAGCATGGTGGATTATCATCGTGGATTTTCTCTGGTGTGATGGGTAAAATCCTTGCATCATCGCCCAGCTCTTTGGGGCTAGGTATTTTGCCATTATCAAGATGAGTTAATAATGCTCTTTTAAATTCTAGCGTAGAATTTACTCGATAATACTTCCCACCACTATCTTTACTTAATTCTTGTAAAAACGCCACTTCTTCACCCAAAGCAAAGCTATGAAACACGACTTGGTTGATAGCTTGCTCTTGCCTACCTTGCGTGATATTGTGATTGAGATTTTTCATCGTTTTGACCACCAAATCCGCACGAAATTTATCCAAAGGAGTGGGATTTCCGCCAAAGATATAAAGCTCTTTTGCTAGCCCATTATCCTTTGTGAAATGCCGCATACTCTCAATCATCGCATCATTTAGCAAATAAAGATTTTCTAAATTCATAGGGATGTTTTGAACGCTTTTTGTAAAACTCCTATCATCATAAAAAGGACCTAAAACATTGATTTTTTCACTCTTATAATCATTTACAACCGCTTTTGTTAAATGCCCTGCCTTATAGATCCTCTTTGCGATATAAGGGGCGATTTCTTTAAAAGCCTTAATGTAGGGATGCACACTAAAAGTATTACAATACACAAAGCCAAGCTCTTTGTAAGGCTTCTCACACAAATAGATTCCAAAATCACAATTTTTTTGCGAAAAATTTATAAGCGTAAAGCTTGTTTTTTTTGCACACAGAAGTGATACGCAAAATCCCCGCTCCGCTGCTTGTATCAAGGCTATATATAAACTCCCTATCATCACTTAGATAGCTTCCATCTTGCTGCAAGATTCCACCATTTAGAATCTTCCCTGCAAAGGAGATTTTTTTATCCGTGCTAGATGATTGGATACTCTCTTTATCCTTAGCATAGACTATGCCTTCTTGCTCTTTGTGCTGCTCTAAACTCTGCTTAGAGCAATCAAGCCTATTGATAAAGGCGCTAAGTTGAGAAAAGATGATTTTTTCATCATAAGGATCAAAATTTTTCATTGCTACTCCTTTGTGTTGAATTTTTTAATTATCACTCTTTTTTAGATAATTAAAAGCAAATGTCAATAAATAGTAGGCATTGGTGTAACTTTAAGTTACATCCATCAATGTTTGTCGTTAATGTGAGTTAATTTGAAAATTGATTTGTAAATAAAGTTTTTCGCATTTTAAAATAAGCTTTTTACGATATAATGGGCTTCATTTTATTATGAGGAATTAAAATGCAAAAAATACGAATTATTTTTTCAGCTTTTTTAATCGCATTTCTCTTTATAGCTTGTGCGAGTGAAGATGTTAAAAATGAGTTAGATTTTAAAGAATTTGCACTTGGGGAAAAGGTGCTTTTAAGAAGTGTTAATGGAGGGGAAAAAACCTTTGTGCGTAAGGAAAAAGGCTTTGTTATCGAGGGGGAAGAGGATAAAATTTTAATGTTTGATTTTTTTGGCACTTTTTGTCAGCCTTGCAAGGAAGAAGCATTGGAGCTTAGTAAATTGTGGCAAAATAATTCTAAGCATTTTGTCATTATAGGCTTAAGCCATTTTGAAGAGGTCAGTGATGAAGAGGTTTTGAAATTTGCTAAAGATTATAATGCTTTTTATTTTTTAAGTAATTCTAAAGAAAAAGACAGACTAATTGCACAAATTTTAAAGGATATATCTTATCAAAATATGGAATTATTGCCTTTTAAAGTCGTTTTAAAAGATGGAGTATATCAAAATGTAAGCGACTTTTGGAATAAAGGCAAAAAGGTTCAGTTTTATCTCGGTAAAGTGCCAAGTGAGCTAATACAAGAGGATATTAATACGATTTTAAAAGGAACTTTATAATGGAAAAGCTTGAAAGTCTGCAAAAAGAGCATTTGCAAGAACCAAAAATGTATAAGGTCGTGCTTTTAAATGACGATGTTACAACTATGGATTTTGTGATTGAGGTTTTAATGCATGTGTTTTTTCATAGTTTTACAAAGGCAAATGAAATTATGCTAAAAATTCATTGTGAGGGAAGTGGAGTGTGTGGAATTTACACGCAAGAAATAGCCCTTTCTAAGCAAAAAAAAGTGCAAAATATGGCAAAAGAGGCACAATTTCCTTTGCAAAGTAGAGTGGAGGAAGAATGAACGAAAAAATCAATGAATTTTTAGATAATGCTAAACATCTAAGCTTTATCAATCACCACGAATTTGTTACTTGTGAGCATTTGCTTTTTATTTTGCTTAAATTAAGCCACGATTTTAAAGATTTATTTAAGAAATGTGGAGATGGTGATTTTTTGCTTTTAGAAAGAGAGCTTAAAAATCATTTAGCCTCCAAAAATGAAAATTTAGGGACAGAAGTTAAACCTGAATTTTCCGTTGTTTTAGAAGAGCTTTTGGCGAAAAATTCACAAGTTGATGTGATGGAGTTTATTGAGGAGCTTTTGAAAGATGGGCGTTCTTTTAGTGCGTATTTATTAAAAAAGCACGGCTTAAAAGTAGATGATCCTAAGAGTCAAAATCCTCTTTTAAATTATACTATCAATCTTAATGCTTTGGCAAGTGAGGGTAAAATCGACCCTTTAATAGGACGCGAATTTGAGCTTGAGAGAATGATGCAAATTTTATTACGCCGTAAAAAAAATAATCCTATCTTAATTGGTGAAGCAGGTGTCGGTAAAACTGCTATTGTCGAGGGTTTAGCTCTAAAAATTTCACAAGGCTTAGTGCCTGATAAATTAAAAAATGCTAAGATTTTTAGCCTTGATCTTACAGGACTTCTTTCAGGCACGAAATACCGCGGCGATTTTGAGCGTAGGATTAAGGAGATTATCGAAGGTTTAATGCAGATTGAGGGGGCGATTTTATTTATCGATGAAATTCATACTATAGTAGGAGCTGGGGCTACAGGTGAGGGACATACTGACTTTTCTAATTTGCTAAAACCAGCCCTTAGCAATGGCAATTTAAAATGTATAGGTGCGACTACCTTTATGGAGTATAAAAACAGCTTTGAGAAAAATAAAGCCCTTTCCCGCCGCTTTGCTAAAATTAGCGTTGATGAGCCAAGTAAGCAGGAGTGCTTTCTCATACTAAAGGGACTTAAAGAAAAATATGAAAATTTTCATCATATTAAACTAAGCGATGAGCTTTTAAAAGAAAGTATAGAGCTTGGAAAGAAATTTTTTGCGGATAAATTCTTACCTGATAGTGCCATTGATCTCATTGATGAGCTTGGAGCTTCCTTTGCGTTAAAAACAAAGAAAAAGCCAAATTTAAAAGATTTAAATGAAATCGTAGCTAAAATGACTCGCACGCATAAAATTTTTGAATTTAATCAAAATAAAGCTCTTTTAAGTCTTAATGCAAATTTAAAAACGCAAATTTTTGGACAAGATAGCGTGATCGATAGTCTTTGTGAAACCTTAAAGCAAGGTTATGTGGGTTTTAAGGGTGAAAATAGCCCTAGAGGAGTTTTCCTTTTTACAGGTTCAAGTGGAGTGGGCAAAACTGAACTTTGTAAAAAAATCGCTGAATTTTTGGGACTTCATTTAGAACGCTTTGATATGAGCGAATATGCTGAAAAACACGCCTTAAGCAAACTCATCGGCTCCCCAGCTGGCTATGTGGGCTATGAAGATGGGGGGCTTTTAAGCAATGCTGTGCGTAAAAATCCTTTCTCTCTCGTGCTTTTTGATGAGATAGAAAAGGCACATCCTGATTTAACTAATACTTTTTTGCAAATTTTTGATAATGCTATGCTTACGGATAATAGCGGCTTGAAGGTCGATTTTAAAAACACTATCATTGTAATGACTTCAAATTTGGGACTTAAAGAAAGTAATGAGCTTGGCTTTTTAAGCAAAAATGAAGAAAAAACAAATCGTGCTATTAAGGATTTTTTCGCACCAGAATTCATTAATAGAATTGATAAAATTTTGCATTTTAATGAACTTAATGATGAAATTTTAGAAAAAATCGTCCAAAAAGAGCTAAGTGAGCTTTCTAAAAATCTTAAAAACATTAGCCTAAATGCGACAAAAGCGGCTAAAGTATATTTAGCAAAAAAGGCGTATCAAAAGGAATTTGGCGTAAGGCTTTTAAAACGCATTATAGCAGATGAAATCGGAGCAAAATTGAGTGAAAAAATTTTACGCAAAGAGCTTAAAGAAGGTGCGAAAATCAAGATAGATTTAGATCAAAATAATAAGATTATTTTAAGATAAAGGATAAAAATGGCAAAAATTTTTATTTTCATTTTAATCATTTTAATTTTAGCTCTCATCGCTTTTTCTTTGAGAAAAAAACTAGGTAAAAAAACGAAGCCATTTTTTATCGCTTTACTTGCAATTTTCATCATTTTTGCCGTGCTTTTTGAAAGTAAAAATCTCAAACTAAGCGACAAAAAGCAAGATTTACTTTACGCTTTTAATCAGGGAAAAGCCCTAAAATGCAAAGATTTTAATGTCTCTAAAGAGCATTTTAACTACGAATTTGGCACTTCAAGCTTTGTAGCTAAGAGTAAAGAATTTAAAGGCGTGGTGCTTGACATTAGAAAATGTGAGCTTAGCAATGAATAAGCTTTTAACTAAGCTTGATTTAAAAGATTATATCGACGAATTTAAGGCACTTTTTGCAAGAGAAAAGGAGATTTTTTTAGAAGGCGATACGCATTTGCACTTTAAGCGTTTGCGTGAGCTTAGTGAGCTTGACTTTAAGCCGCCCTTAAGCGTGAAAAATTTGGATTTTGCTCTCATACATCTTAGCAAACAAGGCATTTTGCATCTTGACGAGCTTTTTGAATTTGTGAAAATCTTGCGTTATTTTTCTTATCTTAAAAGCTTAAAATTTGAAGGTTCACTAAAAGCTTGGCTTGATAAAATTGAACTTTTGCCCCAGCTTTTAGATTTTATAAACGCTTTTGATGAAAGGGGTGTTTTAAAAGAAAGCCTTGATGAAAGATTGCTTAATCTCAATCACACCATTAAGCTTAAAAAAGAAAATATCAGCCTTGAATTCAAAAAACTCGCCCACACAAAGGCTTTAAGCCCTTATCTTATCGATACCCAAATTCACTTGATTAGCGGTTTTGAAGCTTTACTTGTAAGAGGAGGATTTAATCACGCCCTAAAGGCTAAAATTATAGGCAGAAGTAGTGGCGGAGGCTTTTATGTCGTGCCTTTTGGCGTGGAAAAATTGCAAAGTGAGCTTGATGATTTAGAGGAGAAAAAAGAAGAAATTTATTATGAATATGCTAAAAATTTTTCCACCTTACTCCATAAAAATCTTTTATTTTTGAAATTTATCAATCAAGCCTTTGATTTGTTTGACCATTATAGTGCGAGGGTGTTACTTGCAAAAAAGAAAGATTATGAGTTTATATTGTGTGAAAATAGTTCTATGATAAGGCTTAAAAACTTCGCCCACCCAGCCCTTAAAAACCCAAAAAGCATTAGTGTGGAATTTGGCAAACAGGTTTTAATCATCACAGGTGTTAATGCAGGTGGAAAATCTATGCTACTTAAAAGCATTTTAAGTGCGGCTTTTTTAGCTAAATATTTACTCCCTATGCACATTAAAGCAGATGAAAGCAAAATCGGCTCTTTTAAGGACTTTGAAGCCATCATTGAAGACCCGCAAAATGCCAAAAATGACATCTCCACTTTTGCGGGTAGAATGCTAGCCTTTTCTAAGCTTTTTAGTAAGAAAAATTTGCTTTTAGCAGTCGATGAAATAGAGCTTGGAACAGATTTTGAAGAGGCGGCTTGTCTTTATAGCGCTTTGATAGAAAAACTCATAGAAAATAAGCTTAAAATCATCATCACAACGCACCACAAACGCCTTGCTATGCTTTTATCTAAAAATAGTGAGATTGAGCTTTTAGCCGCTTTATATGATGAGGCTTTAGCGCGTCCTAAGTTTGAGTTTTTAAAAGGCACGATAGGCAAATCCTACGCCTTTGAAACGGCACTTCGCTACCAAATTCCGCCAAATTTAGTTGCTAAGGCAAGGCAGAATTATGGCGAGGAGAAGCAAGGCTTGGAGGATTTAGTCGGTAAAAATATCAATTTAGAGCTTGAGCTTAGAGAAAAATTAGCTAAAGTCAGTGAAAAAGAGCAAAAAGCGGACTCCATTTTACAGAATTTAAAAGAACAAAAAGAGAAAAATGAAAATGAGTTTAGAGCTAGATATAATGCACTTGGTTTAGAATTTCACAAAGCCATAGAAGAGGCAAAAAAAACAATCAAACTCCACGACACTAAAGAAAAGCAAAGAGGTCTTAATAGGGCAAACGAGCTTAAAAGAGCCATCACTCCACCCACTTGCGCACAAAAAGAGGAATTTCGCGTGGGCGATGTGGTCAAATATGAAAAAATAAAAGGCGTGATTATAGGCATTTCTAAAAACGATGCCTTGATAGAAAGCGAGGGTTTAAAACTTCGCATAGGCTTAAATTTACTGCGAAAAAGCACCCCCACCCCCAAACCTAAAACAAAAACGCAAATTAGCTTAACAAAGCCTACAAATTTAGCTCTTAGCCTTGATTTACACGGACTTAGAAGCGATGAGGCTTTAGAAAGGCTAGATAAATTCATTTCAGACGCCCTTATAGCTGGGCTTGATGAAGTTTTAGTCTATCACGGCATAGGCACGGGTAAATTAGCTTTTGCGGTCAAAGAATTTTTAAAATCACACAAAAGCGTTAAGAATTTTAGCGATGCACCGATTAATCAGGGTGGTTTTGGTGCAAAACTTATAAGATTATAAACACAAAAAACGGAGAGTTTTGAGCCTAGTTTATAATTAAGTAAAAACATTTATCTATTGTGTGATTTTAAGAAGCGTTGCTGCTTTTTTTAAATCCTCTAAAGTATCTATATCTATACTCGATTTTTCGTCCATAAGATAGCATTTTGTTTTTTCTTGTAAAAAATGGGGATTTGTTAAAAATGTTTTAATGTTTAAAATATAAATCGCACCATTGCTTATATATGTTTTTGGTAATTTTTGACGAGACATAAAAGGATAATCATTATTGCAAATTCCTTTTAAATAACCTTTTTCATCATTGATGAAAGCTTTTAAAATTTTATTATCACACTCGCATACACTGATGATAGAGTCAGTTTTTTCTTTTTCAAAAAACTCAAAGGCTTCATCGATATGCGATGCTGTTCTAAGAGGTGAAGTGGGTTGCAGTAAAATGATATTATCATATCCTTTATAAAATTGCAAACTATGCAATATAACTTTATCGCTGGTAGTATCATCTAGAGCAAATTCTCTAGGACGCTTTAGAATTTCTATATCTTGACTTTTACCATAGTTTAAAATTTCATCACAATCACTACTTAATACAATTTTGTCAATATACTTAGAATTTTTAGCAGCGTTTATGGTGTAGTAGAGTAGTGGTTTGCCTTGAAGTAGGGTGAGATTTTTCTTTTTGATACCTTTTGAGCCACCACGAGCTGGGATAAGTGCTAAGGTCATTTTAAGTCCTTGAAAATTTTTTGCTGTTTGATTTTGAAAAAATCGCCATTTTGCAAGTGTTTAAAAAATAATTTCGAACTGTCTAAAATTTTTAATTTCTTATTTTTATTTATATTATTTGGCTTTTGAAGTGTATGTATGGCTTGTAAAATTACTTCCGTTTTTGTTTCTACGCACTTAACGCTCTCTTGACCCTTTCTTCCATTTTGCCTTGAGCCTACAAGTATGCCTGGGATATTTAAATACACTGCTTCCTTTAAGATACAGCTAGAATTTCCTATGATGAAATCGGCATTTTTCAGTAAAGTTATAAAATACTCAAAACGCAAAGAGGGAAAAAATTTAAAATTTTTAAATTTCTTTAAATCTTCATAGCTTTGAAGAATTTGTTCAAATCCCAAGTCATTGTTGGGATAAATAACAATGTAATTTTTTTGACTTTTTTTAAGAGCTTCAACCAAACAATCGCTTTGCTCTTTTAAAGTGTGAAATTCCGTAGTGACAGGATGAAACATCACTAAAGCATAATTTTCATAAGGAATATCATAGTAGTTTTTTGCTAATTCAAGTGAAATTTTATTGTGTGCTAAAATTTCTAAATCGGGAGATCCTATGATAAAAATGGAATCTTCGGCTTCTCCCATTTGAATCAGGCGTTTTTTAGCCATTTGATCATTAACTAAATGAATATGTGCAAGTTTAGAGATGGCGTGTCTTATACTATCATCAATTGTGCCTGAAATCTCACCTCCTTCAATATGTGCTACCAAGATATTATTAAGACTTCCCACCATACAAGCAGCCAAAGGCTCAATTCTATCGCCGTGAACGACTATTAAATCAGGTTCTAACTCGTGGATAAAACGCGAAAAGCCGTCTATGGTCGCACTTAAAGCCTTATCCATTTGAAAATATTTGTCGTGATTGATAAACTTAAAAATATTTTTAAAGCCGCATTTTTCTATCTCTTTCACAGTTAGTCCAAAATTTTTACTCATATGCATACCTGTTGCAAAGATAAAAAGTTCAAAATCATTTGCTTTTTCAACTTTTAACAT
This sequence comes from Campylobacter upsaliensis, assembly GCF_900637395.1. Lineage (NCBI taxonomy): Bacteria > Pseudomonadati > Campylobacterota > Epsilonproteobacteria > Campylobacterales > Campylobacteraceae > Campylobacter > Campylobacter upsaliensis. The sequence goes on along the minus strand of NZ_LR134372.1, from coordinate 881,469 downwards.
TAAAGATTTGATTTTAGAAAAATCTGCTCTCGTGCCTGTGATGAAAACAATTTTTTTCATTGAAAATCCTCTTTACTAAGCTGACTATCACACTCTATATCCCTCAAAGCTTTTTTGCCTAGAATATTTTCAAACTCACGAGCAGGGATACCGCCTAATGAGGGTCTTTTTACCCAAATATTTTCCTCGCTTAAAATCTCACCCCTTTTAATAGGCTTAATGCTTACCACACTTGCAAAAGCAAAATCGATAGTAACTTGTTCTTCTTTTGCAGCTTCTTTTTTGGCATTTAAGCCTCTCATTAATGCGATTTGCTCACTTTGTATGATGAGTTCTTTTAGGGCATTTTCGTCCATAGAGCAGATGATGTCGGGTCCTTGTCTATTCATTGTATCGCTAAAATGTCTTTCTATCATACAAGCACCAAGTGCTACAGCTCCTAAACAAGCAAGATTATTAGTCGTGTGGTCGCTAAGTCCCACAAGAGCATTAAATTCTTTTTGTAAGGTTAGCATAGCGTGAAGTCTTACAAGATGAGGGGGAGTTGGGTAAAGATTTGTCGTGTGTAAAAGCACGAAAGGCACTTCAAAATCTTTTAAAATTTTTACACTTTGTGTAATGCTTTTAATGTCGTTCATACCAGTGCTTAATATTATGGGTTTTTTAAAGGAGGCGATATGTTTAATGAGTGGAGTGTTATTACATTCTCCAGAGCCTATTTTATAGGCACTTACTCCCATATCTTCTAAGCGATTAGCTCCAGCTCTACTAAAAGGAGTGCTAAGATAGACAAGTCCTTGTTTTTCTACATATTCTTTAAGCTCTCTTTCATCTTTCTCATTAAGCGCACATTTTTTCATAATCTCATAAATGCTAATTTTAGCATTCCCAGGTATGACTTTTTTAGCCTCCTTGCTCATTTCATCTTCTATAATGTGCGTTTGATGCTTGATGATTTTAGCTCCAGCCCTTGCAGCAGAATCGACCATAAGCTTGGCTAATTCTAGGCTACCATTATGATTAATCCCTATTTCAGGCACGACTAAAGGAGAAGTATTCTGTGAGACGATTAATTTTCCTATTTTTATTTCTTGCATTAAAATCTCCTTGTTTTAAGATGATGTTTGATATTGCTAGGAAGTTTAATAAGATCTTTGATGAGGCGATAATAAAGATTATCCGTTAATTTTGAGTTATCGTAATTTCTAAGTTTCCGTGCATTTTTATAAGCTCTTTTTGAAGGTAAGAGCATATCATTAATGTGGTTTTGAGGTTTATTTTCTAATGTAAAATGATTAAGATGAGAAATTGAGGGGGGGGGGGGGGGTTACAAATTTGGCTAAAGGACTAGTAGGACAAAGGCAATAAATTTTTACATCGTAAAGCTCTTTTAATAATTCTAAGGCTTCTAATTCTATATCTTGAGTATGTCCATTATATTTTTTAAAATCGCCAAAAATACGCGTAAGATTTTCTCCTTGCGTATAAGCATAAGTTGAGCCGGTGTTATAAAAATCAATCCCAGCCAAATAAAGCTCCTTATAACCCATAGCTACGGCAATTGCACACATATAAATCGCACTTGTAAAACGGCGATTTTCATAAATATCATTAAAAATAGTCCAGGCATAAAACTTTTCCAATCGACTTAAAATTTCATGCCCCATAGTGCTATCTGGGTAAAAATCCTTAAAATTTTCTAAAAAATCTTTCTCCTCGAGATGCTTATGTGAGGAGCAAAAAATCAAAGAGGTGGTATATTCTTCATTTTTAATTAATTCTTTAAGAGTATAGTAATTTTCAAAAAAGACACAAGAGTTAAAAAATACAGCCTTAAGTTTTTTCCCTAAATAGTATTTATCTTCAAGATAAAATTGATTACAACGAAAAACATCATAATCTTGCGGCAAAAGAGTGTAATCTATGTTTTTTAAACTAGGAGCATTACCAGCGATGATAGCTTTTTTTATGTTCATATCAAAACCTCTTAAATGATGTTGTAATTCTTATTTGCTTATTATACAAAAATAGGATAAAGTAAAAAATTAAAAAATAGATACGATAATAAAAAATGATTAAAATATATAATTAAGGATTTTAAAATGAAAATGCGAATTTATTATGAAGATACAGATGCTGGGGGAGTGGTGTATCATAGCAATTATTTAAAATTTTGCGAACGCGCTAGAAGTGAGCTTTTTTTTAAAAAAAATGTTGATATTTTCGATGCAAAAAGTGGGCATTTTTTATTAACTCGTGCTAATTGTGCCTTTTTAAAATCTGCTAGGCTTGGAGATATTGTGGAGGTTAAGACACAAATTTTAAATTTCAAAAAGGCTTCACTTGTGATAGAACAGGAGATTTTTAGAGAAAAGGAGCTTTTATTTAGGGGAGAATTTACCCTTGCTTTTGTGAAAGACTCAAAGCCCACAAGGATAGACGATGCTCTTAAAAGACTTTTTGAAGAGCTATTCTAACTCTTCAAAATTTCCAGCCTTACCTTGCATTAAGCGAACTTTGTAAATAAATTGAGAATTGTTTAATTCCTCTTCGAAAATTCTTTCACTTTTGGGATTTAAAAAATTTGTGTAAAAATAATCAAGCCCCACACTAGTCGCATAAGCGACCCAATTATAATCTAAATTTTGTGCAAACATTTCGTTGAGATAATTTAATTCTTCATCGTTTTTATCGATAGAATTTGCAATGATAAATTGACGCCTATCACCTTCTTGTGTGAGGCTTAAAAAGGCTGGATTGTAATTAAGTTGGGTAGAAAATAAAACATTAGTGCGGATATTATGCACACGAATTTGAGAGCTTAAAAGAGCGGTTTTAATTAAAGGAGTGTTAAAAAATACAGAAGCACCTCTTAGTCCCCTTAAAACCCTTGCAAAGTCAATCTTTTCATCGCCTATTTTGTAGATTATTGCGTTAGGATCTTGGGCTTTTATTTTAGAATTTAGCTCGTTTAAAAGAGCACTTTCATCACTTAATATGGCGTTAAAGCCGTTAGATTTATCGAGTAATTTTTTAATTTGCACATCATAATCTATACTACCAAAATAAATATTTTCATTATGAATTTGCGTAGTGCTTTTGTGAGTGGTTGGAATGAAAATTTTTACATCTCCTTGGTAGCCTTCTAAGGCTTTTACGCCTTTATTGGTAAATCCAGCAATGGCAAATTTATAGCCTTGAGAGCTGATTTTGCGTAAGGTTTCTTTGATCTTTTGCTCCTCTTCGGTGCCGATTAAAAAAACTTCAACCTTAATTTCAGCTCTTTGTTTTAAAAGATAAGCAATGCTTGAATTAATAATGATATTGGAGTAATTTTTGATAGTTTTTTCAGGTATGATGAGTGCTAGCTTTACGGAAATAGTATTTTTATTATCAATTTTTTGTAAATTTTTTTCAAAATCCGTGATGGAATTTAGGAGCTTTGCGTAAATGTTGGATAAAATTTGGTTTTGATTTTCAACAAATTCACTCAAAAAACTAAGATACATTTTTTCTTCTAAAAGCTCCAATAAGCAGCTTTCATTGCATTTTTTATTTTCTAAATTAACATAGCTTTCTTCAGGTGGGATAAAATTTAAAAGCTCTTGCTTTTTTGCTTGCACGAAAGTAAAAAGCAAAATAAGACATAAAAATATTTTTTTCATAAAAATCCTTTGAGTTTTTTTAAATCGTTAAAAAATTCTTCTTTGAAACTGGGATTTCTTTCTAAAAATTCCCCATCAAAACTTGCTAAAATGAAAAAATCTTCATAAGCAAAAAGCTCACCTTTAAGAGCTTTAAAATTTGAAAAACCTAAAGCTTTTAGGGCGTATTCTCCTAGACAAAGAAGGATTTTTGGTTTAATGAGTTTGATTTCATTAAGCAAAAAAGGCAAACAAGAATGCAAGGCAAAATCATCATTTTTATTTGCACTAAAACATTTGAAAATATAAGAAAAATAAAATTCATCTCTGCTTAAATTGAGAATTTTTTCTAAAGAATTGAAAAGAAATTTGCCCTTTTTAGATTGAAGTAAAATTCCGCTTTCATTTTCATTTTGTGAGGCGTGAGTATCTAAAATAAAGAGTTTGCAAGGCTTTAATCTCTCCTCCATTAAAATTTTTTTACGCGTTTTTGAAAAATTGCAAAGAGTGCAGGTCGCAATTTTATCGCGTAAAGTTTTAAAATCATCTAAGCTGTCTAGTTTAGAAAAATTTTGAGGGCTAAAATCATAGCCCATAGCCTTAAGATAATGTAAAGAGCGTATCATAAATTGTTAAGTTTAGCTAAATTTTGTCCATCTAAGCGGTAAGTGCGAATGTCTTTGAGATGTGTTGCATTAAGTTTTTCGTAAAAATTAACGCCTTGAGCGTTATCATTGAGGCAAACCCAAGAAAGCATAGTGATATTTTCTTTTTGACAAAGCTCACCGATAAATTCAAAAACCTTACGCCCATAGCCTTTTTTGCGAAAATTTTCTCTAATATAAATGTCCTCTATATAAATTCCTCTTTCGCCTAAAAAAGAGGAAATGGTGTAAAAAAAGATAACATAGCCTATAATTTGTTCGTTTTCTCTTAATATAAAGGCTTTTGCATACTCATTTTCTAAAAATAAATTTGCAAGTTTTGTTTCGTCGCATTTTAAATAGGCAAGTTTATTTTCATACGCGGCAAATTCTTTAAGCATAGTTAAAAGTTCGTTTAAATTTTCTTTTTCTAAAGGTTTGATACTAAAATTTTTCATTATAATTTCCTTAATTCATCATTTCAAAAATTGAAATTTAGCAAAATAACTTAAAAATTACTCTTAATTAAAAGATTTTATAAGTAAATTTAGATTATAATCCCTGCTTAAATTTTATTTTAAGGAAAAATAATGAAAAGAACTTATCAACCGCATAAAACTCCTAAAAAACGCACTCACGGCTTTCGTGTGCGTATGAAAACTAAAAATGGTCGCAAAGTGATTAATGCTAGACGCGCTAAGGGAAGAAAAAGACTTGCTGTGTGAAATTTTCTAGATTTGATAATGCTGGAGAATTTGTTGCTGTTTATAAATCTGGCAAAAAATGGTTTTGCGATGGACTTATTCTTTTTTATCTTCCTGCAAACGAAAGAAAAAGAGCGGTCGTTGCGAGTAAAAAAGTTGGGAAAGCTGTGGTGAGAAATCGTGCAAAGCGTGTTTTAAGAGCTTTATTTGCAAAGGTTGAAAATGACCTAAAAAATGGCAAATATGTTCTTGTTGCAAAAGCGGATTTAAATGAGTTTTCCTTTTTGAAGTTAGAAAAAAGTCTAAAATGGGGTTTAAAAAGAATACAATGTTTAAGATAGCATTTTTGACTTCCTTGCGTTTTTATCAAAGATTTTTAAGCCCTTTAAAACCTCCTGTTTGTAGGTATTATCCAAGTTGTTCAGAGTATGCTTTTTGGCAGTTTGAAAAAAATAATGCTCTTTTTGCTTTCTTTTTAACTTTTTTTAGAATTATAAGATGCAATCCTCTTTTTCGTGGTGGCTTTGATTATCCTAAAGTTTTTAAGATTTTCAAAAGTGATACTTTATGTTTTAAACCTAAATTTTTAGCACAAAAAAAATTGCATTTTTTATATATACCTTGCGAAGATAAAGGCTTTTATCTCGTAAAAATAATCTTTAAAGGAAATTAAGTGAATCATTCAAATAATAACAATATCTTTCAGCAAAAACGCATTTTATTAGCCGTTGTGCTTTCTTTTATCTTTTTTGTGGCTTATGATTATTTTTTCTTGCCTAAGCCAAATTTAAATGAACAAAACATTACGCAAAATAACACAACAAAAACTCAAAATTTAGAGGCTAATGCTGCTCCTAAGCTACAAGAAGACCTAGCCAAAAGTGTAGAGACAAATGGAGCTTTAAGTAGCGTTAAAAGTGGAGTTTTGGCAAGTGTGGAAAGTCCGCATTTTAAAGCGGAAATTGACACACTTGGACGCATTTCAAGTTTTTATCTCAAAGATAAAAAATATCTTAATGAAGATAAAAGTCAAATCAATCTCATCGCAAAAGAGCAAAATCCTCGCCCCTTAGAATTGCGTTTTTCAAATAGCTCTATTAATGAAGAAGCTTTTAAAACGGATTACAAAACTAGCACAAATGAGCTTTTTTTAGACACAAATGAGAGTAAAAAACTTGTTTTAACGCAGAATTTATCAAATTTAAAAGTAGAAAAAATCATCACTTTTGACCCAAGAGGAAATTATGAAATTGAGGTTCGATTAAATCAAAATGCACCTTTTTTCATCACTCCGGGCTTTAGACCTAGTATAGCTGTTGATTCTTATACCGTGCATGGAGCTTTAGTTTTAGATAGTGAGAATACTACCCATACCTTTGAAGATGGAGATATGGATATGGAGGAGCGTATCGATAAAGCTTTCATCGCTTCAGCTTTTGATAGATATTATGCGAGCTTTTTTTATAATTTTGACAAGCCTTTAAACCTTACCATTTCTAAAGATACAAATGATAATCCTATTTTATTTGCCTATGCAGATAGAGAATTTAAGGCAGGTGGCTATATAGGTGCTAAAGAACACGAAGCTTTAAGGGCTATTGATAAAAGGCTTGAAGATGTTGTGGAATTTGGCTGGTTTACCTTCATCGCTAAACCTATGTATGTAGGACTTGACTTTTTATTTAAGCATATAGGAAATTGGGGTTGGGCTATTGTTGTTTTAACCTTGATTGTGCGTGTGATTTTATTCCCTCTTACTTATAAATCTATGATTTCTATGAATAAGCTTAAAGATTTAGCCCCTAAAATGAAAGAGATTAGGGAGCGTTATAAGGGCGACCCTCAAAAGATGAATATGCATATGATGGAGCTTTATAAAAAACACGGCGCAAATCCTATGAGTGGCTGTTTGCCTATACTTTTACAAATTCCTATTTTCTTTGCGATTTATCGTGTTTTATTTAATGCTATTGAGCTTAAAGATGCGCCGTGGATTTTTTGGATACAGGATTTATCAGCGATGGATCCTTATTTTATCTTGCCGATTTTAATGGGTTCTACGATGTTTTTACAGCAGCTCATCACTCCTATGACTATACAAGATCCTTTACAAGCTAAGATTATGAAATTTTTACCTGTGATTTTTACAATCTTTTTCATCACTTTCCCTGCTGGACTGACGCTTTACTGGTTTATCAATAATCTTTGTTCTTTGCTTCAGCAATGGATAATTAATAAGATGTTTGAAAAAGAACATCACAAAAGAGAAAGCGAGAAAGCGAAATGAAAATAGAAGCTAAAGACCTCCAAAGTGCCTTAACGGAAGCTTCTATCAAGCTTGAATGCTCTGTGGTAGATTTAGAATATACCATTTTACAGCAGCATAAAAGTGGCTTTTTAGGTTTTGGGCGTAAAAGTGCTATTATAGAAGTTGAAGTAAAAAGATACAAAAAAAAGCATTTTAAAAAAGAAAATAAGCCTCATTTTAGAAATGAAGAAAAATTAAATCATTTTCAAAAAACAGACAAAGTCGTAAAAACAGAAAGTGAGTTTAAAAAAAATGAGTCTAAAATTAAAAAAATGGAAGAAAATGAGCCTAAAACTGAAGTAAAAATGGAGTCAAGTAAAAAAGAAAAATATGTCGTTAAAAGCGATGCCATTTTTGATAGCTTTCATAAAGAAGACCATACTAGTCGTAATCAAGATGACCTTTTGGACGAGATTAAAATTCAATTAGAAAGGCTTTTAAAAATTTCTTGTTTTCAAATTTCTTTAAAAGAGATTAAAATGTATGATGAAAATTGCATTTTTATCCGTTTAGATGGTGAAGACTCTGCACTTTTAATAGGTAAAGAGGCACATCGCTATAAAGCCTTTTCTTATCTTTTGCATAATTGGATTAATTTAAAATATAATCTTTTAGTTCGTCTTGAAATTGCCGAATTTTTAGAAAAACAAATTCAAGCGATGCAGTTTTATTTGCAAGGTGTGGCGGAAAAAATTAAACAAAGTGGAAGAGGGCAGACTAAGCCACTTGATGGGGTTTTGATTAAAATCGCCTTAGAAGAATTAAGAGCAATGTTTCCCCACAAATATGTAGGCATTAAGCAAAATGGCGAACAGCGTTTTGTCGTGGTTAATGATTTTGTAAAAAAAGATGAATGATACCATAGCCGCCCTTGCAACAGCCTATGGCACAGGTTCTATTTCTATCATAAGAGTAAGTGGAAGTAGAGCTTTAGAGCTTGGCTTAAAGCTTTCACATAAAGATGAGTTAAGTCCTCGTTATGCGTATTTTGTCAAGCTTTTTAATGATGAAAATGTCTTCATTGATGAGGCGATTATGATTTATTTTAAAGCACCCTTTAGCTTTACGGGTGAAGATGTGGTAGAGTTTCAAATTCACGGCGGCTTTAGTGTAAGTGAAATTTTATTAGATGAATTATTAAAAAATGATGTGCGTTTGGCTAAGGCTGGGGAATTTAGCAAAAGAGCGTGTTTAAATGGCAAAATGAGTGCATTAAAAGCTTTAAATATCCAAGATCTTATCAATGCCAAATCAGCCAAATCAGCCAAAATTATCGCTAGAAATATGCAAGGAACTTTAGCTAATTTGATTGAAAAAATTAGGCTTGATTTAGTGAAAAGTTTAGCCTTTGTGGAGACTAGCATTGATTATGCGGATGATGATTTGCCAAGTGATTTAATGACTCAAATTTGCACGATGTGTGAGGAAAATGCGAGAATTTTGGAGGAAATTTATACCCTTTCTCAAAGCAAAAAAGCCCTTTTAGAGGGCTTTAAAATCGCCATCATAGGTAAGCCAAATGCAGGCAAATCCTCACTTTTAAACGCTCTTTTAGCCTATGAAAGAGCCATAGTATCGCCTTTAGCGGGAACGACACGAGATTTTATAGAAGAAAGCCTTAAAATCGGCACACATTTAGTCAAAATCATCGATACCGCAGGTATTAGAAAAGGCGAGGAGGCAATCGAAAAAATAGGCATTGAGCTAAGTAAAAAAAGCATTGATGAAGCAGACATTATCCTAGCACTTTTTGACTCCTCAAGGGAATTTGACGATGAGGATAAAGAAATTTTAAACCTTTTAAAAGCTAGTGAAAAAAAGATTTTTTATCTTTTAAATAAGTGCGATTTAAAAAAGGAATTTGAAAGTCCTAGCGAAATTCATTTTTTAAAAATCAGTGCCAAAGAGGACATAACACCCTTAAAAAAGGCTTTAGAAAGTTATTTAAATAGCCTAGATAGCGAGGGTTTTTTGGTAGGCTCACTTGATTTTATCCACTCTTGTAAAAAGGCTAGTGAAGCCATACAAAGGGCAAAAACGCTTTTAGATGAGAGAGTTTTGGAGCTTTTTGCTTTTGAGCTTAATGTAGCCATAGAAGAGCTTGCAAAATTTACCAAAGATTTTAAGAGGGAAGAAATTTTAGATGAAATGTTTAGTAATTTTTGCTTAGGAAAATAAAGGACACAAAATGGATAAAGAAACGATAAAAGCCCATAAAATCAGCGATGAGGAATATGCTGAAATTTTAAACATCTTAGGTAGAGAGCCAAATTTACTCGAGCTTGGCGTGATTTCTGCGATGTGGAGCGAGCATTGCTCTTATAAGTCAAGTAAAAAATATCTTAACGGCTTTCCCACAAAAGCACCTTGGGTCATACAAGGACCGGGGGAAAATGCCGGCGTTATCGACATAGGCGGAGGTATGGCGGCAGTTTTTAAAGTCGAAAGTCATAATCACCCTAGCTTTATCGAGCCTTTTGCAGGGGCAGCTACTGGAGTAGGGGGGATATTAAGAGATGTTTTTACTATGGGAGCTAGGGTCGTTGCAGGGCTTAATTCCTTAAAATTTGGCGACATTAAAGACGCAAAAGTCTCTAAACATCAAAAATATTTACTCAAGGGCGTGGTGAGTGGAATTTCACATTATGGAAATTGTATGGGAGTGCCGACAATTGGCGGAGAGTGTGCCTTTGAGCCTTGCTTTAATGGCAATATTTTAGTTAATGCCTTTGCACTTGGAATTTGTAAAATAGAGGATATTTTTTACGCTAAGGCTGAGGGCGTGGGTAATCCTGTCATTTATGTGGGCTCAAAAACAGGGCGTGATGGGCTTGGTGGAGCTGTGATGAGTTCTTCAGGCTTTAACGAAGAGAGTAAAAAACTCCGCCCCACAGTCCAAATAGGCGACCCTTTTAGCGAAAAGCTTTTAATGGAGGCTTGTTTAGAGCTTTTTGAGAAAGATTATATCGTAGGCATACAGGATATGGGCGCAGCTGGGCTTACTAGCTCAAGCTTTGAAATGGCAGGGCGTAGCGGAAGTGGAATGCGACTTTATTTAGATAAAACTCCTATGCGTGAAGAGGGTATGAACCCTTATGAATTAATGCTTAGCGAAAGTCAAGAAAGAATGCTTATTTGTGCGAAAAAGGGTTTTGAAAATGAGGTCATAGAAATTTTTAAAAAATGGCAGCTTGATGCTGTGGTTATGGGCGAGGTTACGGATACAGGCTTAATGGAGCTTTTTTGGCATAAGGAAAGGGTAGGGCTTATCCCTATTGAACCTTTAAGCGAAAAAGCACCGATTTTAGATAGACCTATAAAAGAGCCTAGCTATTTAGAAACAATTAAAAAAGAAAAATTCGAACTAAAACTCCCTATAAATGAGCTTTTTAAGCAAATGTTAAGTAATGAAAGTGTTAATGACAAAAGCTTTATTTACGAGCAATTTGACTCAAGTGTAGGGACAAATACTATAAAAGCGGACGGCGCTTTAGGTGCGAGTGTGCTTAGAGTTAAAGAAAATGGTGCGGCTTTAGCTATGGCTATGGAGTGTAATTCAGCGCTTAATTTCATCGACCCTAAAAAGGGTGCAGCTATGGCTGTGGCGGCTGTGGGGAGAAAGATAGCTTGTGCTGGGGCTAGGGCTTTGGCGATTAGTGATTGTCTAAATTATGGCAACCCACAAAATCCTGAAGTAATGTGGCAATTCGCACAAGGTTGCGAGGGCATAAAAGAGGCTTGTAAGGCTTTAAATACGCCTGTTGTAAGCGGTAATGTTTCTTTATATAATGAAACAGACGGCATTAGCATTTATCCAAGCCCTACCATAGTGGGCGTAGGAGTGCAAAAAAACGCAAATTTGACCCTTAAAGCGAGGATAGAAAGGGAGAATATAGCCCTTTATCTTTTAGGAGAGAGCTTTGGGGAATTTGGTGCCTCTTTAGCGATGAGGGTGCAAGATAAAAAGACAGCAGGTAGCATAAAAGGCGTGGATTATAAAGCCGAACTTACACTTTGGGATTTACTCATAAGTGCAAATGAAAAAGGGCTTTTAGAGTGTGCTAATAGTGTAGGCGTAGGAGGCGTGGCTTTAAGCGTGGCTAAAATGGTCGCCCTTTCTTGTGTGGGGGTCGATTTAAAAAGTGAATTTAAAAATGAAGCGTGGCTTTTTGAGGAAAGTGCTTCAAGGGCTATTGTGGGCGTGAGTGATGAGGAGGCGTTTTTAACTTTGGCAAAAGAATATGGCGTGAAAGCTTACAAACTAGGACTTAGCACGAAAAAGCAAGAATTCATTTTTGATAGCCTTAGTTTAAGTTGTGAGGAGCTTAAAAAGCTCTATTTTGAAAGTTTTAAAGAGCAAATACTATGAGTGGAATTTTACTTCTTATTTTAGTCGCTTTCATTTTTTATTTATATTATAAAAAATGGGGCAAAAGCGAATTTGTAAATTCAGCTAGTCGCGGTGCTAAGGGCTTTGCAAGAGGCTTTGCTAGGGGGGTAATGCAAGAGAGGGTTGAGGAGTTTAAAAGGCGTATGAATTACTATGTCATCGCCCTTTTGGCTAAGATTGCTAAAAGTGATGGCAGGGTCAGTGAAAAAGAAGCTGAAATGATAAGCGAACTCCTAGACGCAAATGCGAAAGATGAGAAAGAAAGGGCGTTTTTAAAGTCCGCTTTTAACGAGCATAAAGAAAATTTAAATGATGTTTTTGAAGTGGCTAAGGATTTTTTAAAAGAGGTCCCCCTCCCTAAAAATGAAAGGCTAAATGTGCTTAGAGTGCTTGTTTTTATGGCTTTGATTGATGGGGAATTTAATGCGAAAAAAAGAGAACTCCTAGAGCAAATCGCAAGAGCTTTTAATATAGCAAAAAGTGAGCTTGAAGCCTTTATAGAAAGCCTTTCTAGGCTTAAAAGCCCTAAAAAAGAATTAAACGAAAATGAAGCTTACGCACTTTTGGAGCTTAAGACTGGAGCAAGTTTAAGTGAGGTCAAAAAGCAGTATAGAGCTTTAGCGAAAAAATACCACCCCGACATCTTAAACGCAAATAATGTCAGCGAAGAAGAGCTTAAAAAGGGCGTAGAGCAATTTCAAAAAATCAACGAAGCTTATGAATTTTTAAAGAAAAAGTTAAGTTAAGGAGTGAAATGAAAATCGTATGTTTAGACTCTGCGACTTTAGGCGGAGCGGATTTAAGCTTATTTAGCGAATTTGGGGACTTTGTAAGTTACGCTACCACATCAAAAGATAAGGTCATCGAAAGGCTTAAAAATGCCGATGTAGCGATGGTTAATAAGGTCATTTTAGATGAAAATGTCCTTAAAAATACAAATTTAAAACTCATCTTAGAAACCGCAACCGGGCTTAATAATATAGACCTTGAGTATGCTAAAAAGCAAGGCATTATCGTTAAAAATGTCGCAGGATACTCGACAAAAAGTGTCGTTCAACATAGCTTTGCTTTAATCTTTGCTTTTTTAAATCAAACGATTTTTTATAATGACTGGGTAAAAAAGGGCAAGTGGTGCGAGAGTGAAATTTTTACCGATTTTACACAAATGCTAAGTGATTTAAGCGGTAAAAAACACGGCATTATAGGACTTGGGACCATAGGTAAAGAAGTGGCTAGAATTTCAAGTGCCTTTGGAGCTAGGGTGTGCTATTATTCTACAAGCGGAGCAAATCATAACGCAGAGTATGAGAAAATAGAGCTTAACGAGCTTTTAAAAACTTGCGATATTATTAGTATTCACGCACCGCTTAATGATAAAACGAAAAATTTACTTTCTTACAAAGAGCTTAAAATGCTTAAAAATGAGGCGATTTTGATTAATGTAGGGCGTGGAGGCATTATTAATGAAGCAGATTTAGCAAAAGCTTTAGATGAAAAGAATTTTAGAGTGGGGCTTGATGTTTTAGAAAATGAGCCTATGCTTAAAAATCACCCCCTTTTAAGCGTGAAAAATAAAAATAAGCTTTTAATCACCCCGCACATTGCTTGGGCGAGTAAGGAAAGTTTAGCAACTTTAATCCAAAAAGTTTATGAAAATTTAAAGGAGTGGGTAGAAAATGGCAAGTGAGCATAGTTTTGACATTAGCGGAGCGGTTGATTGTGGGGAGCTTAAAAACGCCCTAGAACAAGCTAAAAAAGAGCTTGAGAGCAGATACGATTTAAAAGGCGTGAAAAGTGAGCTAGAATTTAGCGAAAAAGAAAGCGTTTTTAAGCTTTTATGCTCGAGTGAAGCAAAGCTTGAGGTTTTAAAAGATATTGTGATTTCAAAGCTTATCAAAAGAGGGATTAATCCTAAGGGTATTAAGGAGCTATCCCGTGAGAGTGGGGCTGTTTTTAAGCTAAATTTAAAGGTTAATAACGCCATAGACAGCGAAAACGCTAAAAAAATCAATAAGGCGATTAAGGATAGCAAACTCAAGGTAAGCTCTCAAATAAGAGGCGAGGAAGTGCGTGTGAGTGCGAAGCAAATTGACGATTTACAAGCAGTGATAAAGCTTGTCAAAGAGCTTGATTTAGAGCTTAATCTTAGCTTTAAAAATTTAAAATGAAATATTTTCTTAGCTTAATTTGCGTTTTATTTTTGTGTGCGTGTGCGACAAAGAGTGAAAATAAAAAGGCTCAAAGTATGCAGGTTTTCATCTCTTCTTCTAGCTTTAAGATTAACGAGGCGGGTTTTTTAAAGCGTGAAAGCTCCGTCCTTTCTTTAGAGCTTTATAAATTCGCCAAGCCCTTTTTTAAGCTTAATCTTAAAGAAAAAATTTGTCTTAATGGCGTTTGTTATGCGAAAAAAGAATTTAATAAAAAATACCTAAAAAACGCCTATTATGAGGACTTTTTACGCGACATTTTAGAGTTAAAGCCTCTTTTTGAGGGCGAAAATTTAGAAAAAACGCCTTGCGGTTTTAGCCAGAAATTACGCCGTAAAGATAGCGTGATATTTTATGAAATTTGCGATGAAAAACTGCGTTTTAAAGATGAAATTTCAGGGCTTAGGATAATGATTAGCCGTTTTTAGGGGAAATAATGCTTGAACTTAAAGAATTTTTAAACGAACCTAAAATTGAAAAAACCAAGCTTTATCAAAGACTTCAATGCTCTAAAAATGAAGCCTTGATTTTGAAAGAGCTTTGTAAAAGCTATGTTTGTGCCAGTGCCTCCGTGAGTGCTTTTAGCTTACTTGTGGGACTTTTTGGGGAGAAAGATTATGCTTATTTAGATTATTTAGAGGATTTAAAAGGCTTGATTAAACGCGGTTTTGTAACGAGTGGTTCGGGCTTTTTTAAAAATATCGATTCAAATAAATTAAGCAATTCTAAGCTAGTCTTACTTCAAAGCGAACTAAGCCTTAGTCAGTATTTTTTAGACTTTTTAGACAGCAAAACCTCCTTTGAAGTGCCTAAAATTAAAGCTTATGGGGCTTATTTGGAGTATTTAAGGGACGAGTTTTTAAAAGTGGAGCTTTATGAAAAGCTTTCTTTCGCAAGGCATAGCGAGTATTATGCCGTGCTTAAAAGCCACATTAAAGAATTTGAAAAGTATATTAAAGAGTGCTTGAAACTTAGCAAATTTCATAATGTCTTAAATGCGATTTTCAAAGAACACGCCCTAAACGCTAAAGAGCAAATTCTATTCTTATCACTCTTAAAGGAGGAATACACCCTAAGCCACGAAAACTCAGCCGCCAGAGAGCAAAACGCCCTCCTTAATCTCATCAGTGAAAACGAGCTTGAACTGCGTCAAAATAAAAAGCTTTTAGAGGACGATTCTAAGCTTTTAAATTTAATCGAGTATGATGAGTATTTAAACGCTTTTGGAGAGCTTTCTAAGAGCTTTTTTATCAGCGATGAAGTGTTAGAAAGGGTGATTAATTCTCCTACCAAACAAAATCAAAAGCTAAAACTTGAAAGCCTTGTCAAAGAGCAAGAAATTTTCGAACTTATCGAGCCAAATATCGACATTAATGACATCATAATGCCAGAAAACACCAAAGAGCTTTTAAGCAATATCCTAAAACAAAAAGATAAAAAAGTCCTTGAAAGGCTTAGTTTATGGGGGATTAAAAGCTCTAAAAATATCGAAGCAAAGATTATTTTCTACGGACCTCCAGGCACAGGTAAAACGATGTCAGCATTTGGCGTAGCTAAGGCTATGAAAAAGGCGGTTTTAAGCTTTGATTGCTCTAAAATTTTAAGCAAATGGGTAGGCGAGAGCGAACAAAATGTGCGGAAAATTTTTGACACTTATAAAAATATCGCCAATTCTTGTAAGCAAAGCCCCATTTTACTGCTAAATGAAGCAGACCAGTTTTTAAGCACACGCATAGAGGGAGGCAGTGGAAGTGATAAAATGCACAATCAAATGCAAAATATCTTCCTAGAGCAAATCGAGCG
This sequence comes from Campylobacter upsaliensis, assembly GCF_900637395.1. Lineage (NCBI taxonomy): Bacteria > Pseudomonadati > Campylobacterota > Epsilonproteobacteria > Campylobacterales > Campylobacteraceae > Campylobacter > Campylobacter upsaliensis. The sequence continues at coordinate 865,769 of NZ_LR134372.1, read as the reverse complement.
TTTTAGCGGAGTTTTAATCGCCACGACCAATTTTTTAGAAAGCCTTGATAGTGCGTTTTCTAGGCGTTTTGATTTAAAGATTGAATTTAAAAAGCCTGATTTTAAGGACAGGCTTAAGATGTGGGAGAAATTTCTGCCTCAAAATGCGGATTTTGAAGAGGCTTTTGAGCTTGAAACTCTAGCCAAATACGAGCTAAGTGGCGCACAAATTCTTATGGTAGTGAAAAACACAGCCCTAAAAACAGCCATTTCAAAGGACGGCATTTTTACGATGAGAGCTTTTTTAGAAAGCATACAAAAAGAACTTGAGGGAAGTTTTGATAAAAGTAAAATTGTAGGATTTTAGTTTTTAACTCCTATTTTTACACATTTTACAAAAAAAAAAAAAACGATTTTTCAAATTCCTCTTTACTTTTCATTAATTTTTCCTTATAATTACGATTATTTTTATCTTATTTAGAAAGGATTTAGTTATGAAAAAAGATCTTATTAACTCTCTTGCGGGGGGGGGGGGGGGGCAATGCTCTTCTGTAATCAGCAAGGAATTCAAAATTTACCCCAGAGTCGCTTAGACTCTCATAGTTTCAAAAGTCGTTTAATCCCCTCTTTCTTAGCCTTAAGCGTCATCACTGCCTTATATAGCCCTTTGCAAGCAGCGTGGGTGCATAATAAGCCTGATGGAAGTAGCCAAAATGGCAATGATTTAACAATCTCAAACGGAGGCACGGTTAATGACAAAAACTGGATTTTTTATACAAATAATAACTCCGCAGGAACTTTAACTATCAATGCTAAGCTTACTGCTAATGCCTCAGGCGGTGCTGGGGGCGGTGTCTCTGTGAGCAGGAACACTAGGGTAAATGGCATTACCATAGGCTCAAATGGAGGCATCACGGTAGCTGATAACAAAAAACAATCTATCCGCAATGAGGGAACGATAAATAATTTCACTAATAGTGGAACGATAGATAAAGGCTATATGCTAAATCTTGGAACGATAAATGATTTCACTAATAATGGAACGATAAATGATTTTACCAATTCTGAATCTATCACAAATTTAACAAACACAGGAACGATAGGCGCATTATATAATCAAGAAGGATTGATTACAGGCACTTTTAATAACCAAGGCACAATAAAACAACTATGGCTTATGAATGGTCACTATAATCAAGAATCGACAATTTCAAATTTAACAAACACAGGAACGATAGATAGCATTAATCTATACTACAATAGGGCTAAATTAACCCTTAACAATCAAAGTGGGACGATAAAAACGATAGAAAATAATGGTGGTAATGCCACTTTAAATGGCACAAATGGAACGATAAATACTTTCCAGCAAAATAATGGCACAAGCACTCTTAATAACGGAACTATCACAACCCTTAATCAAAATGGAGGTAGCACAACTATAAATAATAATGCTAAAGTAAGCACTCTCTATAACAGAGGCGGAAATTTGACAAATCAAGGCGGAACAATTAGCACTCTTAATAATATGAATACTATAACCAACCAAAGCGGAACTATCACCACCCTCAACAATAATGGTAGCGGTAATGTAATGAATACAGGCGGAACCATCACTACGCTTAATAACAATAATGCCAATGCAAGTGTAACAAATCAAAGCGGCACTATAGCAACCTTAACTAATACTAGCGGTAGGGTTATGAATACAGGTGGAACTATCACTATGCTTAATAACACAGGAGGTAATGTTAATAATCAAGGCTCTATCCAAACCTACACTCAAGAAGGTGGAAACACAATGCAAAGTGGAGGCACTATACAAACTCTTACTCAAAAAGGAGGAAACTTTACTTATCAAGGTGGAACGATAGGCTCTTTAAAACAAGAAGGCGGAAGCTTTAATAACCTTCAACAAAACATTAGCCTCTTTACCACTCAAGGTGGCTCCCTAAACAATTACCAAGGCACTATTGAAAATCTTAAAATTACTTCAGGTGATTTTGAACTAAATAATATGCAACAAGGTAGAATTGCTAATATAGAAATAGGTGGAAATGGTAAGATTAATATTAATGATAATATGAATATAGGCTATAATAATGGAATTTCTACCTTTAGAATAGCAAGTGGTGCTGCTCCTACTTTAAATTTTGGTGAAGTAAGAACAGCCACCACAGCACAAGAAACCTATGCAACTGTTAAGCTTGTAGATACAAATAATGCTAATACCACTCAAGCTAAAGTAGCCATAGATAAACTTACCATAGCCTTAGTGAGTGAGGATACACAAATTGGTAAAAGTGTTTCTTTAGCTAATTCAGTATCAGGTGCTGCTAATACTGGAGTTGGAAATGTTTATGTTAAAAGTGCAGACTTTTCACAAGATCTTAAACAAAGTGGCTTTTATGGGAAATTTAATGCACAAACTCAAACCATAGACACCCGTTTTAATGCTAATCTTGGTGCGGCAGGTTTATTCTCTCAAGCCTTTATCAATCAATTAGGGCGTCGTTCTTTATTATTTGATTCTTTCTTAAATGAAGCAAGTCGTGCTTCTTTAAGATATAAAAGAACCCAACCTGATACAAATTTTGATATCTTTGTGCGTCCTTATTATTCTAAGATTAAAACAGACTTAGCAGATATACCAGAAAAAGCAGATGGAACAAGCTCTGGTATCTTAGCAGGAGGACATACATATTTTGATAATAGCTTATTAATGCTTTATGGAGCAGTAGAGAAAAATAAGACTCATTTAGCTGATGATGTCTTTAATTTTGATAGTGATACTTTCTTACTTGGTTCAAAATATAGCATAGAACTAGCTCAAAGTCATATAGGACAACTTTTTGGTGGAGTGGATATAAGAGGCTCTTATACTAAAGCAGATCTTGAAAGGGAACCAGTAAGTGGTTTTAAATCTCAAGGAGATGCAAAAAACTATGCTTATGATGCTAGAGTATTTTTAGCTTCTATTATTTATTATAACTTACAAGATCATAGCCAATATCTTACTCCTCAAATAGGCATAGGTCATACAGGAGCTAAGTTAAAAGGCTTTGATATGAAAGGGAATAAATTAGCCTATAAAGAAAGCTTAGATGATATGACTTATGGTATCACTTATGCAACAGCAAGTTTGAATTGGTTTAAAAGAAAAGATAATGTTGCTATTCAGCTTGATGGAGGTGTAAGGGTCAATCTTAATAATGAAATAGATACCCAAACTAAAATCAATAATCAAAACTTTACCAATCATTTTGAAACATCAAAATACTATTCACAATTAGGGGGAGCTTTTATGTGGATAAATCCTTATGGAGTAGATGTAAGTTTAGGCTATAAATTCCTCTTTGGAGAAAGTGCAACATCACACACTGCTAGTTTAAGACTGCATAAGACTTTTTAAGACTTTTTAAAGGATATAAGCTAAGGCTTGTGTCCTTATGAGTTTTTATTTGCTTTTTGACTTTTTTTTGTTTGATTTTAGTTTTATCTTTGCTTTAGTTTTATTATTTGTTTTTAAACATTTTTTAAATTTAGAATAAACAAATTAAAAGCTTTTTTGTGTTAAATTTCACTTTTGCAAATTTAAGGAGAGACTTATGCTAAAAGCGTGGATTTTTCTAATGCTTGCTATCGTATGTGAAGTTTTTGGCGTTTCTGTGATGAATTACTCACAGGAGGGTAATCAAATTTTCGTTTATGGCTTTATGTTCGCTATGATAGCTGTGGCGTATTATTTTATGTCTCTTTCTATACGCACGATTAGCGTAGGTGTGGCGTATGCGATTTGGGAAATTGTGGGGCTTAGTTTGATAACCCTTATCGCCGTTTTTATCTTTGGCACTTCCTTAAAAACGCAAGAATATATAGGCTTGGCACTTGCTATTGTAGGCATTGTGCTTGTGAATTTGGGGGAGAAACACGAGGACGAAAAAGAGGTGGAAAATGTTTAATATCTACTTGCTTTATGTCGTTTTAGCCGCACTTTTAGACATCGTGGCTAATCTCGCTTTAAATAAATCTAATGGCTTTAGGAATCTTAAATGGGGCTTATTATCCATTTTACTTGTATGGCTTGCCTTTTATCTTCTTGCTTTAAGCTTGGAGGGTATGAAACTGGCTATCGCTTACACACTTTGGGGAAGTATAGGGATTTTAGGCACGACTTTGGGGGGGTGGTATTTTTTTAAGCAGAAATTAAAGCCTATCGGCTGGGTTGGGATTTTTATCATCATTATCGCAGTGATTACGCTTAAAACGGCTTAAAGAATTAGCATCGCATCGCCGTAAGAATAAAAGCGGTATCGTAACGAAACCGCCTCTTTGTAGAGTGCTAGGGTCTTTTCACGCCCTATAAAAGAGGATACAAGCATTATAAGCGTGGATTTTGGTAAGTGGAAATTCGTTAAGAGAAAATTTTGCCTTAAAGGCTTATTAAAAGGGTGTAAAAATAAATCACACGCCCCACTACAAAGCCCCGTCCTAACATAATGTTCAATGCTTCTAGTCGCAGTCGTTCCTACGCCTAAAATTGCCTTTTTGCTATCGATACACGCTTTTGCGGCTTCGTTGATGTGAAAAAATTCGCTGTGCATTTGATGCTCTCTTATGTCTTCGCATTCTACGCTTTTAAAAGTCCCTGCGCCTATGTGTAGGGTTATGGTGTGAATTTCGTGGCGTTTTTTAAGACTCTCTAGCATAGCCTTACTAAAATGCAAGCTCGCCGTAGGGGCTGCCACAGCACCTAAATTTTTAGCAAAAATGCTTTGATAATCCTGCGTGTCTTTAAGTGTGTCGGCTCTTTTGATATAGGGCGGTAAGGGGATATGCCCTATCTTTTCTAAAAGGGCGTAAAGCTTAGGGGTGTTAAGCAAATTTTCATCTTGTTTAAAGCAAACTTTGCGTAAGCCGTCCGCATAAAGCTCTAAAATTTCAGTACTCAAGCCCTCTTTAAAATGTAAAATCTCGCCTTTTTTAACCCTGCCTCTAATTTGTGCGTTAAATTCGCACTCGCTCACGCTAGAGTGTAAAAAAAGCTCAATTTTCCCTCCGCTTTCTTTTGTCCCATAAATTCTAGCCTTAATGACCTTAGTATCGTTAAAAAATATGGCACAATCAGGCAAAAACTGCTCCAAATTCGCAAAAGTGGTGTGTGTAATCTTATCTTTCTCACGCTCATAAATTAAAAGCCTCGCCGCTTCTTTAGGCTGGGCTGGGTGCGTGGCGATAAGCTCTTTTGGTAAGGTATAATTGTAATTTGAAAGGCTTAAATCTTTATCCATTAAAACATTTCAAGTTTCATTAGTATAGGCAGACGCCTTAAAAATTTTTTGTAATGTAAGCTGAGTTGAGTGAAAACGCTTTCTCTATCTTTACAAGCTTGGTTATTTGCGTCATTGAAGTGGAAATTTTCATTTTGATAAATCCGCTCAAATAGCTCTTCTAAATTCATTTGATTTTCGTTAAAATAATGATTGAGAAAAGCTCTTTCTAAGCTATCTAGTGAAATTCCTCCTCCAGTAAGCGCACAGGCAAAAATATATTCCTCACTTAGCTTTTGATTTTTCAAAAGGCTGTGATTATAAAATTTGACCTCGTCAATTTTGCGTGTCGTATTTGGCACACAAATGCCTACAAGATTGAGAGCCATAAGATTAATTAAGAGTGAGAAAAAAACCCTTTGATTTATATCAATACCCATCATAAGTGTTTTGGCACTTTTAGGAGTGAAGTTCTCATTTTCAAGCCTTGAAATAAGCTCAATATAAGCCCATTTTAAATTCTCCTCGCAGTCCTTAAAGGTGTGGCTTGTAGGATAATCTAAAAGCATAAATTGCGTATTAAAAAGATAATTATCAATCCATTTTTTGCTAAGTTTGGCAAGCCGTTTGCCGTACAAATCGTAACGAAATTGTTTATTAAGGATAAAATCTTTCATTTGTTCTTTAAAAATCACATCGTTAATTTGAGCTAAGAAATTCTCTTGTTTAGGAGTAAAATTTTTAAAATGATAGGCTAATACGCACTCACAAATATAATTCAAATTTCCCAGTTTTTTCATAGTTTCAGCCATATCACTAAAATAAGGCAAATACCAAGAATCACATAGAAATTCGTGAATGCGGTAGATAGGATGAGAATGACGGTGTGTATTGATGGTGTCTAAAATGTTTTTATTGATGGTATTTTCCGGTTCTAATTGTGCAAATTTTTCTGTGAAAGAAAAAATTTTGTCAAAATTTTCTGTATGTTTTTTTTGCGAGTAAAGTTTGAAAATATGCCTTGCGTCCATATTTGTTGCTCTACCTGGCAAACAATTATAGCTAATATACACAACGCCACCTTCACGCAAAAATTCCTTGATAATGCTAAGGATAATTTGGCGATTTTCCTCATTAACCCAACAATAAATTCCGTGCAAGACTATGAAGTCAAAGCCTACTTCCTCGCCCTTAGCTCTCATTTTCCTAAAGCGTTCTAAAAGCTGCTCAAAGCTGTCTGCATAAAGGGTAAGATTTGAAATTTTGGCTTGTTCGCAGATGTTTTTAGCAAATGCGACTTGATTTTCATTAAAATCTGTGCCGACAAAATGCCCTTCATTGCTTACAGCGTGGGTTAATAATGAGCGTCCCATACCAAAGCCTAGTTCTAAATAATGCTTGTTCTTGACCGGTTTAAAGCCTGCAAAGAGGAGATTAAGATTAATAATATTAGGTTGAATTACATCAAAATACAAATCTTCGTAATCACTAGATTGTATATAGCCGTCATATTTCATTGTTTATTCCTTTCATTATTATCGGTAGGGGTGGGATTGACTTTTTTGGCGATGAGAATAGAAATTCCATAAAGTCCGCAAAGTGGTATGGCGAGTAAAAATTGCGAAAAAACATCAGGCGGGGTCATCATCGCAGAAAAAACGAAGATGATTAAAACGGCGATTCTAAATTGTCTTTTTAAAAAAGCATCGTCAATCAAGCCAAGCTTAGCGAAAAAATAGGTCAAAACAGGCATTTCAAACGCCAAACCAAAGGCTATCATAAGCTTTGTAAAAAAGCCTACATAAGCCCCTATGCTAATGATAGGCTTAAAATTTTGCACACTTGCACCAAAATCGATGAGAAATTTAAAAGTAAAAGGCACAACGACAAAATAGCAAAACACACAGCCTAAAATAAACATCACACTAGCAAAAATGACAAAAGGCACGACAAGGCGTTTTTCATTATCATAAAGTCCGGGCGCGACAAAGCTCCAAAACTGCCAAAAAATCACAGGTAAAGATAGCAAAAACGCCGCGAAAAATGCCACTTTCATCGCGGTAAATAAAGGCTCTGCCATTTCGATGAAGTTAATTTGCTTTGAAATTTCAGGCAAAACAGCTTCAAGGGGCATAGTAAGGACATCTAGGATATATTTATTGAAAGTAAAACAGATAAAAAACATCACTATAACACATAAAACGCTTATGAGTAGCCTTTTTCTAAGTTCGATTAAATGGGGTTTTAGCTCTTCAAACATTTGCTTTTTCCGTAGGATTTTGTGGGGGAGTTTCTTTTTCTCTACTATCAAAAGTTAAATCCACTTTTGTTTTATCCAAAATATCTCTTTTTAAGTCGTCAAATTCCTCAAAACTAAGCTTTTTGCGTATGTTTTCATTACTTAGTGAAAATTCATCTTGGTATTTTTGCGCTTCGTCTTTAAGCTCTTTAATGCGAATTTCTTTTTCAATGCCAGCTTTAGCGTCATTAATATTACGCTTGATAGCCTTAATAATCTTAGCAATTTGCACTATGGCGTCTGGAAGCTTATCCGGTCCCAAAACCAAAATAGCGACAATTAAAATAACGATAATTTCACCCATACTCATAAAAAAGCCTTAAAAAAGATAGCATTTTATCTAAAAATACTTATTTAAGATTTAAAAACAAAAAATTATCAATAAGCCTCGTTTTGCCGATATAAACAGCTAAAGCACCCAAAGCACTATCCTCAATGCGTTCTAAATTTTGCATAGTTTTAGGATTAACAAGCTCGATATAATCGATCCTAGCAAGGCTTTCTTTTTGTAATTCTTCACGCATAGCTTGAAGTATGATTTTGCTCTCTCTTTCACCCTTTTGGATTAAATTTTCTCCTAAAAAAATCGCCCTTGAAAGCACTAAAGCCGCCTTTCTCTCTGCCTCATTTAAATAAACATTGCGTGAGCTTTTTGCCAAGCCGTCCTTTTCTCTCATAATGGGGCAAATTTCTATCTCAAGGTCTAAATTTAAATCCTCTACCATATGTTTAACCACAGCACATTGCTGGGCGTCTTTTTGTCCAAAATACGCCACATCAGGTGTGATAAGATGAAAAAATTTCATCAAAATGGTGCAAACTCCACGAAAATGCCCCTCTCTTTTTGCTCCGCATAATTTATCGGTGAGTGAGTTCATATCCACATAAGAGCTAAAGCCCTTAGGATACATTTGCTCTACACTAGGCGTAAAAAGCACTGCTACGCCCTCATTTTCGCAAAGTTTAGCGTCTCTTTCTAAGTCTCTTGGATAGGTCGCTAGGTCCTCATTAACGCCAAATTGCATAGGATTGACAAAAATGCTTACGATAATTTTATCGTTTTTACTTGCTTTTTTAATAAGGCTTAAATGTCCCTCGTGCAAATAGCCCATAGTCGGCACATAGCCTATACTTAGACCCTGATTTTTCCATTTTTTGATAATGTTTTTTAAATCTTTAATATCATTAATAATTTGCATTTTTTTCCTTTAATATAATTCTTCAATCCACTCGTCATTTTCTAAAGAAAAGCTATATTTTTCACTTGGGAATTCTCCGCTTTTAACGGCATTAATGTAGGCTTTTATACCTTCATTTGGATTTAGGTTGGCAAATTGTTTGACAAATTTGGGTTTAAATCCTTGATGAAGTCCTAAAAAATCGTGATAGACTAAAACCTGCCCATCGCAGTGTTTCCCCGCTCCTATGCCTATGGTAGGCACTTCTAGGATTTGAGTGATTTTTTTCGCTAATTTGCTTGGCACACATTCCATTAAAACCATACTAGCACCCGCATCTTGCACGGCTTTGGCATCGTCTATGAGTTTTCGTGCGGCTTCTTTGCTTTTACCTTGCACCCTATATCCTCCCATAGCATTGACACTTTGCGGGGTTAGTCCTATGTGAGCGATAACTGGGATGGAGGCACGATTTAAGGCTTTAATGCACTCACTAAATTCTCTCCCTCCCTCTAATTTCACGCCATTTGCACGACCCTCTTTCATAAATTTCGCCGCATTTTGCAAGGCGTCATAAACCGAGCTTTGATAAGACATAAAGGGCATATCAGCTAAAACAAAGGCATTTTTAGCGGCTTTTGAGACAGCTTTGGTGAAAATTAGCATTTCCTCCATACTTACACTTAGCGTATCCTCGTGTCCTAAAAGCACCATAGCCACAGAATCACCGACTAAAATCACATCCACCCCAGCCTCATCTAAAGCCTTAGCACTAGGATAATCGTAAGCTGCTACCATAGTGATTTTGTCCCCATTTGCTTTTTGTTTTTGAAAATTAATAATGCTTTTTCTCATCATTTTTCCTTAAAATCGCGTCTTTTGCTGTATTTTTCCAATCTTTTTTCTCTTTCTTTGGCTTTTTCTAGCATTTGGCGATTAAAGCCTATGATTAAAAATGCCATTAACAAAACAAAAAGAAAGATTAAAATAAATTCTAAAATTGCCATTTTTACCCTTTGAAATTTTAAAAATTCTAACACATTTTTTTAAATCTTTAAAGAAAAATAAAAGATTATTTTTCTAAAATTTGGGCTTTAATTTTTAGTATTAAGGCTTTATTTTGACCCAAAAAAGTATGCAAGCATTTGTATTTTTTACCATCATCATTTTATGGGGCTATTTTTCTTTCCCTTACGAAATTTTGCAAGTAAGTGAGGGTAATGAGGTGCGGTATGCTTTTACCCCTAATGCTAAGGCTTATATGCTAAGTTATGGCGTTACAATTTTACTTACTTTTTGTGCAGTTTGTATAGGGCTTGTTTTTGGCTTTATTTTGGCTTTGATTCGCTTTTCTCCTTTTGGGGTGCTTAATTTTATCGTTGATGAATTTATCGACATTATACGCGGAACGCCTGTGATTTTACAGCTTATGATTTTTGCTTTTGTGATTTTTACCTTTTTAGATAATCTTTATGCGGCGATTTTAGCACTTGGACTTAATAGTTCGGCTTATATTGCTGAGATTGTAAGAAGTGGCATTAATAGCGTTGATAAGGGGCAAATGGAAGCGGCTAGGGCTATGGGGCTTGATTATCAAAGCACGATGAGAGAGATTATTTTACCTCAAGCACTTAAAAATATTTTGCCCGCCCTTGCAAATGAGTTTATTTCTCTTTTTAAAGAAACTTCCGTTGTAGGCTTTATAAGCGTGGTGGATATTACAATGCAAAGTAAGAGTTTGCAAGCTGTGCTTTATAATCCTAAGCCCATTATTTTCACAGGGCTTGTATATTATGTGAGTGTTAAAATTTTTAGCTTAGGTGTGAGATTGTTAGAAAAAAGGTTAAATAAAAATGATTAAAACCGAAAATTTGTGTAAAAAATATGGAGATTTAGAAGTTTTAAGAAGCATTAGCACGCAAATCAAAAAAGGTGATGTTGTGGCTTTAATAGGACCTAGCGGAGGCGGTAAAAGCACCTTTTTACGCTGTCTTAATAAGCTAGAACTTGCTGATAGTGGTAAAATTTTTATCAAAGGAGAAAATATTTTAGACAAAAAGGTTGATATTAATAAAATTCGTCAAAAAGTTAGTATGGTTTTTCAGCATTTTAACCTTTTTGCAAATAAAAATGTCCTTGAGAATTTAATCTTAACGCCCATTAAAACAGGAATTTTAAGCAAAGATGAAGCTATAGCTAAAGCAGAACTTTTGCTTTCTAAAGTGGGTTTAGAAGATAAAAAAACCTATATGCCACACAAACTTTCAGGCGGTCAAAAGCAACGCATAGCCATAGCTAGAAGCTTGATGATGAATCCTGATGTGATTTTATTTGACGAGCCTACTTCCGCACTGGATCCTGAAATGATAGGTGAGGTTTTAAACATTATAAAAGATTTGGCAAAAGAGGGTTTAACTATGCTTGTAGTAACGCACGAAATGGGCTTTGCGAAAAATGTGGCAAATCGCATTTTCTTTATGGACAAGGGGCAAATCGCCGTTGATGAAAGCCCAATAAGCGTATTTGAAAATCCTAAAAATGAAAGGCTTAGAGAATTTTTAAATAAGGTTTTAAACCACTAAGCCTTCATCTAAGCTTTTTTGATAAGCTCTTCTGTGATTTTAGCGATTTCAAGCTCTTCATCTGTGGGGATAACAAAAATTTTCACTTTAGAATTTGCTTTGCTAATCTCTCTTTCCCCATCCTTATCACTTTCATTTAGGCTATCATCAAGCTCAAAGCCTAGATGTTTAAGTCTTTCACAGGTTTTTTGACGCACTAAAGAGGCATTTTCTCCTACTCCAGCAGTGAAAATCAAGGCGTCTGTATGCGGTAAGATGGCAAAATAAGAGCCTATATATTTAGCCAAACGATAACAATACATATCAAGGGCGAGGCGAGCGAGATTATTACCATTTTGAATTTCACTTACTACATCGCGAAAGTCGTTATAGCCACAAACGCCATAAAGTCCGCTTTGCTTATTCATCATAGTATCAAGCTCATCGGCGTTTAAATTCTTAGCCTTAGCGATGAAGGGTAGGGTGGCAGGGTCGATATCTCCGCACCTTGTCCCCATCATCAAACCCTCAAGAGGTGTAAAGCCCATAGAGGTATCTATGCTTTTTCCATTTTCTATGGCGCACACACTAGCACCATTGCCAAGATGTGCGCTTATGGCGTTAATATTTTCTTTTTGCATTAAAATCGCCGCTCTTGAGCTTACATAAGAGTGCGAAGTGCCGTGAAAGCCATATTTTCTAATATTATATTCTGTGTAATAATCATAAGGCAAAGCATACATATAAGCGTAATCGGGCATACTCTTATGAAAAGCCGTATCAAAAATGGTCGCATTTGGAACTTTAGGAGCGGCTTTAAGCATAGTTTTAATCCCCGCTAAATGGGCTGGATTGTGAAGTGGGGCTATGGTGCTAACGCGATCAATTTCCTCTAGCACGAAGTCATTAACTAAACAATGCTCCGTTAAATTTTTCCCTCCATGCACAATTCTATGTCCGCAACCATCAAGCTCGTTTAAATCTTTTAAAATCCCACTTTCATTAAAAAGCTCTTCGACTAGTTGTAAGCCTTTTTCGTGATTACCTATATGTGTATCGCGACGCATTTTTGTGCCCGTTTTGACATTTTTAAGTTCGATTTTAGATTGATTATTGCCTATTTTTTCGACCAAACCACTTGCTAAGACTATTTTATTATCAAAAAGTTTGAATTTAATGGAAGAAGAGCCAGAATTTAAAACTAAAATTTTCATTTTTAATCCTTATTGTGCTTGAATCGCACTTAAAATTACGGTATCGACTATATCTTCTACTAAACAGCCTCTACTTAAATCATTAACAGGCTTTTTAAGTCCTTGTAAAATTGGTCCTATGGCAAGGGCATTTGCCGTTCTTTGCACGGCTTTGTAGCAAATATTTGCCGCGTCAAGATTAGGGAAAATATAAACATTTGCCTTGCCTGCTATGGTGGAATTTGGCATTTTTTTTGCAGCGGTTTTACTATCATAAGCGCAGTCAAACTGCATAGGTCCATCAATTTGAAGGTCTGGATATTTTTCTTTAGCGATTTTTAAAGCTTCATTGACTAAATCCACACTTTCACCCTTGCCACTATCTCCACTAGAATAAGATAGCATAGCAATACGCGGTTCAAGCCCAAAAGCCTTAGCACTCAAAGCACTTACATAAGCACTTTGAGCGAGTTGCTCGGCTGTTGGGTTAGGATTAACCGCACAATCCGCAAAGGCTAAAACCTTATCTTCAAGCCCCATAAAGAAAATGCCAGAGACGGAATTAATGCCCTCTTTTGTTTTGATGATTTGAAGGGCAGGGCGTATAGTTTCAGCCGTAGTCGTTGAAGCACCACTTACCATAGCGTCGGCTTTTTGACTATGCACAAGTAAAGTGCCAAAATAAGTTCTATCTTTAACGAGTTTAGCGGCTTCTTCTAGGCTCATACCCTTAGCCTTTCTTGCCTCATAAAGCATAACGCTAAATTCTTCACATAGGGGCGAATTTGCAGGATCTAGCACCTCAATGCCATTAAGATCTAGTCCAAGCTTTAGGGCATCTTCTTTGATTTTAGTCTCATTTCCAAGTAAGATGAGATGAACGACATTACTTCTAAGTAGGATTTCACTTGCTCTTAAAATTCTCTCATCATCGCTTTCTGGCAAAACAACGATTTTTTTATTTTTCACACTTTTTTTAATGAGCTCAAATTTAAAACGATTGGGTGTGATAAATTCATATTCTTTTAAATTCATAAGCTCATTAAAATCAAAATTTGCGTCAATTAAGGCGTATTTTTCGCCCTTAAGGCTTTCATCAAAGATCTTTCTTGCTATATTTTGGTCTTTTTGATCGATAATGGCGGCTATGGGGGTGTTAAGATTTTTAGCAAGTTTAACGCTTAATTCAAAGCCGTCTAAAATGCCAAATTCCGAAAAACTTGTTACTAAAACAAAGTCATATTTAGCTTTTAAATTTTCATATTCTTCTAAAATTTTGTTGAAAAAATAGTGAGGATCGTGGCTAAAGGTATTCATCGCATCGCGTAAGGTAAAGCCGTAACTTTCTTTTGAGCTTTGTTTGATGTTAAATTCTTCAAGCCACTCCTGCACGGCAGCTATTCTATGCACATAAATCACAGGGCAGTAAATGGCTACATTTTTATAATGTTTTGTGTAGTTTGCTAAAAGTTTTTTGGTGATGAGGGTATTTAAATCATCGCTTTTTGACCGCATAAGATAAAGATTTGCCATTATTTTTCCTTTGAATTTAAACTTGGAACGCTCTTTGCTTTCTAAGGTTTTGAAGTTATTGTAACGAAAAAATATAAAAAATTCATATCAAAGGACAGAAATGAAAAAAGTTTTCGTATATATATTACCATTTGCATTTTTTGGATGTAGTGCTGTGGTAGATCCTGAAATTTCGATGAAACCGCCAACTTATGTCGAAGAGCTTGCACCTAAGCAAAGTCATAATGTAGAATCAGCACCGGGATCCTTATTTGGCAAGGGGGATAATCCTTTATTTTCCGACAAAAAGGCGATGAATGTCAATGACTTAGTTACCGTCATCATACAAGAAAGCACAACGCAAAGCACACAAGCAAACAAAACGACTAGCAGAACAAATAATGCCAATTTGGGCGGCGGCGCTTTAGTGGGTAGCACAGGCGCTGTCAATCAGGTCTTAAATAGGGTCAATTCCTATTCCAACATAGGCTTTCAAACAAATAGCACAAACAACTACACAGGCACAGGCACACAAAGTAGAAATGAAAGTTTTAATACGACTATTTCTACAAGGGTGATTAAAATTCTTTCTAATGGAAATTATTTCATTGAAGGTTCTAGGGAGCTTTTGATTAACGGCGAGAAGCAAATTATCCAACTTAGCGGTGTGATTCGCCCTTATGATATAGGGCAGGATAATACTATAGATAGTAAATACATAGCCGATGCGAAAATTCTTTACAAAACCGAAGGTGAAGTGGATAGAAGCACGAGAAAGCCTTGGGGTAGTAAGTTTATCGAGGCGGTGTGGCCGTTTTAATTTTACGAGCCTTCTAGCTCGTAAAGTTTTTTTCTATCTGTAGAGCTTGTGATGCCTAGTTGTTTGCGGTATTTTGTAATCGTTCTTCTTCCTATGTCGATTTTAAATTCCGCTAAGATAAGTTCTAAAATTTTACTATCGCTTAGGGGCTTTTGTTTGTTTTCATTTTTGACTAAATTTGCGACAAAGTCCTTAACGCTAGCATTTGAAGTCTCTCCATCTCCATCAAGTGCAAAGGCAAAAAAATCTTTTAGAGGGATAAGCCCTCTATCACAACTTAAATATTTATTAGCAATGGCTCTTGAAATGGTCGAGGCATTACGCTCTAGATCTTGTGCTAAATCTTTCAAGGTCATAGGCTTAATTTCTTTTCCTAAAAAAAATTCATATTGATGCTCGACTATCATTAAGCCTATTTTATATAAGGTCGCCTTACGCATAGCAAGTGCATCGACTAAATTTCTAGCTTCTTTTAAATAGCTGCTTAAAAATTCGTGTTCTAAGCCGTCTGTTTCTATGTGAATTTCTGGGTAATAATCATCGTTAATTTTAACTTTAATTTCCCCATTTTCTCTAAAGATAAAAATATCAGGCACTATTGCTCTGCTTTCTTCAAAATACTCCAAAAAAGGCGGGATAGAAAATTTTTTAATCATCTCAATAGCTTCTTTATAAAGCTTTTCTTTTGTATATTGCTGAATATTTTCAAAATCTAAAATGAGCATTTTGCTAAATTCATAAAGCTCATCATTTTTAATTTCTATATTTTCTAAGGCAAATAAAAAGGCTTCCTTAAAGTCTATCGCCCCTACACCCACAGGCTCTAAATATTTAAAGCGTGTGCGAATTTTTTCTACCTCTTCTTTGGTAAATTCTCTCAAAATTGTTTCATCATATTCAAAATAGCCTTCGTGATTGAGGCATTGTATGATTTGATTAGCTATGGTTTGAGACTTTGCAGTGGGAAAAAGAGGGGGGATAATTTGCTCGTCTAAAAGCTCCCAAACGCTTTGCTCTCTTAAAGCTTTTTGCTCTAAAATGTCGCTTTTGGCATTGCGTTTAAAGAAATTATCATAATAGTTTTGTCCATTTTTTTGAGTTTGTGCTTTTTCTTCTATGCTTAAAAAAGGATTATCCTCAGCAAATTTATCTAAGCTTTCTTTTAAATCCTCGATATTTGCTTGCAAAAGAGGAAGCCAAGAGCGTAAGGTGTTAGAAAGCTTTGTTTTAGGACTTTGGCTTAATTTTTGTCTTAACATCAATCAAGGAGTTTAAACTCCGCTCCTAAGTAGTATTTTTTCACATCTTGATTATGTGCGATTTCTTTAGCATTTCCACTAGCTAAAAGTGTGCCCTGCTTGATAACATAAGCCCTATCGCAAATGGCTAAGGTTTCGCGGACATTGTGGTCTGTGATTAAAATTCCAATATCAAGTCTTTTAAGCTCTTTGATAAGATTTTGAATTTCAGCCACAGCGATGGGATCAACCCCCGCAAAAGGCTCATCTAAAAGTAAGAATTTAGGCTCACACATCAAGCTTCTTGCGATTTCACAACGCCTTCTTTCCCCTCCACTTAGACTTAAGCCCTTTCTAAGGCGTATAGGCTCTATGCTTAAGAGTTCTAGCATTTTTTCCACTTTTTCATTTAAAATTTTTTTATCTTTATAAAAAATTTCAGCAGCCAAAAGCAAATTATCTTCCACGCTTAAATCCTTAAAAACGCTACTTTCTTGTGGCAAATAGCCTATGCCCTGCCTTGCTCTTTTATTAAGCGGTTCTTTAGTGATGTCTGTGCCATTGAGTTTGACCTGACCTCCACTAGGTGTAATGAGACCGCATATCATATAAAAAGTTGTCGTTTTGCCAGCACCATTAGGACCTAAAAGTCCCACGACCTCTCCACTTTGAATTTCAAGTGAGATGTCGTGGATAATTTTCGTTTTTTTAATCACTTTTTCTAAATGTAAAACTTCTAATTTACTCATAAATCACATACTTTCTTTTTTGATTTAAAGGAAAAATTTCTATGATATAGGGCTTAATTCCCATTTTTTTTAAAGCTTTTTCTAAATTTTCATCGCCCCATTCAACCAAGTGCAAACCTTCTTCAAAAAAATTTTCAAATAAGCCATTTTGCAAAATGCCATTTAAACCCACTTGATAAATGTCATAATGATAAATTTTTTTTGCATCTTTTTCATAGCTTTGCATTAAAGAAAAAGTCGGCGAATTTGCGTTTTCGTCAAAACCTATTTTTTTTAGCAAGGCTTGGACTAGACTTGTTTTCCCACTTGCTAAATCTCCACGAAGTAGCACAACGCCACTATTTGGCAAGTATTTTAAAAGCTCATTAAGCTCATCTTGTTTTAAAATCCATTCCCTCACAGCTTACTCACATACTCGCTTTGTGCGTTTTTTGGTATATTTTTACTTGTAGGTAGGGCAAGGACCTTATAGCTTTCTTTACGCTCATTTAAATGAAGCGTGATAATATCGCCTATTTTCACATCTTTGCTAGGCTTTACAATAGTGCCATTAATATCCACAACCTTACTCTTACACATATCCTCAGCTATGCTACGGCGTTTAGTAATATTAACTACATTTAAAAATTTATCAACTCTCATAAGGGAGATTTTAGCAAAAAAATGCAAATTAAAAATTATTTTGGAACAAATTTTGCTTTAAAAAACTTTCACTTAAGGCTTTTTTTGCTAGAATTTTACGGAAATTTTATAAAGGAGTTTAAGGTGAAAGATAAAGTTAAAAAAGCGGTTTTGGCTTATTCTGGTGGGCTTGATACGAGCATTATTTTAAAATGGCTTCAAGATGAGTATGGGTGTGAGGTCGTTACCTTCACAGCAGACATAGGGCAGGGTGAGGAGCTTGAACCCGCTAGGCTTAAGGCTTTATCACTTGGCATTAAAGAAGAAAATATTTTCATTAAAGATTTAAAAGATGAATTTGTTAAAGATTATGTTTTCCCTATGTTTAGAGCAAATGCTATTTATGAGGGAGAATATCTACTTGGCACAAGCATAGCACGCCCTCTAATCGCCAAAACTCAAGCACAAATCGCCCTACAAACAGGAGCTGATGCAGTTAGCCACGGTGCTACTGGCAAGGGTAATGATCAGGTGCGTTTTGAGCTTGGTTATTTAGCCTTTAATCCTGATTTAAAAATCATCGCTCCTTGGAGAGAGTGGGATTTAAATAGTCGCGAAAAGCTTTTAGCCTACGCAGCAAAACACGGCATAGATATTTCCAAGAAAAAGGGTAAATCTCCTTATTCAATGGATGCAAATTTACTTCACATTTCTTACGAAGGACTTGTTTTAGAAGACCCTGCAGCAAGAGCGGAAGATGATATGTGGAGAATGACTAAAAGTCCTAAAGAGGCACCAAATGAAAGTCAAATTATAGAGCTTGAATTTAAACAGGGCGATTTAGTGGCAGTAGATGGCGAATTTTTAACTCCAACAGGACTTTTAGCAAAACTTAACGAGCTAGGCTCAAAACACGGCATAGGACGCCTTGATATCGTAGAAAATCGCTTTGTAGGTATGAAAAGTAGGGGTTGCTACGAGACACCGGGCGGGACGATACTGCTAAAGGCACATAGAGCCATTGAAAGCATTACGCTTGATAGAGAAGCAGCACATTTAAAAGATGAGCTAATGCCTAAATATGCTCATCTTATCTATAATGGCTTTTGGTTTTCTCCGGAAAGATTAATGCTTCAAGCCTTAATCGATGAGAGTCAAAAATTTGTCAATGGTAAGGTAAGGTTGGAGCTTTATAAGGGTAGCGTGATGGTCGTAGGGCGTGAAAGTGCGAATGATAGCCTCTTTAATGCCGCTTTTTGCACCTTTGAAGAAGATGAAGTGTATAATCAAAAAGATGCCGAAGGCTTTATCAAACTTAATGCTCTTCGTTTTATCATCGCTGGTAAAAATGGACGCAAATTTTAATTTGTAAAATGATTAAAATTGGGATAGAGTGAAAGCTTTTATCCCTTGCTTGATTTTGTATAAGATTTACGAAATGAAAGTTTGGCAAATGCTTTAATATCAGCAAATGCCACTTTTTCATTAAATATTTTGAATTTTTTTGATTAATTCTCTCATATCCGCTACAATAGGCTCGATAGCCCTTTCGCCGTCTATAATGAAATGTAATTTTTTCTTTTGATAAAAGCTTAAAATTTCCTCCAAAGGCTCAATATAAACTTTCATTCTATTATAAAACACTTCTTCATTATCATCAGCTCCGCGGTTTCTGCCTAAAATTCTATCTTTAGCGATCTCTTCACTTACGCGAACCTCAATCACGCCTTTTAAAATGACTTCATTTTGTCCGTTTAAAACCTTATCAAATTCTATCATTTGCTCTACGCTTCTAGGGTAGCCATCGATGATGATAGTTTTTGTCGGTGCGTTTTTCAGTGCTGTAACAATAGTGTTAATCACCACATCTAAAGGCACTAAATTTCCTTTAGAGATAAAACTATCTATGGTTTTGCCAAGTTCACTGCCACTTGCAACTTCTTCTCTTAATAAATCGCCCGTAGAATAATGCGTGATATTAACATCATCTTTGGCGATTAAACTTGCATCTGTTGTTTTGCCGCTACCCGGCGCTCCTATGATTAAAAACAATTCTTTCATTTTACACTCTCCCTTAATTTTAGTCCAAGTTCTCTCATAGCCTCTTTACTTGCTTCGCTCGGTGCTTCTGTCATCAGGCACTGTGCTCTTTGCGTTTTAGGAAAGGCTATGACCTCTCTTATGCTACTTGCTTTGCTTACTAGCATTATAAGCCTATCAAGTCCTATGGCTATACCTCCGTGTGGCGGTGCTCCAAAACTTAAGGCATCAAGCAAGAAGCCAAATTTCTCTCTTTGCTCCTCTTCGTTGATATTAAGAAGTTTAAAGACTTTTTGTTGGATTTCATTTTTGTGAATTCTTATACTTCCACCACCAAGCTCAACGCCGTTTAAAACCACATCGTAAGCTATGGAAGATATTTCTTCCAAATTTTCTTCATCAATGTTTTTAGGCATAGTGAAAGGATGATGCATAGCAGAATAAGAGCCGTCATCATTTTTTTCAAACATAGGGAAATCCACCACCCATAAAAATTCTAAAATGTTAGGGTCTAAAAGCTTTAATTCCTCCGCTAAGAAAAGTCTAAAACGCCCCATGTAATCTAACACGACCTTTTTTACTCCAGCACCAAAAAATACGACATCACCGACCTCAAGTTCGCAGCGTTTTTCAAGCTCTTTTAGATCTTCTTCGCCAAAAAATTTGCAAAGCGGACCCTTAAGTCCGTCTTCTTTAGCTTGTATGAAAGCCAAGCCTTGAGCTCCAAATTTACGCACAAATTCCTCAAATCTTTGCATTTGCCTTTTTGAAAAAATCGTATCTCCCTTTGGCACTTTTAGGGCTTTAATGCGATTTTTATAAGGATCTTTTGCGATATTTGTAAAAATTTCGTTGTTTGATTTGGCGAAAATGTCAATCACATCGATCAGTTTTAAATCAAATCTCAAATCAGGCTTATCGCTCCCATAATTTTCCATAGCTTCTTTATAGCTCATTTGTCTAAAAGGCGTCCTAATTTGCTTACCACAAGCAGCAAAAATATCTTTCAAAAAGGTCTCCGCCACTGCCATAACATCTTTTTGTTCACAAAAGCTCATCTCTACATCAATTTGCGTAAATTCAGGCTGTCTGTCCGCTCTTAAATCTTCATCTCTAAAGCATTTTGCGATTTGAAAATAGCGGTCAAAATTCGCACACATTAAAAGTTGCTTAAAAAGCTGCGGACTTTGAGGCAAGGCGTAAAATTCACCCTGATGCACACGAGAAGGCACTAAATAATCCCTCGCCCCCTCTGGCGTAGCCTTGGTTAAAATCGGCGTTTCCACCTCCAAAAAGCCCATATTTGCTAAGGAATTTCTAGCTGCTATACAAGCCTTTGAGCGTAAAGCGAAATTTTCGTAAAGGCGTGGATTTCTAAGATCTAAAAAGCGGTATTTTAAACGAAGCTCTTCATTAACGCTTTCATCGCCTATGGCAAAAGGTGGCACCATACTTTCATTTTCCACAATAAGCTCACTTACCACAACTTCAATTTCACCTGTTTTAAGCTTGGCATTAATAAGTCCCTCGCCTCTTGGACGCACCTTTCCGTGAGCGATTAAAACAAATTCATTTCTTACGCTAGAGGCTATTTCGTGAGCTTTTTGACTATCGTTTGGATCGCATACTAGTTGGATAAGCCCACTTCTATCTCTTAGGTCGATAAAAATTACTCCGCCGTGGTCGCGGTAGCTATTAACCCAGCCGCAAAGTCTCACTTCCTCGCCGATATTAGCTTTATTTAAGTCTGTATTATAATGACTACGCATTTTTTTCCTTACAAAGATAAATTTGTGAAATTATAATATCTTTATTCTTTTGCTTTGCTAAGTTTTGTTATAATTTTTTTATGCAAAAGGAATTTAATTACAAAAATGTTAAGAAAGTTGGGCTTGTTTCAAGACCAAATTCAAATTTAGATACTGAAATCGCAAATCTTGAAAGCATTTTGAAAAAAAAGGGCGTTGAGCTTTTGCTCTTTAAAGAAAGCTCACAAAGGCTCAATTTGGCAAGTTTTGAGCTTAATGGGCTTTTTGAAATGAGTGATTTTGTGATTTCTTTAGGTGGAGATGGTACTTTAATCTCACTTTGTAGAAAGGCTTATGAGTATGAAAAGGCTATTTTGGGAATTTATGCAGGGAAGCTTGGCTTTTTGACTACCTTATCTTTGCAAGATGCTCCTAATTTTTTTGAGGACTTTTTTCAAGGTCAATTTAGACTTGAAATGCCCTTTATGCTCGAACTTACACTTGAGACAAAAGCTGGTCAAATTTTACGCAAAAATGCCTTTAATGATATTGTTTTTTTTAGAAAACAAATGAATTCTATGGTGAGTATTGAGGTTTTTAGAAGGGGTAAAATTTTTAATCAATACTTTGGAGATGGTCTTATCATAGCTTCTCCAGCAGGCTCAACAGCTTATAATTTAAGTGCAAATGGTCCCATAGTCTATACTTTAGCGGAAGTTTTTATCTTAACGCCCGTTTGTTCGCATTCTCTTACGCAAAGACCCATTGTTTTACCGCGTGGCTTTGAGCTTGAGGTAGGTGCTAAGGACTGCATTTTGTGCGTGGATGGGCAAGAGCATTATGAAGTCGATGAATTTAAAAGCATTAAGGTAGGATTAAGCGATAAAGGCGTGGGCTTAATCCACCCTAAAAATAGGGACTATTTTCAAATTTTAAAAGAAAAATTAAACTGGGGCAATTGATGATTAGTCGTATTTTAATGAAAGAAAATTTGAGCTTTAAAGAGGCAAATTTAAAGCTTAGTGAAGGGCTTACTGTTTTTAGTGGATTAAGTGGAGCGGGGAAATCTGTGCTATTTAAGGGGATACTTGCGGCTTTTGGCTTTGGTGAGAGTGAGGCTAAATTTGTTGAGCTTGAGCTTGATGATGAGCTTGATTTAGAAAGCTTTGGCATAGAAAGCGAGAGCGAAAATGTCTTTAAAATGCTTAAGGAAAAAAGCACAAAATATTTTATTAATAATCAAAGCATAGCTAAAAAAAGCCTCCAAAGCCTTAGCAAAAGCTTCATAAAATATCTTAGCGTTAAGGATAATAATGAATTTAGCAATGAAAAATTTCTCACGCTCTTAGACGCTTTAGAGAGTGCGAAAAATCCAAAATTTAATGAAACTAAAGAAAAATTCGAGCAAATTTTTAAAGAATACAATGAAAATTCCTTAAAGCTTAATAGGGTTTTAGAGGAAGAAAGGAGAATTGAGGAGCTAAAAGAACTTGCCCAAACGCACATTGAAAAAATTTCTAAAATCAATCCAAAATCAGGCGAATATGAAGAATTATTAAAACTTAAAAAAAGACTTTCAAAGCGCGATAAAATAGAAGAAGCGTGGAATAAAGTCGGTGGAATTTTTGAATATGAAAAAGCCGTTTTAGATGCTTTAAATTTAAGCGAAGTGGATGCGAATTTTTTTAGTGAATGTTTTAATGAATTACGCATTATTGCTGAAAATCAAAAAATGGAAGAGCTTGACTTTGACATTGAGGCATTATTAGACCGCATTAGCGACTTGTCTTATCTTATCAAGCGTTATGAAAGCATTGAAGGGGCTTTAGAAACTCTTGAACTTAAGAAAAAAGAATTAGAGCATTATGAAAATTTGAGTTTTGAGAAAAAAGAATTAGAGCTTTTAAATCGCGATTTAAAGGAAAAGTTAGAAAAAAAAGCACATATTTTAAGTGAAGCTAGGGTAAGAAATTTGGGAGTTTTGGAAAATTTTTTAAATGATTATTTAGCTAAACTTTATATGAAAAATTTAAAACTTGATTGTGTGCAAAATGATGAAATTAATCTTTTTGGAAAAGATGAAATTAAATTAAGCGTGAGTGAAACCAAGCTTAAAAATCTTAGCTCAGGAGAATTAAACCGCCTAAGACTTGCTTTTATCGCAACCGAGTGTAAAATTTTAAATTCTGGGCGTGGCATTATATTTTTAGATGAAATCGATGCAAATTTAAGCGGAAAAGAGGCGATGAGTATAGCTAAAGTTTTAGATGAATTGAGTCGCTTTTATCAAATTTTTGCCATTTCTCATTTGCCCCAGCTTTCTTCAAAAGCACATAATCATTTTCTAGTAGAAAAAAATGGCAAACAAAGTTATGTCAAAAAGCTTGAAAAAGAAGAGAGAATTAAGGAGTTAGCTAGAATGGTAAGTGGAGAGCAAATCAGCGATGAAGCGTTGCAATTTGCAAGGACTTTGTTTGAGGATTAACTAAAATGTGGTTTAAATTTGCTACAATTTTGACTTTTATTTATAAGGGAAAGTGATGAGAAAAATTTTACTAATTGATGATAATAAAATGCTAAGTAAGCTTTTAGCTAAAAAGATACAAAATACCTTAAATTACGAAGTTGATATCGCTCATACTATGGCTGAGGCTATTGCTATGCTAAATAATGACTATTTTTTAAGCTTTGTGGATTTATGTTTGCCTGATGCGATGAACGGGGAAATTGTCGATGTGGTCGCTGATAAAATCCCCGCAATCGTTTTAACAGCAAGTAATGATACAAACAAACGCGAAGAATTTATGCATAAAAATATCCTTGATTATATTTTTAAAGAAAGCGATACTTGCGTCGATCAAATTTTAGATGCGATTTCTACACTTAGCTATTACGCTAAGACAAAGGTCATTTTAGCTATGGCGAAACTTCCGGAGCGTAATGAAATTAAAAAATTTCTTTCCCAAAGACTTTTTAAAGTCCTAGCTGCCGCACACGGTGAGGAGGCTTTGCTTTATTTAAAGGATAATGATGATACAAAGCTCATTATCGCTGATGCGAAAATGCCTGTGGTAAGTGGTGAGGAGCTTTTGACTGAGATTAGAACGAAGTATAACGATGATGATTTGGGAGTTATTTTGCTAGGCGAAAAAGATGATGTAGCAGAAGCTAGAGTTCTTAAAAATGGTGCAAATGATTATCTTATCAAACCCTTACTAAAGGAGCTTTTTAACTGCCGTTTAGATAGAGTTTTAAACTATATGCAAGATAAAAAATTTATCAAAACCTATAATAATTTAGACCATACTTCAGGTCTTAAGGATCACTATACTTTTAGATCTGAGGTTGAGGATTATCTCAATGATATTGCGAGTGGAGAGCAAGAATTCGCTTTTGCGTTTTTAGATATTGACGAATTAAAAAGCATTAATGATGAATACGGCTTTGAAATAGGCGATAGCATTATTAAAATTTGTGCCGATGAAATGATCGCTGAAACTAAGGGGCGTGATATTTTAGGGCGTTATAGTGCTGAAAAATTTGGAATTTTACTTAAAAATATTAGTCAGGAAAGAGCGCTTAAAATTCTTTCTCGCATACGCGTTAATATCAAAAATGCTGGCATTTTGATTAATTTAGATGAGCTTTTCTTTACCGCTTCTTTAGGTGTTGTTTTTGCAAATTCTGGTGCCAAGCTTGATGATTTGGTTGAAAAAGCATCAAAAGCTTTAAGTGCCGCTAAAAATAATGGCAAGGATAGAATAGAAGTATGTTCTTAAATCTTGAATTTAAAGATGAGGGGACGATCATCGACACGCATTGTCATTTAGATGATGAGCGTTATTTTGATGATTTAGACGAGCTTTTAAAGCACTCTTTTAATAACGGCATAGAAAAAATCATTATCCCCGGTGCAGACATTAAGGACCTTCCAAGAGCCTGTGAAATCGCACATAGCTATGAAAATGTTTTTTTTGCTGCGGGTGTGCATCCTTATGAGTTAAAAAGCTATGATGAAGAAATATTAAGAGCTTATTTAAAAGATGAAAAATGCGTAGCTGTGGGAGAATGTGGGCTGGATTATTACCGCTTGAAAGATGAGGGCGAGAAAAAATTGCAAAAAGATTGTTTTTTGGCTCAAATTCAACTTGCTAAAGAATTTAAAAAGCCCATTATTATCCATACGCGTGAGGCAAATGAGGACACTTATCACATTTTAAAAGAACACACAAAAGAGCTTTGCGGTGGGGTTTTGCATTGTTTTAATGCAAGTAAGCTTTTGCTTGGTTTGGCAGATGATGGCTTTTATTTTGGTATAGGAGGGGTTTTGACTTTTAAAAATGCTAAAAATTTGGTAGAAATCTTACCTCAAATTCCTAGGGAAAAATTGCTCATCGAAACGGACGCACCCTATCTTACCCCAGAGCCTTTTAGAGGGAGAAGAAACGAGCCACTTTTGACGCATTTTGTCGCGGATAAAATGAGTGAGCTTTTAAATTTATCTAAAGATGAGCTTTTAAGACTTTGTTTAAAAAATTCTAAAGCTTTGTTTTTTAAAGGAAAATAATGAAAAAAATAATTTTAATTTTATTATTATTAACCTCCGTTTTTTCTCAAACTTACGCACCAGAGCATTATGAAAAGCAAGTGCAAATTTTAAGGCATTTAGACATTGATCCTAGCTTTATGAGCGATTTGATTTTCGTGGAAGTGAGAAAGGATTTGGAGTCAAAACACGCGGGAGTTTTGGTAAATTCAGTGCAAAATTTTTCTAAAATCACTCCTATGATTAGAAAAATTTTATCTCAAGAAGATGTTCCTCAGGAGCTTTTGTATCTTGCTATGGTTGAATCGGGCTTAAAAGTGGGAAGCGTTTCAAACGCTAAAGCTGCTGGCGTTTGGCAATTTATGCGTCCAACGGCGATAAAATTAGGACTTAGGGTCGATGCATATGTTGATGAAAGGCTTGATCTTGTGAAATCCACCCACGCCGCTACGACTTACATCAAGGAGCTTAAAGATGAATTTGGCAAGTGGTATTTAGCACTTTTGGCTTATAATTGTGGTAATGGTAAGCTAAGAAAGGCGATTAAGCAGGCTGGGAGTGATGATTTACGCGTCTTACTTGATGCGGATAAAAAATATCTTTCTTTAGAGACAAGAGATTTCATACGCAAAATTTTAACTCTTGCTTTTTTGGCAAGTGATAGGGAATTTTTATTACAAAAAGACCCGTCTTTGATGAATTATGCTTTGAGTAATGATTTTGTTAAGGTTGATATCCCCTCATCTGTGGCACTTAGGGACATTGCAAAGGGTGCAGGGCTTAATTTAGCTACACTTAAAAAATATAATCCGCAATTTAGACATAGCTTCACTCCTCCGGGAAAGGGCTATTATATGTATATCCCGCTTAATAAGGTCGCCTTTTTTGAAAAAAATTTCAAAAATGTCAAGCTTGAAAAAGTCGATACAACGATACCGATGACAAAAACTTATATTGTTAAATCGGGAGACTCGCTTTATAAAATCGCCAAAATGCACGGTATTAACGCAGAAGATATTAGAGAATTAAATAAAATTCGTAAAAATCATTTAAGCATTAATCAAAAACTTATAATACCGATTAAGGAGAAGAAAAATGCAAAAAACTCATATGCTCAAGTTAGCTCTCGCTAGCTTTACGCTTTTATTTTTAAGTGGCTGTGGAGTTACAAGCTATATTAGAGATAATTTTAATGGAAATGCACAAGTTTATTACCCTACTAATGATTTTAAAAGCGATCCGTCTAAATCAGGCAGTAAAGGCACGATGAAGCCTTATACAATTAATGGTAAGACTTATTATCCAACCGTTGTTGAAGTGGGCGAAACAGCAGATGGGATAGCAAGCTGGTATGGACCGGGCTTTCACGGCAAAAAAACAAGTAATGGCGAAACTTATGATCAAAACGGACTAACAGCAGCACATAAAACTTTACCGATGAATACGATTTTAAAGGTTACAAATTTAAATAATAATCGTCAAGTTACCGTGCGTGTAAATGACCGCGGACCTTTTGCGCATAACCGCATTATCGACTTATCTAAAGGTGCGGCAGGAAAAATTGATATGATTCACGCTGGAACAGCACCTGTAAGACTTGAAGTTATAGGCTTTGGTAATAAAAATTCGGGCAATGAAGTCGTGCATTCTAATGTAAATTATGGAAGTGGCGGTGCAATTTCTAGCGGTGGAAATGTCTATGAGGGAGGAAATTTTATGGTGCAAATTGGTGCATTTAAAAACCGCTCTGGAGCTGAAATCACCGCGTCAAAATACAAAACCTACCGCAGTTATAGCTCTACTATACGCACAAGCTCTGTTGATGGGCTAAACCGCGTCTTTTTAACAGGCTTTAGAAGTGAAGATGAGGCAAGAGATTTTGCCAGTAGCGGGGCTTTTGCTGGGGCTTTTGTCGTGAGAGAGTAAGATGATAGAGCTTATTTTTTTAGATATTGATGGCTGTTTAACTGATGGTAAGATTATTTACACGCAAAATGGTGGTGAGATTAAAGAATTTGATGTAAAGGACGGAGCTGCCATTGAAGCGTGGCTTAAGCTTGGCAAAAAAATAGCTATCATCACAGGGCGTAATAGTCCTTGCGTAGAGCAAAGAGCTAAAGATTTAAAAATCGAATTTGTCTTTCAGGGCATTAAAGATAAATTAAGCTGTGCCAAAGAGCTTTTAGTAAAATTAAATTTAGACTTTTCACAATGTGCTGCCATAGGCGATTATCATAACGATAAAGCCTTGCTTGAAGCTGTCAAACTTAGTTTTAAGCCTAAAGACGCACATAAGGATTTAAAAGTCGATGTAAAGCTTAAGAAAAAAGGGGGGCGTGGTGCCGTAGCACAAATGATAGAGCTTATCATCGAAAGAAATGCTATGCAAAAAGAGTGGGACGCACTTTGGCGATAAAAATTTTTGGAATTTTGATTACTCTTTTTAGTATTATTTTTGCTTTGCTTGGTATGCAAAATCCTTACACTATGGATTTAAAAAACTATGCACTTGATTTTAAAAATGTCGAAGCACATCATTTATACGCTTATGAATTAAATGCAAGTAGCGTAAAGTCCTACTATGAAGCAAAAACTTGGACGCGTTATAATGATAAAGATGTATTTAAAAATTTCGTTAATTTAGGTGGAGATTTTAATTTGAGTGCAAATTCTTTAGAGGTTTTGGGTAAAAAGCAAGAAAATATCGTTTTTGAAGGAGATGTTGTTTATATTAGTGATGAAGTTAAAATTATGAGTGAAAAGGTCAAATACAATACTGCAAGTAAGCAAATTAGCACTGATACAAATTTTAAAGCCCTTTTTAATAATAATGTAGTTAAGGGAAATACGCTAAATTACGATACTAAAAACAAAATTTTAAAAGTGCAAGGAGTTAATGCATGGCTTGTAAATTAATCATTGGATTTTTTTTAAGCTTTAATGTTTTACTTGCCGATAAGATTGAGGTTAAAGCACTTAATTTTTATGCTGATGAAAACACAGGCAAGAGTGTCTTAAGTGGTAATGTTGTCGTAAGTAGAGGCAAAGATGTGCTAAATGCCGAAGAGCTTGTCATTTTTATGGATAAAAATAGAAAACCTTTGCGTTATGAAGCGAGTAAAAATCCTAAATTTAGCATTATGCTTAACGATAAAACCTATAAAGGAAGTGGAGATAAATTTATCTACAATGTTGCTAAAGATACCTATGAGATCAATGGCAATGCCTTTATCCACGAAATCAACACAGATAAAAAACTTTATGGAGATAAAATCATAGTCGATAGAAAAGCAAATATCTATCAAGTGCAAAGCAGGCAAAATAAACCTGCGCGTTTTGTTTTTGAGCTTGAAAATGATAAGTAACGCCACTTTTCTCACTTCTTTAGCTAAATTTGACCCAAATTTTGAAGCAAATTGTGCTGAAGTGGCATTTTTAGGGCGTTCAAATGTGGGAAAAAGTTCGCTCATTAACACACTTTGTAAGCAAAAAAAACTCGCCAAAAGCTCAAGCACACCGGGAAAAACCCAGCTTATTAATTTTTTTGAAATCAAATGCAAGAAAAATGAAGAAGAATTTAAAATTCACTTTATTGATTTGCCCGGTTTTGGCTATGCTAAGGTTTCTAAAAATCTTAAAGAAATTTGGAATAAAAATTTAGACGAATTTCTTAAACTCCGCACCTCTATAAAGCTTTTTTTACACCTTATCGATGCTAGACATACAAATTTAGAGATTGATTTAGGTGTCGATGCGTATTTAAAAAGTTTTTTGAGGGGCGATCAGCAAATTTTAAAAGTTTTTACTAAGGCAGATAAGCTTAATCAAAGTCAAAAAACAAAACTTAAAAATGATTTTGAAAATTCTTTACTGATTTCAAATTTAAATAAAAGTGGTTTAGCTTTGTTAGAAAATATCATCTTAGAAAAGACGCTAGGATTATGATGAAAAGGGTAAGTGTTTATAATAAGAGCTTAAATTTTTCTTATGTGTTTTTAGGAATTTTTTTTATTTTTTATGAAATTTTAAGTTCTGTTTTTTCTTATCTTCCTTTATTTTACGGCTTCTTTTTTTGCTATATGTTTATGCTTTTAGAGGAGAGAGAAAAGACGCTTTTAAAGCTTGATTTTCGTTGGTATTTTTCTTTATTTTTCTTGCTTTTTGCAGATATCACTCACGATTTTTTTCCTTTTTCTTCTTGGATAGCCTTTTTTATTTTTTACTATGCTTTGGCGGGGTGGATTAAAACAAATTTAAAGATGTCAAGCACGACACCTATTGTTTTCGTTTTTTGTGCCTATCTTTTTGTGGTGATTTTAGAGCTTGTTTTTTCTTATGCAAATAATGAAAAAACAATTTTGTTTAGTTTTTCTTATTTTATTTCTATATGTTTTGAAGCTTTGTTTGCTTTTGTGTTTTTTAAAGGTAAGATTTAATGAGAATGCGTCTTGTTGTGGCTTTTATTTTTCTTTTCTTTGTGCTTTTGTTAAGTAGGGTGTATTATCTTAGTATAAAATCTAATGTTTATTATGAGGAGCTTGCAAGACAAAATTCCATTAAAACAGAATATTTGGTCCCAACAAGAGGCGAAATTTTAGACAGAAATGGCTCAATTTTGGCGATGAACGATTTAGGGTTTAGCATAGCTCTTAAGCCTTATTTAAGCATTAAAAAGGAGCATAGGGGTAAGCTAGAGCTTGAAATTGCCAAATTGCAAGAGCATTTTCCAGATCTTAACGCAACGATATTGGTAAGAAACTATAAGAGGGCTGATTCTTACTATAACCAAGACTTTATCGAGGTGATTGATTTTCTAAGCTATGATGAGATTAGTCCGCATTTTTCACAGCTTTCTCAAAATGAAAATATCCGCATTATCCCCACGACTAAACGCAAATATCCTTATGGCAAATTAGCCTCGCATATCATAGGCTACACCCAAAAGGCAAATTTGCAAGATATAAGTGAAAATGAGATAGCAAAGCTTACAAATTACACGGGAAAAAGTGGCATTGAGCGTTATTATAATGAAATTTTGCAAGGACAAAAAGGCGAGAGAGTTTATAAGGTTAATGCCTTCAATCAAGTTTTAGAGGAGCTTTCTTACAAGGACTCTAGCTCACAAGATATTAGTTTAAGCATAGATATAGCTTTGCAGAGTTATTTGAGCGAAATTTTTGCCGATAATAGCGGAGCAGCCGTGATAATGGACGCTTATAGTGGAGAAATTTTAGCCGCTTCAAGCTTTCCTGAATACGACCTTAATCCTTTTGTGCGTGGAATTTCCACAAAAGACTGGAAAGCCTTAATAGAAAATTTAGACCACCCCTTTACAAATCGCTTAGTTAATGCAAATTACCCACCCGGCTC
Organism: Campylobacter upsaliensis; assembly: GCF_900637395.1. NCBI lineage: Bacteria > Pseudomonadati > Campylobacterota > Epsilonproteobacteria > Campylobacterales > Campylobacteraceae > Campylobacter > Campylobacter upsaliensis. Next base: position 834,645 of record NZ_LR134372.1, on the reverse strand, counting down.
CGTTGTGAAAATGGGCGTTGGACTTGCTTTTTTAAATTCAAATTCCATCAATACCGCCACTGAGTTTTATTGCTCTGGTTCTGTTGAGTTAGCAGGGCGAAATTTTCGCTGTTGGAATCGAAGCGGACACGGCTCTATGGACTTAAAACACGCCATCAAGCATAGTTGTGATGTGTATTTTTATGAAGGGAGCTTAAAAGTAGGGATAGATCTTATAGCCTCCACGCTTTCACGCATAGGCTTTGGGGCAAAAACGGGCGTAGATTTGCCTAATGAATTTGTCGGAGTCGTGCCAAGTAAAGAGTGGAAAATGCAACGCTATAAAAAGCCGTGGTATCAAGGCGAAACGCTTAATACTAGCATAGGGCAGGGCAATTTTTTAGTAACTCCTATGCAAATTGCCAAATACACCGCACAAATTGCCACAGGAGAGGAAGTTAGTCCTCATTTTTTAAAAGATAAAAATCTCAGCTCCCCTAAGGAAGTTTTTACACTTTTTGAAAAAAGCCAACTTCCTTATATTAGGAATTCAATGTATGCTGTGGCAAATGAGCAAGGTGGAACGGCTTATCGCTATCTTAATCATTTGCCTATTAAAGTGGCAGCCAAAACAGGCACAGCACAAGTTATAGGTTTTTCTCAAGCGGATAAAAATAGGGTCAATGAAGCCGAGCTTAAATATTACACGCGTTCTCATACTTGGATTACAAGCTATGCACCTTATAATAAGCCTCGTTATGTCGTTACCATACTACTTGAACACGGTGGCAAAAGCACAACGACTGGGGTTTTAACCGCACAAATTTATCAAAAAATGTTTCAAATGGGCTATTTTAAAAATCAATAGTTTTTTATGTTTTGTAATGATTAAAAAGAGTAAAAAAGTCCTATAAATCCATAGCTTAAAAATTATTCATTTTTTTCTTAATTTATCATCTTATTAACATTTTTGCTGGTAAAATATAGCGATTTTACCTTGAAAGGAAAAAAATGAATAGAAGGGACTTTATCAAAAATACGGCAATTGCAAGTGCTGCAAGTGTCGCTGGTATGAGTGTGCCAAGCTCTTTAATGGCTGCACCTAAAGAAGAGTGGCAATGGGATAAATCCGTATGCCGATTTTGCGGAACGGGCTGTGGGATTATGGTGGCTAGAAAAGATGGCAAAATAGTCGCCATTAAAGGAGACCCTGCCGCACCTGTAAACCGTGGGCTTAACTGCATTAAGGGTTATTTTAATGCTAAAATTATGTATGGTGAAGACCGCCTTGTAATGCCTTTACTTCGTGTCAATAGTAAGGGAGAATTTGATAAAAAAGGTAAATTTCAGCAAGTTTCGTGGCAAAGAGCTTTTGATGAAATGGAAAAGCAATTTAAAAAAGCTTATAATGAGCTTGGAGTTACTGGCGTTGGAATTTTTGGTAGCGGGCAATATACCATCCAAGAAGGCTATGCAAGCGTCAAACTTGCAAAAGCTGGTTTTAGGACAAATAATATTGACCCAAATGCAAGGCATTGTATGGCTTCTGCTGTTGTGGGCTTTATGCAAACTTTTGGCGTTGATGAGCCATCGGGCTGTTATGATGATATAGAGCTAACCGACACTATCATCACTTGGGGAGCTAATATGGCTGAAATGCATCCTATTTTATGGTCTAGGGTGAGTGATAGAAAGCTAAGTAATTTAGATAAGGTTAAGGTTGTTAATCTTAGCACTTTTTCAAACCGCACAAGCCATATAGCAGATACTGAAATCATCTTTAAGCCAAATACGGATTTAGCGATTTTAAATTTCATCGCGAGGGAAATTGTTTATAATCACCCTGAAGCTATGGATAAAGATTTTATTAAAAATCACTGCGTTTTTGCGACAGGATATGCCGATATAGGCTATGGTATGAGGGCAAATGCTAACCACCCTAAATTTAAAAAGAGCGAAAAAGACACGGTTGCGAAAGAAAATAGCATAATCTTAGATGAAGAAGAGGCGACTGCTCTTTCTTATTTGGGTGTTAAGGCTGGTGATACGCTTAAAATGACACATCAAGGTGTGCCAGATAAAAACTGGGAAATTTCTTTTGAAGACTTTAAAAAGGCACTTGAGCCTTATACTTTAGACTATGTAGCTAAGGTTTCTAAGGGCGATGATGATGAGAGTTTGGAAGATTATAAGAAAAAATTACAAGAGCTTGCAAATTTGTATATAGAAAAAAATCGCAAAGTAGTGAGCTTTTGGACTATGGGCTTTAATCAGCACACAAGAGGCACTTGGGTTAATGAACAAGCCTATATGATACACTTTTTACTAGGCAAACAAGCAAAGCCGGGCAATGGTGCTTTCTCACTTACAGGACAACCTTCAGCTTGTGGCACGGCTAGAGAGGTCGGCACTTTTTCACACCGCTTACCAGCAGATATGGTCGTGGCTAATCCTAAGCATAGAGCTATTTCTGAAAAAATTTGGAAAGTTCCTAATGGGACAATTAATCCAAAGCCGGGTTCGCCTTATCTTAAAATTATGCGTGATTTAGAAGATGGCAAAATTAAATTTGCTTGGGTTCAAGTGAATAACCCTTGGCAAAATACCGCTAATGCAAATCACTGGATAGAAGCAGCGCGTAATATGGATAATTTTATCGTTGTGAGTGATTGTTATCCGGGAATTTCAGCGAAAGTGGCGGATTTGATTTTGCCTAGTGCGATGATTTATGAAAAATGGGGTTCTTATGGTAACGCAGAAAGAAGAACGCAGCACTGGAGACAACAGGTTTTACCTGTGGGTGCGGCGATGAGTGATACTTGGCAGGTGATGGAATTTGCCAAACGCTTCAAGCTTAAGGAAGTTTGGGGTGAGAAAAAAGTCGATGAGAAATTAAATTTACCAAGTGTTTTAGACGAAGCTAAGGCTATGGGATATAGTGAAGAGGACACGCTTTATGATGTGCTTTTTGCTAATGCCGAAGCTAAGAAATTTAAGGCTGATGATAAAATTGCTAAAGGTTATGATAATAGTGAAGTCAATGGCGATGAAAGAAGGATCATTGGTAGCGATGGAAAGGAATTTAAAGGCTATGGCTTTTTCGTGCAGAAATACCTTTGGGAGGAATACCGCAAATTTGGACTAGGACACGGACACGACTTAGCAGACTTTAACACCTATCATCAGGTAAGAGGATTAAGATGGCCTGTGGTAAATGGTAAAGAAACTCAGTGGAGATTTAATACCAAATTTGATTATTATGCGAAAAAAGCTGCGCCAAAGAGCGATTTTGCTTTTTATGGAGATTTTGATAAAAATTTACAAAAAGGCGACTTGCTTGAGCCTAAAACGGAAGAGAAGTTTAGCATTAAAAATAAGGCTAAAATTTTCTTTAGACCTTTTATGAAAGCACCTGAAAGACCGAGCGAGGAGTATCCATTTTGGCTTTCTACTGGTAGAGTTTTAGAACATTGGCATAGTGGGACTATGACTATGCGTGTGCCAGAGCTTTACCGTGCTGTGCCTGAAGCACTTTGCTATATGAACGAGGAAGATTGCAAAAAGCTCAAGCTTGAACAAGGCGATTTGGTATGGGTGGAATCAAGACGCGGTAAAGTCAAAGCTAAAGTCGATATGAGAGGAAGAAATAAGCCACCTAAAGGGCTTGTTTATGTGCCGTGGTTTGATGAAAATGTGTATATTAACAAAGTAACCCTTGATGCGACTTGTCCGCTTTCTAAGCAAACAGACTTTAAAAAATGTGCGGTAAAAATCACTAAGGCTTAATGATGAAGGACAGAAGGGAATTTTTCGTCAAAAGCTTTAAAGGCTTGTGTCTTTGTGCTGGAGGAGGCTTTTTAGCGACTTTAGCTTTAAAGGCTGATGAGAGTGTATTTTTGCGTCCTCCCGGAGCTGAAGATGAGGAGAGATTTTTGAGTAAATGCATTCGTTGTGGATTATGCGTGAAAGCCTGTCCTTACGATACTTTAAAACTTGCCTCCTTGCTTGATGCACCACAAAATGGCACACCTTTTTTTAAGCCGCGTGAAATTCCTTGCTATCTTTGTGAGAATATCCCTTGCATTAAGGATTGCCCAACTGACGCTTTAGATAAAAATTATCTTAAAGAAGAAAATGGCATTAAAGAGCTTAAAATGGGTATAGCCATAGTCGATAGTGCTTCTTGTGTGGCACACTGGGGCATACAATGTGATGCGTGTTATAGAGCCTGTCCTTTAATAGACAAAGCCCTAAAAATCGAAACAAAACGAAACGAACGCACCGCTAAACACGCTTTTTTGCTACCTGTGGTCGATCATGAATATTGTGTAGGCTGTGGGCTTTGTGAGAAGGCTTGCATTACCGAAGAAGCAGCGATACGCGTTTTACCAAGAGCTTATGTTTTGGGTAAAGCTGGGGCACATTATGTTAAAGGCTGGGATAAGCAAGATGAAGATAAGCTCAAAAATTCTAGCACGCAAAGAAAGCTCGATAATGAAAAGGCTAAAGACTATCTAAACGCGGAGGATTTGTTGTGAAATATCTCATTTTAAGACGCGTGGTTCAAATTTTGATTTTAGTGCTTTTTGCTTTTAGTGCCTTTGACTTCATTTTAAAGGGTGATTTAAGCTCATCTAAGCTTTTTTCTACCATACCCTTAAGCGATCCTTTTGCCGTGCTTCAAATTTATCTTGCTAGTTTTAGTGTGGATTTTATGGCTTTGCTTGGAGCTTGTGTGGTGCTTGTTTTATATGGAGTATTTTTGGGTAGGGCTTTTTGTGCTTGGGTATGTCCTGTGAATTTAATTACAGATTTTGCTGCCTTTGTAAGAGCGAAATTTGGATTTAAATCAAATAAAAGCTTAGTTTTAAGCAAAAATTTGCGTTATTATCTTTTAATCTTGGTTTTAATCTTATCTTTCACGCTTTCTTTGCCTGTGTTTGAAGGAATTTCTTATATAGGAATCGTGCATAGAGGGATTATTTTTGGAGGGGCTTCTTGGCTTTTTGTTGCTTTTGTGATCTTTTGCATTGACGCATTTTTAAGTCCTAGAGCGACTTGTTCGCATTTATGTCCTTTAGGAGCTTTTTACGCTTTAATGACGCGTTTTGCCCTGCTTAAAATTAAGCATAGGGTAAGTAAATGCACTAAGTGCTATCATTGTGTGAGCGTTTGCCCTGAAAAGCAAGTGCTTTGGATGATAGGAAAGGAAAGTGCGAGTGTGAATTCTGGCGAATGTATAAGGTGTGGTAGGTGCATTGATGTATGCAATGATGATGCTTTGAGTTTTAATATTTTTGATTTAAGGAAAAAAGATGAAAAATAAAATTTTCTTAGTTTCTGCGGCGGCGGCTTTATTTTTAGCAGCTTGTGCGGTGAATAATGGGGTAAGTTCTGAGCAAATTGGACTTAGAAAGGCGAATTTAAATAATGAAAATAGCGTAGTTTTAAGCGATATTAATTATAGTGGCTTAGGTGCTGGAGAATCAGCTCTTTTAGAAAGAGCTTTTGAAAACGCTCCACCACTTATCTCGCATAATCTTGATGGTATGCTCCCTATCACAAAGGAGAGTAATTCTTGCTTAACTTGCCACGATAAAGCTATCGCTCAAGATGTCGGTGCTATCGCTGCTCCTGCGAGTCATTATTATGATTTTCGAAAAAATAAACCAACGGGCGATGTAATTAGCGAGGTAAGATATAATTGCATTCAGTGCCATGTCGCTCAAAGTGATGCTAAACCTTTGGTGGGTAATACCTTTAAAGCGGAATTTAAAAATGAAGCACTTAAGAGCAAATCCAACTTACTTGATGTGATGAACGAGGGCGTAAAATAATGAAAAAATTCCTCCTTCTTCTTGTGTTGAGTTTGGAGCTTATGGGCTTTAAGGTGGAGTTAAATTCTAATGTTACCGCTTTAAAGCTTGAAGAAAAAAGCTTATATATAGGCACAGATGAGGGGGAAATTTATATCCTAGAGACACAAAATTTAAAAGGGCAAGATGAAGATCTTTTTCTAAATGAACCCTTTGTTAAATTTGAAAAAGTGCAAAATTATTATGAAACTTTAGGGGCTAAAATTTATTATATTGATGTGCTTAATAATAAAATGCTCGTTTTAAGTGAGGGCGATTTTGGGAGTAAAAATTTAAGCATTTATGAAAATAATCATTTAAAGCAAACCAAAAAACTTGAATTTGAGGGGATAAATCGTGCCTTTTTTATCGATGAAAATACCCTGCTTGTTGGTTTAATAGGCTCTGAAGTCAAGCTTTTAAATTTGGATTTTAAGGAATTAAAAAGCTTTAAATTTTCTCACTCTAGCCTTAATGACATTGTTTTAAGTGAGGATAAAAAGAGTTTTGTAGCTGGGTTTGAAAGTGGAGAAGTGGAGCTTTTTGACTTAGAAAAATGGCAAATTCTTAAAAATTATAATGCTATACATAAGGATAATATTTATCAAGTGAGTTACAAAAATGGCGTAATTTTAAGCTGTGGCACGGATAGGCGTGTGAGTGTGATAAGAAAAGAGGAGCAAAATTTTTTGCAAAAAGATTTTTTAATCTATGCTTGCGCCTTAAGTCCTAGTGGAAAATTAGCTGCTTTTAGTGATAATAATAGCGGTATTACGGAGCTTTTTGAAACAGCTACTTTAAAAAGCGTTAAGAAATTTGAAGATTTGGATATGATGAGTGAATTTATCGTATTTTTAGATGATAGCACTTTGCTGATTTCTGGTTTTGGTAAGGTAATTTTGATGAGGAGTTTATAATGAATCTTTCTAGCGTTTTGATTGTCGCTAAAGAAGAGATGATTGACACTTTAGCCGAAAGTATCGCTAAGATAGAGCTTTGCTCTGTGGAGCTTAAAGAAAAAGATAAATTGGTCGTGGTAATAGAGAGTGAGGATTTAGATAGTGAGCTTAAAGCCTACAAAAAGCTTGAAGCTTTACCAAATTTAATTAGTATCAATATGATCTTTTCTTATCAAGATTTAGATGAAGATATACAAAAAGCACTTAATAGCGGCGCAATAGAGAGTATAGAAAAAAACGAAAAAGCTGAAAATGTCGTTTATAATGGCAGTGTTTTTCAAAAAATGTCCTAAATTTTCGCTACAATTCTTTCTTTAAATTTTAAAGAAAGTTGTGCATATGGTTTTTTTACTTCCCTTGCTTTTTATTATCGCTTTACTTTTTGGCATAGATTATTATTATTTTAAAGATGTTAAGCAAGAAAAAATTCAAAAAGAAGAAAATAATTTAACCCTAGAGCAAGAAAAACGCAAACATATAGAAAGCCTTTTTAAAAACAAATGAAAAAACTTTTAGCGATTACTCTGCCTGTTTTAATGGGCTATATCCCTCTTGGAATGGCTTTTGGAATTTTAGCTTCTAGTGCTGGATTTAGCTTTTATGAAGTGCTTTTAAGCTCTGTGGTCGTTTATGCTGGGGCAGGGCAGTTTATTTTAGTTGCTTTAATAAGCGGTGGGGCAGGATTTTTAGAGGTCGCCTTAACCTCATTTTTAGTCAATTTCAGGCACTTTTTTTACACCCTATCTTTGCTAGAAGAATTTAAAAAGATGAATTTTTTAAAGCATTATGCTATTTTCGCACTCACAGATGAAAGCTTTGCTATCATTAGCTCTAAAAAAAGACAGATAAAAAATTTAAAGCAAAAAGGACATTCTCGGTTAATTTTTATTATTTGCCTTTTAAATCATAGCTACTGGATTTTAGGCTCTTTGCTTGGATTTTTGTTTCAGCAAAATGTTAAGATTGATTATAGTGGGATAGAATTTTCTCTTAATGCGCTTTTTATCGTCTTAGCTTATGAGCTTTATAAGCAAAATCCCAAATTAAAAATTCTTCTTTTTGCCACATTGCTTTCACTCATCGCACTTTTTTGCATTGATAAGGCATATATGTTTGCTTTTTGTTTGAGTGTGGGACTTGCTTTACTTCTTTTAGGAAAAAAATATGTTTGAAAATTATATTTTAATGATGATTTTTGCGGCTTTTCTTGGCACTTATCTTTCTAGAGTTTTGTCCTATGCTCTTTTTAAGCATAAAAAAGAAAGTCAAAATTTGCTTTTTATACAGAAAAATATGCCTTTACTTATCATAATCATTTTATTTTTTTACACCTTTTATGGGGTAGATTTTATGCGTTCTCCTTACGGACTTGATATGATTTTAGCTTGTGTTTTTGTCTTTCTTTTTCATTTTAAATTTAAAAATGCACTTTTAAGCATTATTTTAGGGACGATTTTTTATATGATTTGTTTAAGATTATAAGGATTTTTGTGGAATATTTTTTATTATTTCTTACTCTTATACCCATCTCTCTTTTGCCCGGTTTTAATATGCTTTTAGCTTTTTCTTTGGGACTTAGCTTAGGTTACAAAGCGACTTTATGGGTTATGGTGGGGCAGTTGGTAGGACTTGCTTTGGCTGTTGGAATTTGCATTTTGAGCTTAAATTTTCTATCACAATTTGAGTTTATTTTTCAAATTTTAAAATATTTTAGCGTCGCTTTTTTACTTTATATGAGTGTTAAATTATGGCGGACTAAATTAAGTATAAAACAAGATGAAATCACAAAAAAACGGCGATTTTCCCTTATGTTGCAAGGCTTTATCACTTCAGTAAGTAACCCAAAAGTGTGGATTTTTTTCTTTTCTCTTTTGCCCTCTTTTATCCATTTAAATTTATTTTTTCTAATGAGTTTAATCCTTAGTGTAGAATTTTCTTGCCTTAGTCTTTATGCTTTAGGCGGAAGTGTTTTTAAGCATTTTATGAACGCACATTTGGATAAAATCGGCAAATTTAGTGCCTTATGTATCGTTGGAATTGCCCTTAGCTTTTTGCTTGAATAAAATAAAGCTTTGTGCTAAAATATTTCAAATTTTTTCAAGGAAAATGATGAAAAATACTATCACAGAAGCCTCTATTTATGAAGCACAGGGACTTAAAAACGAGGCTTTAGAAATTTATAAAAAGATACTTAAAAATGATCCTAGTAATGAAAATGCCATTGTGGCTATTCGAAGGTTAAGTGGTTTGCGTTCTAAAAATAAGGATTTAAACATACAAATGCTTGATTTTTTTCTCACTATGCAAAGCGAAGAAGAGATTAACGAATTTAAAAGGTGGTTGATAAAAATATGAATTTAGAGGATTTAGCAAAAAAAACGATTGATGAAGTGCATCATCAAATCAAAGAACAAGAAAGGCAACTTCAAAGCCTAAAAGAGCAAGAGGAAGAACATCAAAAAGCAGATGAAACTAAAATAGAAGTGCTTGAAGATGATCATTTAAAAACAAGCCAAGAAGACATTTTAGAACAAATTCAAATGGCAAAATTCCAAGAAGAGCAAGAAAATTTGGAAATTAGCGAACAAGACGAAACGAAGAAAGAACCTTTGCAAGAGGAGCTTGTCGAAGAAAGTGAAATTTTAAATCCTAACATCATAGCTAAGGTGCAAAGTTTAAATGAAGACATCTTTTTGAAAAACCTAAAAGAGCGTATTTTGGTGCTTTTTGAGGGGCTTAATGACACTAAAAAAGAAGATTTGGACGCTAGACTTGAGCTAACGATTAATTTTTTAGAGTTTTTACTTGCAAATATCGAAGATAGACTTAATAAATAAGCTTCATTTTATAAGCGATTTTTTACGCCCTCATACTCAAAGAGCTTATTTGGTCGGTGGGAGTGTGAGAGATTATTTTTTGGGGCTTGAACTTAGGGACTTTGATGTAGAAGTTTATGATATAAGTCCTAAAAAATTTGATGATTTAATGCAAAAACTTGGTGCAAATAGCTATGGAAAAAGCTTTTTTGTCTATAAATTTCAAAATTATGATTTAGCTTTAGCTAGAACGGAAAACAAAAATGCCCCCGGTCATAAGGGCTTTGAAGTCCAACTTTGTAACGATGAGACTTTAGCAGCTAAAAGGCGTGATTTTACCCTTAATGCTTTGATGATTAATATTTTTAGCGGTGAACTTTTGGATTTTTATGGCGGATTTAAAGATTTAAAAAGCGGAATTTTAAGGCATATTGATGATAAAAGTTTTATGGAGGATAGTCTTAGGGTTTTAAGGGCTGTAGGCTTTGTCTCTCGCTTTAATTTTCATCTAGCTTCTCAAAGCTTAAATTTAATGAAAACTATGGATATAAGCGATTTAAGCGAAGATAGAATTAATGCTGAGCTTTATAAATTTTTTAAAGGAGAGCATTTAGCTTTAGCTTATAAAACTTTGCAGGATTTAGGGCTGGAAAAAAAGCTTTTTGATGCAGAATTTGATGATGAGAATTTTTTAAAATTATTAGAAAATGCTAGGAAATTTGTCAAAGATGAAGCTTTATTTTTATATCTTTATCTTAATTATTTTAACATTAAAGAGCCATTTTGTAAAAAATCTAAGCTTAAAAAAAAGCTTTTAAATCAAGCCTCTCAGCCTTTTTTTAAAAAAAAGATAAGTGATTTAGAGCTTTTAAAAATCGCTTCTTTAATGCCGCTTAAATCTTGGCTAGGGCTTTGGGATCAAAAGCGTATTGAAAGGGCTAAATTTTTAGGTGTTTATGAGGAGAAATTTCATAGTCAAATTCAAGCTCAAACTTATCTAAAGCAGGGATTTTCTGGTAAAATGCTAGGCTTAAAATTACAAAGCGAGAAAGAAAAAGAAATGATGGCTTATTTAGAGGGATTAAAATGCACTATGTCTTAAAAATTTGCACAAAAGATGCTAAGGGGCTTATTTATAGAATTGCTGATGTGATTTTTAAATATCATATTAATATTATTAAAAACGATGAATTTGTCGGTGAAGAGATGTTTTTTTTCCGCGCACTTTTAGAGGGAGAATTTGAGCCAAAAGCCTTTGTGGGAACACTTGAAGCTATGCTTGGAGAGGGAGCATTAATAGAACTTCACGAAAAAAGAAAAAAAGATATTGTCATTTTTGCTACTAAAGAAAGCCATTGTTTGGGGGATTTACTAATCCGTCATTATAGCAATGAGCTTGAAGCAAACATTAAAGCCGTGATTTCTAATCATAATGAATTAAAAAACTTGGTTGATAAATTTAATATCCCTTATCATCTCATCAGTGCTGAAAATACAAGCCGCGAGGAGCAAGAGGGTAGAGTGCTTGAGTGCCTTGAAAATTATCAATTTGATTATTTAGTTTTAGCTAAATATATGAGAATTTTAAGTCCAAATTTTGTGCGACATTTTGAGGGTAAAATTATTAATATTCATCACTCATTTTTACCTGCTTTCATCGGTGCAAACCCTTACAAACAAGCTTTTGAAAGAGGGGTTAAGATTATAGGAGCGACTGCACATTTTGTTAATAATAATTTAGATGAGGGTCCTATCATCACTCAAGATGTGATTAATATCAATCACGAATTTAGTTGGAAGCAAATGCAAGAAGCAGGGAGAAATGTGGAAAAAAATGTTCTTTCTCACGCCTTAGATTTAGTTTTTGAGGATAGAATATTTATCCATAAAAATAAAACTATTATTTTTTAAAGGAATTTAATGCTCTATATTTACACAAAAACCCCAGACGCCTTAGTGAAGAGGCTAGAATTTGACTTTAAAAGCGGAGCTTTGCCACAAAATATCCTTTGGATAGATTTATTACACCCAAAGCCTGATGAGATTAGTTTTATTTCTTCGCATTTTAACTTGCAATTTCCAAGCGAGGAAGAAAGAGGTGAGATAGAGCTAAGTGCTAAATACTGGGAGGATAGCACTAGCATTACAATCAATGCACATTTTTTAATGAAAGGCTTAAAGCTTGATGATGAGAAAAATCTCAACCTTCACACCGAAATCATCACCTTTGCTACGGCTAAAAATATTCTTTTTACCGTGCGTTATAGCGATTTTAGCACCTTTAATGAAATTCAAACCCGCATTTTAGCCAGTCCTAAAAATTTCGAAGATGGTTTTGATATTATTGACAAAATGTTTGAAGTGCGTGTGGAAAAGGATGCGGACTTGCTAGAGTGGATTGATAAAGAGGCGAGGCGTTTAAGAAGTAGTATTTTAGAAAAGAAAAATGAGGGTGGGTATGATGAGTTATTAAAGGATATTTCAAATTTGCAAGATTTAAATATGCGTGTTCGCGACTCACTTTTTGATAAACGCCGTGCTATGACCTCTCTTTTAAAAAGCGATAAAATCGATAAGGATATTAAGCAAAATTTAACCATAGTTTTAAAAGACTTAAATTCGCTTGTGGAATTTAGCGTTTCGCAGTTTAATATTTTAGATAATATTCAAACTATACTCACAGGACAAATTAATATCGAGCAAAATAGGACCATTAAACTTTTCACGGTTGCTACTGTGGCGATGATGCCACCGACTTTAATAGGAACGATTTATGGAATGAATTTTAAATTTATGCCTGAACTTGAAATGCACTATGCTTATCCTATTGTGCTTGGTGTGATGATAATCTCTATCATCGTCCCTGTGTATGTTTTTAAGAAAAAAGGTTGGTTGTAAAGGAGAAAAAATGGATATTATTAACATAGGAATTTTAACCCTAAGCGATAGGGCAAGCAGTGGAATTTACGAGGATAAAGCCACTTGCGAGGTGGAGAGAGTCTTAAGCTCTTATATTAAAAATCAAATTATTTTTCATAAAGAGCTTATTGCTGATGATTATGATGAGATAGTTAAAAAACTGATTTTTTTAAGCGACGAGAAAAAATGCGATTTTATCGTTACAAGTGGTGGCACAGGACCGGCACTTAGAGATGTAACCCCTGAAGCCACAGAGGCGGTTTGCGATAAGATGATGCCGGGTTTTGGAGAATTAATGCGACAAGAAAGCCTTAAATTTGTCCCCACAGCCATACTTTCAAGACAAACTGCTGGTATTCGTGGCAAAAGCTTTATTTTAAATCTCCCGGGTAATCCAAAAGCCATAAAAGAGTGCTTAGAGCCTGTTTTCCCTGCTATACCTTACTGCATAGATTTAATAGGTGGTGCGTATATAGAAAATAATGAGGATAATATTAAAATCTTTCGTCCTAAGAAAAAGTAATTTTTAGTGCAAACCTTCCCTTTATCAAAATCAAATTTTTAAAACTTTCTTTTAAGCCCTATATTTTATGGGCTTATCTTAATTTTATGCCATTAGGACAAAAAAATCTCATTTTAATTTTATTTTAAGAATTTGTTTTTTTTTTTTTTGGTAAAATCCAAAGTTTTTAAATATAAAAAGGAGCTATCATAATGTTAAATAATTTTAAACTGGGGACTAAAATTATCACCATTGTTCTTTGTTGTGTATTTTTAGTTATTTTCTTTTTAACTCTCATTGTTTCTTATCAAAGTTATCAGGTTTTAAGTAAAGAGGCGCGTTCCTTAATTGATAACGCAGGTGCAAGAAATGTTAATAAGACGGAAGGCTTTATCAATCGAGTAAGTGCAACAACTCAATTTGCGGTTAATAGACTTAATACAGCATTAGAGCGAGGAGAGTTAAGTGATAGGGAATTGTTAGATGTTTTAGAGGCTTTATCGGGTTCATCTGATTTTATAGAATATGCTTATATCATTTTGCCTCATTCTAAGTCTTATATAGCAGCAAATGGAGCGGGTGAAGTGATGGATAATGGTCTTAAAAATGTGCTTAGTCAAAATATTGATACTAATAATGATAAAATGTTTGTGTCTAAACCTTTTAATGTCCAAATTAAAAATAAAAATATTTTCACAATCAATTTTAGCTTTAACATCTTTAATTCTCAAAAACAAAAGGTAGGAACCTTAGGCATTTTGTATAATGTGAGTGCTTTAAGTCAGGATTTGCTAGACCCAAGACGCAGTATTTTTAGCGAGGATAGAAGATTTTTAATGACTCAAGATGGCGTGGTTTTCTTGCATCCTAACAAAGACTTCTTAGGTAAGAATTTGCGTGAGGTAAATACTGATGAAAGTGCGCAAAACATTATAAATGCTTCTATGGAAAATAAACGAGGAATTTATGAGTATGATTATATGGGTAGTGCGTATATGGCTGGGGTCCAACCTTTTAAAATTGCTAATTCTGATGCCTATTTCACTATGGTTACTGTCGCTCCAACTCGCAGTATTTACGAGCCTTTCTATGACTTATTGTTTAGCATAGTTTTGACTTCTTTGATTAGTTTGCTGGTGCTTAGTGTCGCCATTTTGTATTATGTTAAAAATTATATTACTACAAGAATTGAAAATGTATCCAAGCATTTGTTTGCGTTTTTTAAATATATCAATCTAGAAACGACAGAATTACCTGGCAATTTACGCCCTCGTGCGAATGATGAAATCGGTCAAATGGCAGCTGCTATTAACGAAAACATCAAAGCCACTAAAGAAGGCTTAGACCGAGATAGTCAAGCCGTGAAAGAAAGTGTAGAGACCGTTTCCATTGTAGAAAGTGGCAATCTCACAGCAAGAATCACAGCTAATCCTAGAAACCCTCAACTTATAGAACTTAAAAGTGTTCTTAATAATCTCCTTGATGTCTTACAAACTAAAGTGGGTAAAGATATGAATAAAATCCACGATATTTTTGAAGAGTATAAAAACTTAGACTTTAGACACAAAATAGAAAATGCAAGCGGTAGTGTAGAAGTAACCACTAATGCCTTAGGCGAAGAAATCATCAAAATGCTTAAACAAAGCTCTGATTTTGCAAATTCTTTAGCCAATGAAAGCTCCAAACTTCAAAACGCTGTGCAAAACCTTACTACAAGTTCAAATTCTCAAGCTGCTTCTTTAGAAGAAACTGCTGCTGCTTTAGAAGAGATAACCTCCTCTATGCAAAATGTTTCTCAAAAAACAAGTGATGTTATCGCTCAAAGTGAAGATATTAAAAATGTAACAAGCATTATAGGTGATATAGCTGATCAAATCAATCTTCTAGCTCTTAATGCTGCCATAGAAGCTGCAAGAGCAGGAGAACACGGAAGAGGCTTTGCCGTCGTGGCTGATGAAGTAAGAAAACTTGCAGAAAGAACCCAAAAGTCTTTAAGTGAGATAGAAGCAAATACTAACTTACTTGTCCAATCTATCAATGATATGGCAGAAAGCATTAAAGAACAAACTGCTGGTATCACACAGATTAATGAAAGTGTGGCTCAAATAGATCAAACCACTAAGGATAATGTAGAAATTGCTAATGAAAGTGCTATCATCTCTAATACTGTTAGTGATATAGCAAACAATATCCTTGAAGATGTGAAGAAGAAGAAGTTTTAAAAGCTTTAATTTATACCCACTCTTATAACCTCCACTTTTTTGTGGGGGTTAGTTAATCAAATTTGTTATAATTTTTATTAAATTTCAAACTTTGTAAATTAAATTTAAATAGCAAATTAGATAATAAGGACTTTAACAAATGAACAAACAACTCTCTTTAAAACAGCTTAGTGTTCCAATATTTTGCGAGATGTTTTTACGCTATCTCTCTTTAATCATCAACACCGTTATGGTCTCTCAATACTCCAATTCCCTAGTCGGTGCTATGGGTGCTGGAAATCAAATATTAGATCTTTTCATTACCATTTTTAGCTTTTTAAGCGTGGGTTGTAGCGTAGTCATCGCACAGGCTTTAGGAGCTAGGAATTTCACTCTTGCTAGGAAAGTAATTCATCAAAGCTTGTTTTTAAATGCACTTTTGGGCTTTTTTTGTATGCTTTTTATTTTATGGCAAGGAGATTTTCTACTCACTTTGCTTAAAATTCCCAATGAGCTTTTAAAAGATAGCCAAATTTATTTACATATGCTTGCGATTTGTCTCTTTTTTGACGCTATTGGTATCGTTATGGCAGCCGTTGTGAGAGTGTATAATCACGCTTTTTTTGTGATGTTTGTAACGCTTTTAATGGATGGATTTATCATTTTTGGAAATTATATCGTCTTGCATCACACAAGCTTAGAGCTTTTTGGAGTAGGGCTTAGTAATGTCATAGGGCGTGTTTTAGCCATAATCGCACTTTTACTTATACTCATTTTTAAACTTAAAATTCATTTAAAATTACGCGAAATGTTTGCCCTTGAAAAAGAGGTTGTTAAAAAAATCTTAAATATAGGTGGCTTTTCAGCTGGAGAAAATTTACTTTGGATCGTGCAATACACCATAGCCTTTGCCTTTGTGGCAAGTTTGGGTAAAGAAAATTTAAGCGTTCAAACGATTTATTTTCAAATTTCTATGATGATTATGCTTATTGGTCAAGCCATAAGCGTGGCTAATGAAATCATCATCGGCAAACTTGTCGGTGCTAGGTATTTTAATGTTGCCTATAAGCACACTTGGGTCGCTTTATATCTTAGTCTAGTGGCTTCTTTGGTGGTGGCTTTACTTAATTTCATTTTGCAAGATTTTACTATGAACACTCTCAAGCTTGAAAATGTGCTTAAGGAGCTTATGATACCACTTTTCACGCTTTCTATTTTTCTTGAGGTTTTTCGCTCTTTTAATATTGTTATGGTTAATGCTCTAAGGGCGAGTGGCGATGCAAAATTTCCATTTTTTAGTGGACTTGTTTTTATGATGGGCGTTTCTTTACCTGTGGGCTATGCTTTGTGTTTTTATGCTGGACTTGGGATAGTGGGTGTGTGGCTTGGCTTTTGTGCGGACGAGTTTTTAAGAGGCTTAGTTAATGCTTATAGATGGAAAAGTAAAAAATGGCAAGGCAAAGCACTTGTATAATATGGAAAAAATGGCGAATTTTTATCTATAAAAAGCAGATTAAAAATCTCATCTTAAGAATAGATAATGAGGGAAATTTTAAACTTAGTATGCCGCATTTTTATCCCTTAGAAAGACTTGAAGAATTTTTGATAAAAAATGAAAAATGGCTTCAAAACGCTTATAGAAATTATCAAAAAAATTTAAAAAAAGAAGATGAAGTTGAATTTCTTGGTAAAAAATACAAGCTTATTTTAGAGCCAAATTTAAGCAAAGCACAGCTTTTCAAAAATGAGATAAAAACGCCAAATTTAGAGCATTTGCAAATTTTTATAAGGAAAAATGCTAGAATTATTTTTAATTTTTATCTTAAAAAATGGCAGAGAAAAACAAGGCTTTATCCAAGTAAAATTCGTCTTAAAATGATGCAAACGCGTTGGGGTTCTTGTAATCATAAAAAAGCCTACATTAATCTTAATCTAAAGCTTACGGAAAAGCCTTTAAAAGCGATAGAATATGTCATCTTGCACGAATTAACACACCTAAAATTCCCTCATCACGGCAAAGAATTTTACGCTTTTTTACTTGAAAATATGCAAGATTTTAGACAAAGAGAAAATATATATTTTAAAACCCCCTTAAAATAGGGGGGAGGGTTAAAAGGAAAGCTCGTTTAGACTTTCAAGCCTTGCGATTTGCTCCCAAATTTCATAAGCCTTAGTTTCATCAATGCAAATTAGAGCATTATTCATAAATTTAGCTTTTAGCTCCTCAAGGCTTAGAGGATTGTCAAAATTACCCTTATTGATGAAAACATCTTTTTGAATTTTTTTGTCATTTTGCAAAGTAGCTTCTAAATGTCCCGGAAAATATTTAGGAAAGCCCTGCGAACTTCTTTTTTCATAAGTGATTTTTCTTGCAAAATCAAGCACTTCCTTACGCTTTAAATTTGCATAAGAATCAAGAGTGATTTTACCATCGAAAAAACCTAAAGCCATTAAAAAGGGCATAGAAAATTTAGCTTCATAAGCACTTTTTGGAGTGTATTTAGCCTCTAAAGGATCACAAATAAAAGCGATAGGCACTTCATCAACAAAACAATGGATACTTTTTATCTCATCAGCCTTAAAGCCGTCATTTTTTAAAGAAATTGCACAGTCAATAAGTCCATGTGCAAAATGACAGCTTGGATAAGGCTTAATCGACACTTGCATAATTTGCCAAATTTCATTTAAACCCTCACTAAGTGCGTCTTTATCGCACTGCTCTTCTATACCAAAGCATTTAAAGACATTATCACGCCCCTCAAAAATGCTTAATGGACCACTCATATCATTTTTAGCAAAATGAGCGATGATGATAGAATTTTTAATAGCATTAGCAATATGTAAGACCTTAGAATTTGAGCCATTTGACAAAAATTCATTAACTCCACTTGCAAAGCTTCCCGCAAGTCCTAAGGCATTGATGATTTGCTTTTTGTCTAAATCAAGCAAAACAGCCACCGCACTCACTCCACCAAAAATTCCCGCAATAGCCGTTGTGTGAAAGCCTCTTTTATGAAAGCTTCCCTTACTTGCTATACCGACTCTAGCAGCCACTTCCCAGCCTACAATAAAGGCTTTTATGATCTTTTTTGCGTCTTTAGTAGCGTGAAAACCATAGCTTAAACAAAGAGGGGTCAAAATGGCACTAGCGTGCAAAATGGCTTCTGTATGTGTATCGTCAAAGTCTAGAGCGTGTGCTGCTATGCCATTTAGCATAGTGGCATAAATGGGATCTAACTTTTTATCACTCACCCAAATAGGCGTGTTTTTAACTAAACTTAAAGCGTCAAAGGCTTTAAAAGCGTTTAAAACGCATTCTTCCTTACTTGCCGCCAAACCCGTGCCAAAGCTATCAAGCATAAGTTCTTTAGCTCTTTGAACGACAGAAAAGGGGAGGGTTTCAAATTTAAGATTTGTGATAAAATCTGCTAAATTTTCGCTATAAAACATAAAATTTCCTATTTTAAAATAGCACTATTTTTAATTTTCGCTAAAAATTCATCGACAAGTTTTGGTGCATATCCTACATAAGTGCTAGCATCGAGCAAAGCGTCAATTTCACTTTCTTTTAAGACCTTAGAAACTCTTTTATCTGCTAACAACACTTCCTTAAAACTCTTTTTCTTTTCCATACCTAGCATAGCATTTTCATAAACGATTTCGTGAGCGTGCTGCTTACCATAATGATCGCTCAAAGCAAACATCACGCGTTCGGCTAAAACAAAGCCATTAAGAGTGTTGAGATTTTTAAGCATTTTGTCTTTTTTAACTTCCAAATCACTAAGCGCAAATTTCATATTTTCCAAAACGACAGAAAGCATTAAAAACATTTCTGGCAAAAGCTTCCATTCCATTTTCCATACCTGCCCATCTCTTTCGTGCTCGTGCCTTTCTATATCGCTTAATATGGCTAAATTTGCCTTTAGGGCGTTACTTACGGTAACGGCATTTTCACTCACGGCTGGATTTCTTTTATGCGGCATAGTGCTTGAGCCTACCTGACCTTTACCAAAAGGCTCGGCAACTTCATCAATTTCATTGTGTGCTAAGATTAAAATTTGATGAGCGATTTTGTTAAAAGTGGCATTAATATTACCCAAAACAAAACCAAGTTCGATAAAGCGGTCTCTTGCTGGCTGCCAAGAGATATTAGGCACTTCAAGCTTTAAATTTTCTAAAGTTAGCTTCTCTACTTCATTACACTCATCACTTAAACTTGCCTTAGTCCCCACAGCACCTACTATACTACCGACATAAAGTCTTTTTTCAAGCTCTAAAATTCTTTCAAAATGGCGGTCAAGCTCACTAAGCCAAATGGCAACCTTATGCCCAAAGGTAATAGGCAGGGCTTGAAGTGCTAAAGTTCTTCCCATCATAGGGGTATTTTTATGTGTTTTAGCAAGTTTAGCTAGTGCTTTTGCTATGGCTTTTAATTCACTTTTTATCAAAGTCATCGCTTCTTTAAACTGCAATACAAGTCCCGTATCAATGACATCTTGAGTTGTTACTCCAAAATGCACATATTCACCCAAATTATCATCACAAGCCTTTTCTAAGCCTCTTACCGTTGGCACTAGGGGGTGCTTAGTCTTTTTATATTCTGCGAAAATGAAATCCATATCCATAAATTTATAATGTGCTTTTTTAGCAATTTCATCGGCAGCTTTTTTAGGGATAATCTTAAGCTTAGCTTGTGCTTTAGCAAGTGCTGCTTCGACATCGAGCCATTTTTGTATGCGGTTTTCTTCGCAAAAAACCGCACGCATACTCTCACTACTCCAAGAATTCGCTAATAATCTTTGGTCAAATACGCTAACTCCTGTCATATTCACTCCTTATTTTTTAATACCATTAAAAGCCTGAGTTAAATCAGCAATCAAATCTTTAGGATCTTCAAGTCCTATATGAAATCTCACAAAAGGACCTCTAGCACTCCAATCAGTCGCTGTTCTAGGAGGAGTTGTTACCGTGGCTAGACTTTCATAGCCACCCCAACTAGCACCTATGGAGAAAAATTGCAATAAATCTACAAATTTAATCGCATCATCTTTAGTGTAACCTTCGGCAAATTCTATCGTTACCATACCATTAGCACCTTTGTGATCGCGTTCGAAAATGTCGTGATTTGGGTGAGATTTTAACTTAGGATAAAAGATGGTTTTAAGCTCTTTTCTTGTTTGTAAAAATTCGACTACTTCATCAGCACTTTTTTCGTGTGCTTTCATTCTCACATCTAAAGTTCTCATACCACGAAGCACTAAATAGGCATCATCTGGACTTGTCGTAAGCCCTAAAGCTTCTGGAAGTTTGTCGAAATTTTTCCACTCTTTTTCATTAATGACAACTATACCCATAGTAACATCTGAATGCCCACTTAAATATTTAGTCGCCGCTATAACGGAAATATCCACACCAAGTTCTAAAGGATTTAAAAAATACCCACTTGAATAGGTATTATCAATCGCCACAGGAATATTGTGAGAGTGGGCGATTTTACAAAGCTTTGGTAGATCTATAATCTCATATAAAATTGATCCCGGCGACTCACATAAAATAAGCTTAGTATTAGGCTTGATTTTCTCCTCCACATCACTTGCATCAGCTTTTAAGAAATCAATCTCAACGCCCATTTTTTTCAAAAATAAGTCGCAAATCGTCCTCACAGGTCCATAAATCGCATCAGTAATTAAAAAATGCGCATCCTTACTTGCATAATTTAAAAGCACCATAGCTAAAGCTGCCAAGCCCGTTGGAAAAAGCTGTGCTCTATGTCCTCCCTCAAGCTCACAAATAAGCTTTTCAAGCTCAAAATTTGTCGCTGTGCCTCTAGCACCATAGCTTAAAACACGCTGGGTTTTTCTTAACTCTCTATATTTTTGCCAAGTGGCGTGATCTTTAAAAAGTATGGTTGATGCACGCATTAGGGTTGGATTTACCGATCTTACTTCGGCATTTTCATCGCCTCTTCCGCAATGGATAAGTTTTGTTTTGTTATTCATTTTTTCTCCTTTAAAGATAAATATAAGTCATAATAATATTTACAATAGCCGCTACAAGCATAGGAATAGCCGTTCGCTTAATCACAGCAAAAGGACTCACCTTTGCAATCGCCGAAATAGCTAGAATTGCCGGAGCAATAGGGCTAACGCATCTTCCAAAACCTGTCATTATTTGAATAGGAGCTATCATAGTGATAGTTTCAACGCTAAAATGCTTTGCTATATTTGGGATAAGCGGAGCAAAGCTAAAAAACGCCGCATTACCACTTCCCATTAAAAAGGCACAAACGGCAAGTAAGATCGAAACAGCAATGATAATGGCAAGCACTCCAAAACCTGCATTTTTACAAAATTCTATTAGGGTATCGACAAAACCTACAGATAAAAGCCCACTTGCAAACACTTGACCACAAACGATAAGAGATACGGTAATTACAAATAAATGCCCCATACCCTTAAAGAAAATCATAATAGAATTTAAAGTATCTACAACACTTCTATAACGAATCATTTCAAATAAAATGGCAATAAATGTCGAAATAACCATAGCCACAGGGACATTCATTTTAATCGCCGTGCTAGCCGCAGCTTTGACCTCTTCAGCTGTGCTAAAACCTAGCAAAACCAAAATACTATCCAAAACAGCACTAAAGCCTAAAATTAAAACCAAAGGAATAACGGGCAAAATGGCGTAAATTCTAGGAGGCTTTTTAAGCTCCTCTTCCTTACCTTTGTTTTCATTAAGTTCTTGCTCTATCTTTTCAGCGTCAAAGACAAAATGATCTTTTTTATCAAAAAATTTATTACAAAGATAAAGAGCTATACCTACTGCGATGATGATAGGTAGGGTTGTGGGTAATTGATAATGAACGAAATAAATCGCAGGGTCAATCTCAGCGACTTTTGACGCCATAATAACATTACCGCTTCCAGGTCCGTGGTCGATATATTGACAAATAGCAATGACACTTAAAGCTGAAAGCTTCGAAACGCCCGAGCGAACGAGTATAGGATACATCGTAACCATAAGCAAAAGTGCCAAACCAGCGTGAGATGGGATAAAAAGAACCAAAAATTGCACGATAAAATAGGCAACTATCAGTAAAATATAAGGTGATTTTACTGCTTTTAAAGGCTTTTCAAAAACCTTAAAAAGAGCATAAGAAGCCCCAACATGGTCCATATAAGCAGAAAAACCCGCTATACACATTAAAGTTAAGCCAAGTCCCGCTAGGGTGCTTGACATCGTTTGATTAAAAACTTGAAAGATATCAAAAAAGCCCAAATTTAAAGAACCCTTAGCCACAATATGCGGTGAAAGTCCAAAAATAGTAGCCAAAGAGAGTAATAAAAGCCCACTTAAAAGCAATGCCATATGTGCATTAATCTTTTTATAAAGCATAAAAACAAGCAAAAAAACGCTAAATAAAGAAAAAGTAATCCCTAGCATAACTTATCCTTTTTGAGCGATAATCTCTATCTCAATTTTAGCTTTTTTCGGCAAATCTTTTACTGCAAACGCACTTCTTGCTGGGTATGGTGCTTGAAAAAATTCTGCATAGATTTCATTAAAGGCTGCAAAGTCATTAATATCCGCTAAAAAACAAGTGCTTTTTAACACCTTATCATAACTAATGCTATTTTCTTTTAAAATGGCACCTATATTTTTTAAAGACTGCCTTGTCTGCTCTTTAATGTCCTCGCTTTCTATCTCTCCTGAAGTAGGGTTAATAGGAAGCTGCCCCGAAATAAATAAGAGTCCATTTGCCTCTCTATAAGCAGAGTAGGGACCTATAGCCTTAGGATAATTTGACATAAACGCTCCTTTAAATATAAATTAAATAAATTATATTGTATCATTAATAATAATATTTTGTCAATACTTTTTTATTATAATAATAATTTTTTATTTTTAAGAAAATTTTTAAAGATAAAGAGTAGAATTTAGGCTTTTATTAAGTAATAATAGGGGATTTTATGAGCGAAGAGCAAAAAGAGCAATTTATTAGATTAACACATTTTTTAGGAGAAGTTTTAGGAGTGCAATATGAAGTCGTCTTTCACATCATCGAAAAAGACGGAGCAAGAATAGCCGCAATAGCCAACAATCACATCAGCGGACGCACTCTAAATTCCCCACTAACAGCTTTTGCAAGTGAGCTAATCCAAAATAAAAAATATTTAGAAACGGACTTTTTGTGCGATTATAAGGCTCTTGTAGGGCAGTCAAAACTCATACGCGGTTCGACCTTTTTCATTAAGCACGGTGATGATTTGGTAGGAATTTTATGTATCAATCACGACACTAGCATTATGAGAGATATAGTGTGTAAAATCATAGATTTAGAAAAAATAGGCGATATGGGTGCATTTTTGGGTAAATGCGAATTTAATAGTCCAAGCATAGAGACACTAAGTCCTAGCATAGAAGATATTTTAGCTCAAAGTGTCGATGCGAGTTATTTAAATTCCAAGTATCAATTAAGCATAGAACAAAAAGAAGAGCTTGTAGGAAAACTCTACGAAAAGGGTATTTTTAACATTAAAGGGGCTGTTCCTATCGTGGCGAAATTTTTAAAAATTTCGGAACCTAGTGTTTATAGATATTTAAAAAATTTGAAACAGCATTAAAATTAGCCAATAATTTTGCTTTTATTTTTCATTACGATAAAAATTTACAAAAAATTAAGTAAATAAAATTATAATGAAAAGGTTAATATTTTTAAAGGAGATTAAATGAAAAGAAGAATGATTCTTAAGGTCGGTGTCGCTTCTTTGGCGGCTTTATGTCTTAGCGTTTCTAGCTTAAGTGCGAAAGAGGCGTTTAATTTCCCAAAAGATAAGCAAAAAGCTCTTTTGCTTTCAAGTTCTGGCTATAAGGATACGGGCTATTTAAATCACGCTCTTCCTTGGCTTAAGGAATTTGTGGAGAAAAATAAGCTCAAAGGCAAAAAAGTCGCTTTTATCCCTTATGCTGGAGTTAGAAAGAGTTATGATGCTTATGAAGCACAGGTTAAAAAAGCACTTGAAAGTCTTGGTGTGGAGATTATAAGTGTGCATAAGGGTAAAGCCGCAGATATAGTTAAAAGTGCGGACGCCATTTTTGTAGGCGGTGGAAATACTTTTGAGCTTGTCAATCAGCTTTATAAAAATGAACTTGTAGAATTAATCGCTAAAAGAGTGAGTGAGGGTGTGCCTTATGTGGGCTGGTCGGCTGGCTCAAATGTCGCAGGTGCCACTATGCAAACAACAAACGATATGCCTATCGCAGAGCCTGAGTCTTTTAACACTTTCAACATTTTTCCACATCAAATTAATCCGCATTTTATTTCAGGAAAGCCTGTGGGACATAATGGCGAGAGTAGGGAGGAAA
Source organism: Campylobacter upsaliensis (assembly GCF_900637395.1). Taxonomy (NCBI): domain Bacteria; kingdom Pseudomonadati; phylum Campylobacterota; class Epsilonproteobacteria; order Campylobacterales; family Campylobacteraceae; genus Campylobacter; species Campylobacter upsaliensis. The sequence continues at coordinate 810,042 of NZ_LR134372.1, read as the reverse complement.
GATTGGAGGAATTTTTAATTCTTAATCCAAAATCCATCGTTTATGCTCTTCCTGAGGGTGTAGCCTTACTTATCGATGGTAAAAAAGTTAAGGTTTTGGGTATGGATAAAAAAGCTCCACTTTTAAAGCTAGAGCATAAAAAAGACATCTCTAAAATCGCCATAGATAGCGAATTTGACTACTAAAATATGAGGCAATGCTATATGCACTGCCTCACTTGTTTTTTAATTCTTCTATAATTTTTAGTAAGCTTTCAAAAGAATCGATAGCCTCGGGCTTGATTTGATAGCTGCCATTGACGACAAAAGCCGGTGTTCCGTAGTTTTTAGCGACTCCGTTAGCCCACTCAAAACGCTCTAAAAGCTCTTTGGCCTCTTTTGTTTGGATAAAATCTTTTAGTTCTTTTTCGCTGATTTTAAGCACACTAAGTCCATTTTGCAAAAAGCTTTTTTCATTTTCAAAATCTTTTGTAGCAACGACTTGTCCCTTTTTATTCATCAAAAAATATTTTTCAAAATATGCCTTTGCTAAATGATGAGCTAGACTATCTTGGTAACTTGCATCTTTTTTATTTTGCCTATCTGTATGAATAGCATAAGCAAAAAGCTCATTTAAAAGCGTGCCAAATTTCGCATCAGCTATACTTATGGGATAAATTTCATAAGATAAATTTGGAATTTTCTCCCTTAAAGTCTCAAGAGTGCCAAATCTTTGATGATTATAACAGTGGATACACTTATAAGAAAAAACCTCAATGAGAGTATTTTTCGTCTCAATTTTATCCTTAAGCGTGATATAATCTTGCGAAAAGGCAAAAGACAACGCACAAAAAAGTGTCAAAATAGATTTTTTTAACATAAAAACTCCTTAAAAATAAAAAAAATTGTAGCAAAAATTCCTAATCACGCAAGTAAAATCAAGCCTAAAAAAAGAGCAAAACTTACAAATTTAGCTCTTAAATTAAGTTTTTTAATAAAAAATAAAAAAATTATGATTAAAATAAAACTAAAAATAAGCAAAGAAGCCTCCGCCATACTAATAAACTCAAATTTTGGCACTAAATACCATCCTTGCGAATAAAAATCGACAAAAAAATCTTGCAAAGTGCTTAAATTCACATCGTTAGGGGGCATAGGTGCATCCAAAGCACAAATGCCTGTCGGTGCAAAAAAAGATGGGAAAAATCTATCTAAAGGTAAGTTAAAAGCAAAACGCGGATAGGTCGAACAAGAGGCTAGAAAAGGGTTATTTGAAAGTAGAGCAGAGTGCATTTGCATTAATTTTAAAGAGGCTTTTACTCCATAAAAAATTCCAAAAAAGGCTAAGGTAAAGCCCAAAAATTGAATAGATTTAAATGAAAGAAAAATGAAAGAAAGTATTAAAATACAGAAAGCCAAACGCACATAAACACACTGCTCGCAAGGACGCATAAAAAGATAATTTTGAAAAAAAGTATGCGATAAAAGCAAACAGAAAATACAAAGGCAAAAAAGCAAATAATAAATTTTCTTTTCATCTAAAATCAAAATGAAGCTCCTTTTTTAAAATTATAAAAAACTTAAACTAATAAAAAAAGAAAGAGTGAGAATAGGGTAATTTTGACTTATTTTATCATTAAAAAATTTTATCAATAAAATAATAATATTGATAATTTTTAAAAAATCATATTTTCAAATTTCATCTTAGAAAATTTAAAAAGTAAAATATAAATTTTCAAAATGCAAGAGATTTTACAAAAAATATTTTGTCAAATTTTATGGATAAGTTATTTTAACGCAAAAGTTAAAAAGATATATATCCTATAAAATAGAGATTAAAGGAGATATTTAGAGTGAAGCTTTGTGTATTTTAATAAAAGTTTGAAAATTATAGTTTTCAATATAAAATTATAAAATTTAACAAATTTTACCTTTAATCATAAAATTATATGATTAAATTAAGTTTTATTTTATAATTTTTTTTAACTATTATTATAAATTCAAATTTACTTTAAAAAGCCTTTCGTTACTTTTTTAATACTAAAATAGCTTTTAAAAAATTTAAGGCTTAATGATGAAATATCCTCTAGATTGTGAAGAGAATTTTGAAAAATCTCTTTTGTTTTGGCTTACTAAATTTGTAAAATATAAACTAAGCTCCCTTTCTAATAAAGAGCTTAAAAATCCAGCCATTTTAGCGGAGGTTAATTACGCCTTAACACAAATTCCAAAACACATTAATGCTCTTGATGCCCTTGTCAAAAAGGCTAGAAATGCCGGTCTTACAGGAGTAAGCACCTATTTTAATCCACTCAAAAAACTTTTTGATTATCTCGCATTTTACAAGCTTCACTCTCTAAAACAAATCGATGAGGCTTTGATTATAGAGATTTTAGCTAGTATCACAGGAGCACTTTCTGATGCGAGTAAAAAAAATTATCGCATTGCCGTGATGAATTTTTTTGATTTTTTAAATAGACAAAATGAAGAGGACTCTAAAGCCCATATTTTCGATATTAATCTCAAAAATTGGGCAGGTGTCTCTGGTGCTAGAGGCGTGAAGCTGCCTGAATTTATGAGCGAAGATGAGCTTAAAAAATTCCTTGAAGCTATCGATAATGCCGACTTTAAAGCAAACACCATACGCAATAAGCTTATCATTAAAATCATCATTTTCACAGGCATAAGAGTGAGTGAAGCTTTACATATAAAGCTTAAGGACATTAGCGAAGAAGATGGCTTATATCACATAAGAATTCACGCCAAAGGTAATAAATATCGCCTCGTGATGATAAAAAAAGAGCTTATTTTCACTTTGCTTGATAATGTTAAAATTAATTATCTCAGTCAAGACTCCCTACTCTTTGTCAATAAAAAAGGCACTCCTCTCACCCAAGCTTATGTGAGTCGTATAGTCGAGCAAATACTTTTTAAAGCAGGCATTAGAAAGCAAAAAAATGGCGCTCACATGCTTCGCCATACTTTTGCCACTCTACTCTACAAAAAGCAAAAAGATCTCGTTTTAGTTCAAGAAGCCCTAGGACACGCTAGCTTAAATACTTCACGCATTTATACGCATTTTGATAGTGAAAAATTAAAATTAGCCGCTAAAGTCGCTGAAGAATTGAGTAAAAAATGAAATCTTATGCTATAATTAGCACTTGCAATATTTTATAAGGTTTTTTAATGAAAAATTTAAGCGTTCAAGAAAAAAAAGATTTGGATAATTGCGTTTTTAAGGCTTTAGGTTCAAAAGAGCAGAATCTTTGGCAAATTCTTAGTCATTTTTTCTTAAAAATTAAAGCGTTTTTCACTCCAAAACATACAATCTAAATTCGTTTTTAGTATAAGAAAGCTCTTTAAAAGCTGGAGATGAGATAAAAAATTTGCACTTTTTATCTAAATTTTCTATGCCATAAATTTTCATATTCATCTTATTTTCCTTAAAAAGCTCTATGCCAACACAAGCTTGGTTGTTAATCTTATAAAGTAAGGTTCCGCCATTTTCATCAAGCTTTAAAATGCTTATATTTGGATCTTTTGTCATAGCTTTATCAAGTTTTAATCTAAGCTTATAATACACCATAATGTCTCTCATCACTTTTTTTATAGATAGAAGCTCTTTTTGAAGTGCGGTGTCATCTTGATGATAAAGGCTTAGGAAATTATTATTTAAAAAATCTAAAAAGCTCTTATCCTTAGCCAAATTTTCGCATTTTATAGAATTTTTTATCACTCTTACTTCTTTAGAATCTATAAGAATTTGTAGGCAAAATTTTTCATTTTGATAGAAATCAACAAGCTTTACATCGCTGATTTTAAAGCCCTGCCCTGCCCTTTTTTTATAAGCAAAATCGCTAAATTCCTCATAGATATTTGCCAAAAGCATTAAGGGCAAACATAGACTTAAAAAAAATTTCACTCAAAACACTCCCCGTGATGTTTTCTTAGATATTCCACTACTTCTAAAACCTCCTCTACGCCCTCGCTTTGTGAGTTTTCAAGCACAGAGTCGATATTATCAATATAAAGCTCAATAGTCTTTTCAAGCTTATCTTTTTTAACCCCAGCATATAAAAGCATAGCCTCCAAAACGATGCTTAACTCATATCTTAAATCTTCAAGTTCCTTAGACATTTTCCACCTCCCTTTTCAATTCTTTCGCCTTAATCAAATCTATTATTTGCGCTTTGATGAATTTATAATTTGCACTTTCTTTAAAGCCTACAAAAAGCCCTCCACTAGCATTTTTATGCCCTCCTCCGCCGACTAATCTTTTAGCCATTAAGCTCACATCAATTTTGCCATTTGCTCTAAAACTTAAAGTTTTTCTCGAGCTTACATCGATGAAAAAGTCAAAATCAGGATTTTGCACTAAAAAATCATTGCCTATTATGGAGGTATTGCCGATATTTGAAGTTAAAATTCCCTTACAATTTTCATAATAAATCACAAATTCTTCCTTCATCAAGCTTAATTTTTCCACTATGAAATAAGAAAGTAAATTTGCCAAAGTATCATCAGGCTTTTTTATCAAAAAATAATCCTTTTTGATAAAATGCACAGCATTATCAAGCAAAATGTGAGCATTTTCTTTTTCTATAAATTTTCTCGCTCTCTCAAGCAAAAAAAACATATAAAGCACATTTTCTTTTTGAAACATGACGCGATTAATCTCTTTTGCATTAGCGATAAGCCCTAAAAAAACTTTCCCAAGCTCAAAATACTCATCATCTTTAAGCCAAATATCCACCGCATTAACAACTCTCACAAAACGCTCTAAATTCTCATCTTTAAAGCAAATTTTAGAAAAAAAATCATAAACAATCTTAGCCGCACAACGCGAACTGTCCAAAAAATACCAATCATATTTTTGCATACACTCAAAGCCGCTTTGATGATGATCTAAAAGCAAAAGTTTAATGCCTTTTTCTTTGCAAGTTTTCTCAAATTCCTCACATTGTGTAAGGGTTAAATTTAAATCACTAATAAGAAGCAAAGCTTCATTTTCTTCATCTTTTTCAATATCGTTTAAAATGCTTGTAAAATTTTCATTAATTTCTTTGCCATAATTAGAATTATAAAATTTCACATCTTTAAAATAAAAATTGACAATATATTGACACGCATATCCATCTAAATCCGTGTGTGAGAGATGATAAATTTTCATTTTTTATCCTTAAAATTCGACCTTAATAATGCCTTCTGTGTTTAAATTTGTATTTTCTGTGATTTCAGCAAAACTTATAACGACAATGTTAATATTAAAATTATGACAAAGCTCGGCTAAAAATTTGCGAAGCTTAGACTCCACACAGAGTAAAAAAGGCTTAATGCGACCGTTTGAAACGGCGTCATATTCTGCCTTTAAAGTGTCGATTAAAACCGCTGTTTGTGCCACACTTAAAGGCACATGATAGCTCCCGTCTCTAAACTGCACCAAATCACATAAAAACGCCGAAGTTGCAGAGTCTAAAATAAAGAAATCTACAACCCCCTTTTCGTCCATATACATATTTGTAATAACCCTCGCAAGAGCGGAGCGAACATGCTCTATAATCATATCCGGACTCTTACTCACTTCAGCCACATCACTCATCGTTTCAAGAATGGTAAGCATATCTTTAATCGGTATGCGGTATTTTAACAAGTCCTTAAGCACCTTTTGCACTAAGCCCACAGAGATATTAGACCCCTCGACTATCACAGGGTAGTCCTGCTGCACTTTATCGAGCATATTTTGCACTTCTTGACGTGTTAAAAGCTCACTAGCGTGCTTTTTGATAAGTTCTGTCATATGCGTTACAATCACACTAGCAGGATCAACCACAACATAGCCATTTAAATTTGCCTCATCTTTATTACTTGGATCGATCCAAACGGCATTAGAATTAAAGGCTGGTTCTTTTGTCGCTATACCTTCCATTTCTTCCGTTACAAAGCCTGCATCAACGGCTAAGACTTTATCAGGGTAAATTTCAAAAGTCGCTAAAGACACGCCTTTAAGTTTGAAATTATATTTATTAGATTGCAATTTTAAATTATCTCTAATGCGAATTTTAGGCATTAAAAAGCCAAGACTTTGAGCGATATTTCTACGCATAGAGCGGATACGCTCGGTTAGCTCTGTTTCAGCAAGTTTAATGAGTGCATAGCCAAGCTCAAGTTCTAAAATTTCAACCTTTAAGATGTCATTGATCTTCGCTTCCTCTTCCCTTAAAATTTCCTCTTCACTTTTCTTTGCCACAGGCATAGCAGCAGCTGTTCCACCAACTCCTCCCATAGCACTTGCGGCGGCTGGCTTAGTTTTTTTGACATTAACAATGTCGATTTTACCCTCTCTTACTTGTTTAGTTAAATAGCCAAGACTCAAAAAAATTAAAGCCATAAAACCAAGCGAAAGTGTAGGAAGACCCGGAACTAAAGCAAAAATAAATAAAACAAAACCCACAATCAAAAGCGTGCGATACTCACTTAAAAGTTGAGTGAGTGAACCTTCTGCAAAATTTTCTTCATCCTTACTTGCGCGCGTGATAATGATAGCGGTGGCAGTAGAAGTGATGAGTCCTGGAATTTGAGAGACAAGCCCATCGCCTATGGTAAGTATGGTAAAGGTCGCCGCAGCGTCATTTAAGCTCATATCGTGCTGAAAAGAGCCAATAAGAAAACCGCCTATGAGATTAATGATTGTGATAATAATCCCAGCAACCGCATCGCCTTTAATGAATTTAGAAGAACCATCCATAGCTCCGTAAAAATTCGCCTCAGCTATAATTTCTTGGCGTCTTGCTCTAGCCGTTTGCTCATCTATCAAGCCTGCATTTAAATCCGCATCGATAGCCATTTGCTTACCCGGCATAGCATCCAAAGTAAAACGCGCTTGGACCTCCGAAACTCTCGTGCTACCTTTAGTTACAACCATAAAATTAATCAAAACTAAAATAGAAAAAACAACTACACCGATGACATAATTCCCCCCAACGACAAATTCCCCAAAAGCAGCGATAATTTCACTAACAGCATCAGCTCCATTTTGCCCTTCGCTTAAAATCATTCTTGTTGTAGCAATATTTAAGGCTAATCTAAAAAGCGTGATAATAAGAATTAGCGTAGGAAAGGTCGTAAGGTCTGTGGGCTTTGGTATATAAATTGAAATAAGTATGATTAAAACAGAAAGAGCTATACTTAAAGCCAAAAAAAAGTCTAAGATAGGTCCAGGTAAAGGAACGATGATAATGGCTAAAATACAAACGATAAATATAACAATCGTTATGCTTTTTGCTTTAATAATGGGCGCAATTAAAGGACCCAAAAAAGGAAAAACAAAATCTAGAGTTTTCTTTTTAGCCATTATTATTAATAATATCCTCTAGAGTAATGGAATCTAAAAAATTATCAATTTTTTGCTGTAAATTCACAAGCACGGATAAAAGATGACAATTTTCCTTCTGACTAGGGCAAACTCCACCACTACACTCAAAAACGCTAACTTCCTTTTTTTCAGCACTTGCTAAAATTTCTTTAAGCGTGTAGGCTTTTGGCTCTCTAACAAGACTAAAGCCCCCCTTTGCACCCTTATAAGAGTGAAGCAAACCATCTCTTGCTAAATTTTGCAAAATTTTCGCCAAAAAACTTTTAGGGATTTCAAGCTCAGTCGCCATAGTATCGACATCACAAGGGGTAGATTTAGAAGAGATATAAATCAAAGAAAGCAAAGCATACTCACTAGCCTTAGTTAAAAGCACAAATTCTCCTTAAAATAAATTTAGGTATTATAATAAAAAAAAGTTTCCATAGTGTTAAGAGGTAAAATTAAGCTTATTTTTTGCTTTTTAAAGTATAATTCCCACTTTAATTCTACCAATCAGGAGGTCAAAATGGCTTTGGATTCGGCTAAAAAAGCAAAAATTGTTGCGAAATTCGCCAAAAAGGCAGGAGATACAGGCTCTACGGAAGTGCAAGTGGCACTTTTAACAGCTAGGATTACCGAGCTTACAGAACATCTTAAAATTTACAAAAAAGATTTTTCTTCACGCTTGGGACTTTTAAAGCTTGTTGGTCAAAGAAAAAGATTGCTAAACTATCTTAAAAGAAAAGATTATCAATCTTACATCAAAATTATCACAGAATTAAAACTTAGAGATAAGTAAAAGCCTTATTTAAGGCTTTATCCTCATTACAAATGGACATACAAACACTTGAAGCAAAAATCGCTTCTTTAGAAAAATTATCTTGTAAATTTAAGCTAACTCAAAGCGTAGAAATTACCACCGATAAAAGTCAAACAAACCTAATAAAAGAACTTGCCATAGCCCTTAAACCTTGGCGTAAAGGTCCTTTTAAAATAGATGATCTTTTCATCGATACAGAGTGGCAAAGCTTTATCAAATTTGACATTTTAAAACCTTTTATGTGTAATATTAAAGATAAAGTAGTCGCCGATGTGGGATGTAATAATGGCTATTATATGTTTAAAATGCTCGAATTTTCTCCCAAACAAATCATAGGCTTTGACCCATCCTTAAAATATCATCTACAATTTAAGCTTATCAATGCTCTAGCAAAAACCAACATTAAATTTGAGCTTTTGGGGGTGGAGGATTTACCTAATTACGCAGTAAAATTTGATGTGATTTTCTGTCTTGGTGTGATTTATCATAGAAGCGACCCTATCAAAATGCTTAAGGATTTAAAAAAAGCTCTTAAATTAGGAGGCATTGTTTTTTTAGATACGATGTATATAGAAAGCGACGAGGAAATAGCACTTGTTCCGCAAAATACCTATTCTAAAATTCCAAATATTTATTTTGTTCCTTCCATTAAAGCTTTGAAAAATTGGTGTTTAAGGGCTGGCTTTAAAAATTTTGAAATTTTAGCGACTAAAAAAACAGACAAAGAAGAGCAAAGAAAAACAGCTTGGATAGATTCTTATTCTTTAGAAAATTTTCTTGATCCTGAAAATGAAAATTTAACTTGCGAAGGCTATGAAGCACCAAAAAGAGTCTATGTGCGTTTAAGGGCGTAAAGCCCTTTTTTAAGCGTGAGGCTTTGTTTGTTTAGCGTATTGAATACCCAAATCAAAAGCCTTAGAATTCGCATCACGAGTCTTAGGTGGAACCATATGAAGCATAGTTTCTTTTAAAACATCAAGATCAATGCAACGGCTCATATAGGCAGCTATAGCTAAGGCAACGACTGATTGTGTAGCGACATTACCCACTTCTTCTTTAGCTATGGTGATAATAGGGATTTCAAAAATTTGCCATTTTTTATAATCCTCTTCCTCAGGATGCACTAAATTCGGCTCAATAACTATAATGCCTCCCTCCTTTACTCCACTCCTAAAGCCCTTATAGCCCTTATCTGCCGTTGAAAGCATAAAATCAACTTCCCCCTCAACAGCGTAAGGAAATAAAATTTCCTTTTCATCGATGATAATATCGACCTTAGTAGGACCTCCGCGCACTTGAGAAGTATAAGTAGAAGCCTTAAAAGCTTGACGCCCTTCTTTAATCGCCGCCTCAGCTAAAATTTCACCAGCAGTGATAACACCTTGACCGCCCTCACCTCCAAATCTTAATTGATATTTCATTTCAAAGCTCCTAAATCGACCATTCTTTTTTCCTTCGCAGCTTTACGCACTTCTTCATAGGCGTGGCAGTATTCAGGCTGGGTATTATCCTCGTGCAAAACGCCTGTTGGAAATTTATCTCTTCTTTCTTCAAAATCCATTGCCTCAAATTTAGACTTATCAACGACACGATTTTTAATCCAATCAAGCATAGCCACAGCTTCGCCCATTTTATTTTTACGACCTAAATTAATATGGCAGTTTGAAAACACATCGACAAAGCTATAGCCCTTATGTGCTAAAGCTTTATAAATTAAATTTTCAAGTTTCGCTGCTTCGATTACATTGCCTCTTGCTACAAAGGAAGCTCCTGCTGCCTTAGTTAATTCACAAGCGTCAAAATTTGGATCAATATTTCCAAATTGTGCGGTAACAGTGTAAAAGCCTTTTGGTGTCGTAGGGGAGGTTTGTGAATTTGTAAGACCATAAATAAAATTGTTAATCACAATATGCGTTAAATCAATATTTCTACGGCAACCGTGTATGGTATGATTTCCACCGATAGCTAAAGTATCGCCATCTCCACTTACCACAATAACATGTTTGCTAGGATTGGCAAGTTTAATACCTGTAGCATAGGCAATAGCCCTGCCGTGTGTAGTATGCACAGTGTTGCAATTTACATAAGAGCTCATTCTTCCACTACACCCTATACCTGAAACCAAACATACATCGTCCATATTCCAGCCTAATTTTTGAATCGCTCTAATAATGCACTTTAACACAACTCCATCGCCACAGCCCCAGCACCATTGCGTTGGGAGTTTATCTACTCTTAGATATTCATCATAATCAAATGCCATTTTACAAATTCTCCTTTACTTTAGCGATGATTTCACTTGGTGTGATAGGGCGTCCATTAGCTCTATGAAGCGAGATGAAGTCTTTTCTCGAGCTTACTCTTTGAATTTCTTCAAGGTATTGCCCCATATTTAGCTCACTTACCATAACTTTTTTAAATCGAGCTACAACCCCAGCGATTTTCTCCTCCGCCACAGGATAAAGTGTAATAGGACGGAAAAGCCCTACTTTGATACCCTCTTCTCTCAAGCGGTTAATCGCCTCTTTAGCCGAGCGGCTCACACTTCCATAGGCTATAATTAAAAATTCAGCATCATCAAGCTTATATTCCTCATAAGCACAAATATCATCTTTATTATTTTTAATCTTGCCTATTAATCTTTCTATATTTTTCTTCACAATGGCACCATCTTCAGTAGGAAAGCCTATATCTCCGTGATGAAGTCCTGTAATGTGATAACGATAACCTTCAAAGAAAGGATTTAAAACCGCCGCTTCATTTTCCCCTGCCGCATAAGGCTTATAATCCTTTTTCTCACCGCTAAATTTTTTGCGGTTAATGATTTTAATATCTTTTAAGTCAGGTAAAATCGCTTTTCCGTTCATATGTCCCACAGTTTCGTCCATAAGCAAAAACACGGGAGTCATATATTTTTCAGCTAAATTGAAAGCTCTTATTGTTTCTGTATAAGCCTCCTCTAAAGAAGCAGGTGCTAAAGCTATACTAGCAAAATCGCCGTGAGTGGGAGCTTTAGCTTGAAATAAATCGCCTTGAGCCACACGCGTTGGCAAACCTGTCGATGGACCTCCTCTCATAACATTAACAATCACTAAAGGAATTTCAGCAATAAAAGCAAGACCGATTTGTTCTGCTTTAAGTGAAATTCCCGGACCTGAACTCGCTGTCATTGATTTTACTCCGCTCATAGCCGCACCAATAGCCACACTCACGCCCGAAATTTCATCTTCCATTTGGATAAAAGTGCCATCATTAGCAGGAAGCATATGACTTAACTCGTGAGCAATTTCCGAACTTGGAGTAATAGGGTAACCTCCAAAAAATTTACACCCGCAATCAATCGCAGCTTTCGCAATTAAAACATTTCCCGTTGCTATAACTTCTCTCATATCTTTTCCTATGCTAATTTTTTGTATTTGTTATTTTTCACCGCTAAAGCTCTTTCTTTGGCTTCTGGGCTAAGCTTAGCAAATTTAAATTCATCTCTTTTTGCTACCATAATTGCAAAATCAGGACAATGCGTCTCGCATTCTGTGCATCCTATACAGGATTCAGGATGCACAACTTCTATCATCTGTCCTAAAACAGCGTGAATATCATCACGCATAGCTAAAACCCCAGCAGGGCAGTAACTAACGCAAATATTACACGCTTTACATCTATGCTCATCAACCCAAACGGGCGTATCTTTTGGAGCGATTATACTCATAAATATCCTTTAAGCTAGTATTTTTTTAATCTCTTCGCCGATTAAAGCTGGAGAATCGACAACATGAATTCCATAGCTTTTTAAAGCTTCTTTTTTTGCTGCTGCACTCTCATCGCTACTTCCTACGATAGCACCTGCGTGTCCCATTCTTTTACCCTTAGGAGCAGTCGCTCCTGCGATGAAAGCTACCACAGGTTTAGTGATATTTTCTTTAATAAATTTTGCCGCTTCCACTTCTAAACTTCCACCGATTTCACCTATCATTACAATAGCTTTGGTTTCAGCATCTTTTTCAAATTCACTTAGTAATTCTTTATAAGCAAGTCCTATAATAGGGTCTCCGCCTATACCTACGGCAGTTGAAATTCCATAACCACTTTGTGCGACTTGATTAGCAGCTTCGTAAGTGAGTGTGCCTGACTTTGAAATTAAACCCACACAACCTTTCTTAAAAATAAAGCCCGGCATAATGCCTAATTTGCACTCCTGCGAAGTGATAATGCCCGGACAATTTGGTCCTATGATTTTCATACCTTTTTTATTTGCATATTGCTTTGCAAACATCATATCTTTAACGGGCGTATGCTCAGTAATCACAACAGCAAGTTTAATGCCCGCATCCGCCGCTTCTATCACGCTATCTCCCACTGCAAAAGCTGGCACGAAAATAAGGCTCACATCAGCTCCAGTAGCCTTAACAGCCTCCGCGACAGTGTTGAAAACAGGCTTTCCTAAATGCTCTGTGCCACCTTTAAAAGGCGTTACCCCGCCAACGATTTGTGTGCCATAAGCCATACACTGCTCGGCGTGAAAAGTTGCTTCTTTGCCTGTGAAACCTTGAACGATAACCTTTGTATTTTTATTAACTAAAATGCTCATTTTTCTTCCTTATCCTACTAGACTTTTTACAAGTTCAGCGCCCTCTTTAAGATTAGTCGCTGCTTTAATATTTTTAAGATTTGAATTATCTAAAATACTTTTTGCCTCTGCCGCATTCGTGCCATCAAGTCGCACCACGATAGGAACATTAACTTCGACATTTTTAGTCGCCTCTAAAATTCCATTTGCTATTCTATCACAACGCACAATTCCACCAAAGATATTAATGAAAATAACCTTGACATTTTTATCTCTTAAAATAATCTCAAAAGCTTTAGCCACGGTTTCAGGCGAAGCACCACCACCCACATCTAAGAAATTTGCAGGCTTTGCACCGCTATAATTAATAATATCCATAGTCGCCATAGCAAGACCAGCACCATTAACCATACAAGCAACATCTCCATCAAGCTTGACATAGCTAAGTCCAAATTCTCCCGCCTCACGCTCGGCGTCATTTTCTTCTGTAATGTCTCTAAGTGCTGCTATATCGCTATGTCTATATAAAGAGCTATCATCAAAGCTACATTTTGCGTCCAAAGCGTAAAAATCACCCTCAGCTGTTTTAATGAGAGGATTAATCTCAAGCATATTCATATCTTTATCCATATAAAGCTTATAAAGCTTTTCTATCATTACGGCAAGTTTTTTACTCTCATCTTTATCAAGTCCTAAAACTTTCGCCACCTCTAAGGCGTGAAAAAGCTTAAAGCCTATTTGTGGGTCTATACCAACTTTAGCGATTTTTTCTGGGCTTTCTTTAGCTACTTTTTCTATATCCATACCGCCTTCACTTGAAGCGATAATGGTAATTTGCTCCGCCATTCTGTTAAAAAGTATCGCCAAATAATATTCCTTAACAATATTTGCTCCACTTTCAATGTAAAGTTTTTGAACGAGTTTCCCCTCAGGTCCAGTTTGATGTGTAACCAAAGTCATACCTAAAATTTGCTCGGCATAGCTTTTCACCTCATCAAGGCTTTTGGCGATTTTAACACCACCGCCAAGCCCACGACCACCAGCGTGAATTTGAGCTTTAACAGCCCATACGCTACCGCCTAATTCTTTGGCATTAGCCACAGCCTCATCGACGCTAAAAGCCACTTTGCCTTTCAGCGTAGCAACGCCATTTTCCGCAAAAATTGCTTTTGCTTGATACTCATGTATATTCATTTATTCTCCTTTGTATTGATATTTAATTAGCGATTTTTCTAATTTTTCTTGCTCTTCTTGAGCTAAAGTTAGACACATAATCTCCCTTACGCCCTCAAGTCCTAGTCTAGCCATTACCCCAAAAGCCTTATTTTTAATCCCAAATTCTCCATTTAAAATCACACTCATAGGTAAAAATTCCCCAGAACGCATAGCTTCAAGCATTCTAAGACAAGCACTAGCAGGAGCTAAGTAAGCCGAATTTTTAAGATGTTTGATAACTTTTGCCCCACCCGTTTTTACTTCATTTTCCACATCTTCAAATTCTTCTTCGCTTAAAAGTTCTGTTAATTTGCGATTACCTACGCTTGAATGCGATTTTAACAAAACCATATCATCATTATGAAAGCCCATAAGTTTTGTATCCACACTTGAAGTTTTTACTTTAAGTTTTTTGGCAAGTTCATATTTAAAACGCGCATTATCCAAAACTCCAGCCATAGCGACAATTTTCTTAGCATTAAAAATCCCACTTTCATAAAGGGTATTAAGAAGAAAATCTACAGGATTTGTCAAAATGATAAAAAGTGGTTCTTCATTAAACCTCTTAACTCTTTTAGCACAATCGAGCATAATATTTGCATTAATTTGCAAAAGCTCATCTCTACTTTGCCCATCCTTTCTAGCCAAACCTGCCGTAAAAAGAATAATTTGAGAATTTTGCGTATGAGAATATTCTTTAGTGCAAATTAATTCTATATCCAAATTTAAAGCCGCTATACTTTGAGAAAGCTCAAGTTCCTTTGCTAAAAGTAAGTCATCATTGATGTCGATTAAGACAATTTCTTTTGCAAATTCTCTCATAATCAAAGCATAGGCAACGCTTGTGCCGACATTTCCAGCACCTATGATGGTAATTTTCATCTTTGCCCTATCTTTGCAATAATATTGTTAAATAAAGCACTAGGACGCATAATTGCCTCAGCTTTTGTATCGTCAAATTTATAATAGCCTCCCAAATCGACTTTGACGCCCTGAGCATTGTTAAATTGCCCCCTAATTTCCTCTTCATTAGAACTAAATTCCAAAGCTATATCCTTAAAAAAGCTTTGCAATTCCACATCTTGGGCTTGTCTTGATAGATGATTAGCCCAATACATCGCCAAATAAAAATGGCTCGTTCTATTATCGTCCTCACCGACCTTACGCGAAGGCGTTTTGTTATTTTCAAGCCACTCACCAATGGCTTCATCTAAACAATTAGCTAAAACTTCAGCCTTGTTTGATTTGCATTTTTGTGCATAAAATTCCAAACTCGCTTGCAAGGCTAAAAATTCTCCCAAACTATCCCAACGCAAGTGATTTTCCTCGACAAGTTGCTCCACTTGTTTGGGTGCTGACCCCCCTGCTCCTGTTTCAAACATTGCTCCACCATTTAGCATAGGCACAATTGAGAGCATTTTAGCACTTGTTCCAAGTTCTAAAATAGGGAACAAATCGGTCAAATAATCTCTTAAAACATTACCCGTAATGGCAATAGCATTTTTTCCCGCTCGAATAAGCTCTAAATTTTTTAAACAAGCTTCATAAGGTGCCAAAATTTCAATATTTTTACCCTTTTCTTTGAGACGATTTTTAACTAGCTCTATCATTATCTTATCGTTAGCCCTCTTTTCATCAAGCCAAAAAATAGCCTCATCGCCACTTAATTCCTGTCTTTGAATTCCTAAGTCAATCCAGTTTAATATCGCGTCAAATTTAGCTTGATTTGCCCTATAAATGTCATTTTTATTAAGCTTATGTTCAAGTAAAACTTCTCCATTTGCAATAATTCTCATCGTGCCATTTTCTGGTGCGATGAAAGTTTTATCGTGCGAGCCATATTCTTGCGCTTTTTTAGCCATTAAACCGACATTTGAAACGCTACCAAGTTTTGCAGGATTTAAAGTGCCATTTTTATGCAAATCTTCAATCACCGCTTCATAAATAGTCGCATAAGTCTTATCGGGGATTAAGGCATTAGCATCTCTTTCTTTACCCTCTTTATCCCAAAGCTTTGCACCATTTTTAAGCATAGCAGGCATAGAAGCATCGACTATAACATCACTTGGGATATGTAAATTTGTAATGCCTTTGTCTGAATTTACCATAGAAATATCCGCACTTTTATCTAAAATTTCGTGATATTTCTTAAGAATAGCATCCTTTTGACTTGAATTTTCCACTTTGTTTAAAAGCTCATTTAAGCCATTGTTTGCATTGATACTTAATTTTTCAAATTCCTCGCCAAATTCCTCAAAAAGCTCTTTAAAATAAGCCCTCACCGCATAACCAAAAATAATAGGATCACTTACCTTCATCATCGTAGCTTTTAAGTGTAAAGAAAAAAGCAGATTTTCATCTTTGCAAAGCTTAATTTGCTCTTCATAAAAACGCATTAATTTTTCTACACTCATGAAAGTTGCGTCCAAAAGCTCGTTTTTCTCAAGCTTTAAATTTTCTTTTAAAATCATTTTTGTGCCATTTTCGCTAATAAATTCAATATGAGCCAAACAATCATCTTTGATTAAAATCGCTTTTTCATTGGAGAAAAAATCACCATCTTTCATATAAGAAACTCTACTTTTTGACTTTGGATCAAATGGGATAACACGGTAAGGATTATGCTTTGCATAATCTTTCACAGCCTTAGTGCAGCGGCGGTCTGAATTACCCTGACGCAAAACAGGATTTACAGCAGAGCCAAGAATTTTTTGGTATTTTGACTTAATTTGAAATTCTTCATCATTTTTTGGCTCATCTGGGTAATTTGGTAACATATACCCCTTTTTTTGCAATTCTTCAATCGCCGCTTTAAGCTGGGGGATAGAAGCGGAAATGTTTGGAGTTTTAATAAGATTTGCGTCCGCTTTTTTGACTAATTCGCCCAAATTTGCTAGAGCATTTTCACACTTTTGCTCTTCCTTTAAGCTTTCGCTAAATTCGGCTATAATCCTACCAGATAAAGAAATATCAGAGCTTACTACTCTTATATTAGCCTTACTTAAAAAAGCTTTGACTATAGGTAAAAACGAGTAAGTTGCAAGGGCTGGCGATTCATCTGTTAGAGTATAGGTAATATGCATCTTTTATCCTTTTTCCTAATATTTCTTCAAAGTATAATAAAATTTCGAAAAAATGCAAGAGCAAGTTTAAACTTTTTTTTAGTTTTATTAATAGAGAAAAAGGCAACTTTTCTTCAAAGAAAAGTTGCAAGCTTTTCTCCAAATTTAATCCTTACTTTTGACTCAAAATTTAAATATCCTTTTTGCGACAAAACAACTATGGTGGAACCTAACTCAAAATTCCCAAGCTCTTCGCCTTTTTTGATACTTAAATTATCATATTTTCGCGTGAAATTATGTGCGAATTTCATATTTGTTTGCACACTTTTATCAAATTTAAAACGCATTTTGCCGACATTTTGCGCTCCAACAAAAACAAGCCAAAAGATGAAATTTTTTTCCACATTTTTACATTTTAAACTCACCCTTTCATTTTTGGTGTAAAGATTTGCTATTTTTAACAAATGTTTTTCATTGACACTAAAAAGGGCACCACCTGTATAACTAAGACTTAAAATTTGCATATCGCAAGGTGCGTGATAGCGATGATAATCTTTTGGAGAAAGGTAAATATTTGTATAATTAAGTCCATTTTCTAACTCCTCTTTTTCATAATTATCTCTTAAAAGCTCCTCTACGCTATAAGTTCGTCCCTTAATACTAAAAGCAAAAAGCTCATTTTCAGCCAAAAAAGTCTCTCCACTTAGCAAAATGCTTCCATCACTAGGCGAGACAAAATCATCTTCTAAAATTCTTGGCTTTTCTAGCTTTCTTGTGAAAAGTGCGTTTAGGCTTTCATATTCGCTTGGTTGTTTAAATTCGCTCATATCAATGCTAAAATATTTCACATAGCGTTCATTGATAATTTTTTGTAAAGCTTTAAAAAATTTAAAACCCGCTATAACTCCAAAAATCCTCGAACTATCTCTATCAAAACTCATTTATTGCCCCTTAAATTTAAAATGACAAGCTCACTTTGAGAAAAGGTTCTAAGACTAGGTCCCCAAAAGCCTGCCCCACGACTTACAAAAAGCTGTGTCTTTTCACTCAAAGGATAAAGACCCGAAACAAAACCTTGTTGAAGCTTTACCAAAAGTGCGAAAGGAAAAATTTGCCCTCCGTGCGTATGCCCGCTTAAAATCAAATCAAAATCACTCACATCATAAAGCTGTGTGGTTTTGGGCTGATGAGCGAGCAAAATGCTTGGTTTGCTTAAATTTAAATCCACCTTAGCTCTTGCTAAATCAGGTGCTAAAATGCCCTTTCTAAGTCCAGCTAAGTCCCCTACTCCAGCAATATTCATAAAACCCAAATCAAGTCCCTCATTAACTAAAATTTTCATATTAGTTTGACCTTTTAAAAGCTCTAAAACTTCGTTAATCCCGTGATAATATTCGTGATTTCCCAAAGCATAAAAAGTGCCATAGGTCGATTTTAAATCGTTAAGTTTTGAGATGTAGGGCTTTAAAGTTTCAGGCTTTGCATCGACTAAATCACCCACAATAACGACCATATCGACATTTTTACTATTAATCTTTTCTATAATCTCACTTAGGAATTTTTCGTGTAAATTTTTTCCTAAATGGATATCTGTTAGCATAGCAATTTTAAGTTCTTTTTCTAAATGAGAAATTTTAATATCAACCTCACTAAATTCAGGCACCTTAATCGCACTATAAATGCTAAAATAAGTTATAAAAGCTCCAAATAAAAGCACAAAAATTTCAAAACTCACTTTAAGAAAAGAGGCAATTTTCATAAAACTTTTACCCAAAAGTGCCAACATAAATCTTAAAAAATCCAAAAGTAAAGTTACAAAGAAAAAGCAATAAGTCGGCGCATACAAAGAAGCAAAAAAGCTATACCAAGCGTCATTTAAATACTCGCTTGAGCGAAAAACCATAAAAAAGCCTTGCACTAAAAAAAGAGCGAAAAGTATCAAGGCAAAAAGTCGCCTTAAATATTTAAGCGTGATGAATTTTAGCACTAATCTTTTGTAAATATAAATATTTGCCAAGCCAAAGATTAAAGTTACACCAAAAGAAAAAATCAAAAATATCATTAAGCCCTCCAAAATAAAATGCGAATTATAACAAGCTAAAATTAAATATCCATATAAACTTTTTTGCTATAATCCCCACTCAAATACACAATAAGGTTATAAAATGTATCGTTTCGCACCCTCTCCTACTGGAGATATGCACATAGGGAATTTAAGGGCGGCTTTGATTAATTACATTTGCTCTAAGCAAGAGAAAACGGACTTTATCTTACGCATAGAAGATACAGATAAGGCTAGAAATATCGCAGGGAAAGAAGAGGAAATTAAGGAAATTTTAAAACTTTTTGGCATTTCGTGGCAGCATTATTATGTGCAAAGTGAAAATTTGAAATTTCATAGACAAATGGCTTTAAAACTAGTGAGTGAAAAAAGGGCTTTTGCTTGTTTTTGCACGGAAGAAGAATTAAACGCTAAAAAAGAAGCTGCTAAGGCACAAAATAAACCTTACCGCTATGATGGAACTTGTGAAAATTTGCAAGATAGCGATGTTTTAGAAAACGAAAAGCCCTTTGTTATACGCCTTAAAAAGCCAGAAAAAGCGATGAGATTTAAAGATTTTATCAAAGGAGAGCTTTGCTTTGAGCCTGAAAATATCGATAGTTTTGTCATTATGAGAGCGGATAAAACTCCCACTTATAATTTTGCTTGTGCGGTTGATGATATGCTTGAGGGGGTTTCTTGTATTATAAGAGGTGAAGACCATGTTTCTAACACTCCCAAACAAGAGCATATCCGTGCGAGTTTAAATTATGAAAAGCCTATGACTTACGCGCATTTGCCCATTATCCTTAATGAAGAGGGACAAAAAATGAGTAAAAGAGAAGCGCACTCTAGCGTAAAGTGGCTTTTAGAAAGCGGGATTTTACCGAGTGCGGTGGCAAATTATTTATTATTACTTGGCAATAAAACGCCTTGTGAAATTTTTACTCTTGATGAGGCGATTTTGTGGTTTGATTTAACTAAGCTTTCTAAAGCTCCAGCGAGATTTGATTTAAAAAAGCTCTTGCAACTTAATAGAGAACATATTAAAAAACTTGACGATACAAGCTTAAATGCTCTCTTAAAAACGGATAAAAATTTAGCCCCTTTGGCGAAATTTTATACTCAAGAGGCTAGCACCTTAGTCGAGCTTAAGGAAAAATTAAATGCTATTTTTGGTCCAAAAGATTATAAGGAATTTGAGAAAGAAAGCCTTATTTTAAAAGAAGCTTTAGAAAAATGTGAGCTAAAAGAGAGCTATGAGGAATTTAAACAAGAATTAATAAAACTAAGTGGCTTAAAAGGCAAAAATTTTTTTATGCCTTTAAGGATAGTGCTAACGGGTAGCACACACGGACCCGAGCTTAATGAGCTTTATCCTCATCTTAAACCCTTTATAAAAGAACTTGCTAGAAAGGCTTAAAATGGATTTTTTAATCATTAGTTTCATACAACTTTTGCAATTTTTAATTAATATTTACACTTGGGTGATTGTGATTAGTGCTTTACTTAGCTGGGTCAACCCAGACCCTTATAATCCCATCGTGCAAATTTTATACAAACTTAGCGCTCCTGCCTATCGTTTAGTAAGCAAAATTCCAACGCGTATAGGAAGTATAGATCTCGCACCCTTAATTATTATTTTAGCATTATGGTTTGCTAATAGTCTTTTAGGCAATTTAATTGTAGGATTTATGCGATGAAAAAGCTTATTTTACTCATCTTTACATTGTGTTTTTTAAATGCTGCTCCCTACGAGCTAGAAACCCTTAAAAAATATGAAAATTCCATAGCTAAAGATTATTATATTTATAGACTTTTGCAAAATGATGCTCTAGATAAAAAAGAGGCGAAAAATTTGCATACTCACATTTTTCGCTATGTCGGTTCTTTAAAAAAGGAGCTTGATAAACTCGCTCCTATAAAACCTTATGTTAATTCAAAATATGCAAAATGCTACACCTACACAAAAGAAAATATACTAGATGCAAATACTAGCTGTCAAAGTGTGCGTTTAAATTCCCTTGCTTTCATCGCCTCTCTTACGCCAGATACAAGGCAAATCCTTGCAAAAAATTTACCAAATTTTAACACATTACTTCTTGCCTTTAATGAAAAAAATCCTATGAGTTATATTATTAAAAATGAAGACACAAATGCTTTTTTTAAATATTTTAATTATTCTAAAAAAGCGGATTTTAATCTCAATGAAAAATTTGTTAATAAGCTTGCCACGCACGAAAATTTTAAAAATTTCGCACAAAATATCATCATCAAAAAAGAAAATGCCAAATTTGCCGAGTCGCTTTTAGATGTCAATGCTACCCTTGTAAGTGAAGATAGTGCTTTTTATCTAGGAGTTAATGCGCTTATTTTTGAAGAAGAAGATTTGGCTTATGAATTTTTTAAAAATGCTTACGAAAGCTTTAAAGTGAAGGCAAATAAAGACAATGCTCTTTTTTGGCTGTGGCTTATTAAAAAAGATGAAAAGCATCTAAAAGAACTAGCCAAAAGTCAATCTTTAAACATTTATAGCCTTTATGCCAGAGAGCTTACTAACGCACCTTTTATCGAGCTTAAAGTATTGAAAGCTCCTAAGAAAAAAAGCGATTTTGATATGAGCGATCCTTTTGCTTGGCAAAATCTTGCTAGAAAGATAAGAGATGCCAACTCAAATGAGCTAAAAAAGCTAGAAAAGCATTTTAAAACAGAAAGCACCTTGCCTATTTACGCTTTAATCAAAGAAAAAAGCGACAAAAAAAACTATTTTATTATGCCTTATTATGAATACATAAAAGATTATGAAGCAAAAAGACAAGCCCTTATTTTAGCCATAGCCAGACAAGAAAGTCGCTTTATCCCTACGGCGATTTCGACTTCTTACGCACTCGGCGTTATGCAATTTATGCCATTTTTAGCAAATCACATCGGTCATAAGGAGCTTAAAATTGCAAATTTTGACCAAGATTTTATGTTTAAGCCAGAAATTGCTTATTTATTTGCCAATCATCATCTTAATTATTTAGAAAAACATCTTAATTCACCACTTTATGTTTTTTACGCCTATAATGCAGGCATAGGTTTCACAAGCAGACTTTTAAAAAGAAACGATATGTTTAAAGAAGGGAAATTTGAGCCTTTTTTATCGATGGAGCTTGTGCCTTACCAAGAAACGCGAATTTATGGAAAAAAAGTTTTGGCTAATTATATTGCGTATCGACATCTTCTGAACGATAATATAAAGATTTCGGATATCTTTGAAAATCTAATTCAAAACACGCAAACTCTAGCGAACAAACCCTAGCTTTAAGAAAATTTTCTTTTTTAAAGCTAGGTAAATAAACCTTAAAATATTTCGTATAGCTATTATTAATAAGATATTTCAAAAGCTCATCATTTGTTTTAAGTGCCTCAACTTGTGCCTCTCTATGATTAATAAAAACTTTTAAACTATGAAATTCTAACAAATGGGGCGTGAAAGATAAAATAAAAATATCCCTTTCGCTCTCCTCATCTAAGGTGGGATTAAGATAACTCAAGGTCGCTACAATATTTAATTCATCAATGCTAATTTTATGTTTTTGTGCGAACATTAATGTTTGTGTTTTTAAATCGACATCTTTTTGCACCTCATTTTTACTTACGCAAGAAGTTAAAAACAAAGCAAAAATTAAAATTATATTTTTCATCAACTTATCCTTTAAAAAAATCTCATTATTATAAATTTTTTGCTTTAAAAAGATATAATTTTGTAAAATTTTTAAAGAAGTATATATGAAGCAACTTATTATGGCTTTTAGCGGTCCATCAAATTCTGGTAAAACTACGCTTATAGAAAAATTAACACGGCACTTTATGCAAAAAGGCTTAAAGGTTCTCGTTATTAAGCACGATCCAGCCGATAAAGCAAATTTTGATAAAGAGGGCAAAGATAGCTTTAAATTCTTTCAAAGTGGTGCTGAGACCATCATCTTAAGCCCAACAAAAACAATCCTTTTCTCTCACAAGAAAAGGGATATTTTCGAAGCCTTAAAGCTTGTGGAATTTGATTTGTGTCTCATTGAGGGACTTAAAGAGCTTGATTTACCTAGAATTAGCGTTTTTTATAAGGATATTGACGAGAATTATTTCGCCCACTCAAATGCAGTGGCTAGCTATGAAAAAATTTCTCACAAAAGCCTTATTTGGCTTGATTTAAATGACCTAGAGCAAATCGCTTCCTTCATACTTAACAATGCCTTAAAAGGAGAATTTGATGCAAGAACTCGTTAAACTCATACAAGAAGCCGTGATAGACATTTCAAACGCTCTTAAGTTTCCAGACACTTCATACAGCGAGGAAAAAAACTCAAGCGGCGACACTCAGCTTAAATTTGATGTCTTAAGTGATGAAATCATTACCCATCATTTAAGCAAAAGCAAAGCTTTAAAAGCTCTCATTAGCGAAGAAAAAGAAGAAATTTTAAAATTCAATGAAAATGCCCAATTTATCGTTGCTTACGACCCACTTGATGGCTCTTCTTTGATGGATGTAAATTTTGCCATAGGCTCTATTTTTGCTATTTATAAAGAGGAAGTTTCGCCTAAAAATTTAAAAGCGGCACTTTATAGCATTTATGGAGCGAGACTTGAGCTTGTTTGCTGCGAGGGTGAGGAAGTTAAATTGTATCGTTTAAATGAGGGGGGTAAATTTGACTTTGTCAAAGAGCTTAAAATGGCTGAAAAAGGCAAAATCAACGCTACCGGTGGCACGCAAAAATTTTGGGACAATAAACACGCAAATTTCATTAAAGAGCTTTTTGAAGAAGGATATAGATTACGATATAGCGGTGCTATGGTAAGCGATATTCATCAAATTTTACTTAAGGGCGGAGGGCTTTTTAGCTACCCTGCCACAAAAGATGCTCCAAATGGAAAATTAAGAGCCTTTTTTGAAATTTTCCCCCTTGCTTTCATCATAGAAAAAGCTGGAGGAGCGACTACAAACGGACAAAACGCCTCTTTGCTTGAGCTTGAATTTGATAAAATTCACGCTACTAGTCCTTGTTTTTTCGGTAGCGAGTATGAAATCAATAAGCTTTTAAAGGCATATAATGGCTGATCAATTTGAAGAAGATATGAGGTTCAAAAAAGACATTTTGCAAAAATGTCAAAATGATAGAGGACTAAATTCCTGCTATCAATGTGAAGAAATTTTTAGTTGCACTACACGAAAAAACTATGTAGATGCCGTTTATAATAGTATGTCTAAGGGTAAAACCGAAGGCGGATTTGAATTTTAAAGGAGTAAAATGCGTTATATTACCACACCGATTTATTATGTCAATGATGTCCCTCATTTAGGACACGCTTATACGACCATTATTGCCGATACTTTAGCACGCTTTTATAGACTTAGCGGACATAAAACGCTCTTTTTAACAGGCACCGATGAACACGGACAAAAAATCGAACAAGCCGCTAAAAATAAAAATCACAGCCCTAAAGAATACGCCGATAAAATCAGTCTTGAATTTAAAAAACTCTGGGACGAATTTGAGATAAGCTATGATATTTACGCACGCACCACAGATGAAAGGCATATTAAATTTGTCAAACAAATTTTTTTGAAAATGTGGGAAAAAGGCGACATTTATAAGGGTGAATATGAAGGATATTACTGCGTTTCTTGCGAAAGTTTTTTTACGCAGTCTCAACTCATCTCGCAATGCGGTTGTCCTGATTGCGGAAAAGAAACGAAACTTTTGAAGGAAGAAAGCTATTTCTTCAGGCTTTCAAAATATGAAAAAGACATTTTAAAATGGTATGAAAGCGAACCCATAGTGCCTAAAAATAAAAAGGCAGAACTTGTCAATTTTATAGAAAATGGACTTAAAGACCTTTCTATCACACGCACAAGCTTTGAGTGGGGGATTAAAATTCCGTCAAATTTAAACGATGATAAGCATATCATTTATGTATGGCTTGATGCTTTGTTTATTTACATTAGCTCACTAGAACTTGATGAAAAAAGCGAAAATTTAGGCTTTTTACCCGCTTTTGTGCATTTAGTGGGTAAAGATATCTTGCGTTTTCACGCGATTTATTTTCCTGCTTTTTTAATGAGTGCTGATTTACCCTTACCAAAACACATCGCCGCACACGGCTGGTGGACTAGGGACGGAAAAAAAATGAGCAAGTCAAAAGGTAATGCCCTCTATCCAAAAATCATAGCAGATGCCTATGGTTTGGAGGCTTTTCGTTATTTTTTATTAAGAGAAGTGCCTTTTGGAAATGATGGGGACTTTAGCGAAACAATGCTTATAAACCGCATTAATGCCGAGCTTAGTAATGAATTTGGCAATTTATTAAACCGCATTATAGGAATGAGTCTTAAATACTCAAATGGCAATATTTTGCAAGATGAAGTTTTAAATTTTTATAAAGCAGAGTTAAAGGAAGCAAATTTACATCTTCAAAATGCCCTAGAATTCATAGAAAATTTTCAATTCAATCGCTATTTAGAAGAGCTTTTTAAGGCTTTGAGTGTAGCAAATTTAAGCATAAGCAAATATGAGCCTTGGAATTTGATAAAAAACAATGAAACAAGCGAGGCAAATGCTCTAGTTTCTCTATGTGCGAATATTTTAGCTAAGGTTAGCTTACTCTTGCACCCTGCCCTGCCTAAAAGCACACAAAAGGTAGCTAAAGCTCTTAGTTTCGACATCACTTTGCAAAATTATCAAAAACTCATTTTAAACGATGAGCTTTTAAATTTTAAAGCAAATGCTTGCGAGGCTTTATTTCCAAAGATAGAAAAGCCACTTTTAAGTTCCGTCAAAGAAGAATTAAAAAAAGATGAAAGCCCTAAAATTAAAATTGAAGATTTTGCCAAAATAGAGCTTAAGGTCGCCTTGGTAAAACAATGCGAAAGGATTGAAGGGAGTGAAAAATTGCTTAAATTCATACTTGAGCTTGAAAATGGCGAAACAAGACAGGTCCTTTCAGGCATAGCGAAATTTTACAAACCAGAAGAGCTTATAGGTAAGCAAGTATGTCTCATATCCAATCTTAAAAAGGCAAAAATTTTTGGCTATGAAAGTGATGGTATGATACTTTCAGCCAAAAGTGGCGATAAACTTGTGCTAATTAGTCCCAATGGACTTGTAGAAAATGGCTCTTTAATAGGCTAATGAAAATTTCAAATTTAAGCGAACTTTTAAACGCAAAAGTGCTAAATGAAGGTAGTATGCTCAGTGTGGGTGGTTTTGCTCTTAATTTGCAAAGCTTAAAGCCTGGCTACGCCTTTTTTTCAAACGATGAGGAAGAATTAAAAGAGGCGGTAAAAAAGGGAGCTTTTGTCGTAGTGAGCGAAAAGCAAATTATCGCCGAAGATAAAGATGTCTTTTATCTTTTGTGCGAGAATTTGACAAAGGCACTTTTGAGGTTGTTGCGTTTTTTAAGTGAGGAAAAGAATTTACAATTCATTTTTTGCGACAAAATAGCATTAGAATTTGCTAAAATTTTTAATATTCAACAACTTAATGCAAATGTTTTTTTAGATTTCGACCTTATTAAAAATGCTAAAAATAATACGCTTTTTTGCCTTGATGATACGGCTTATCTTTTGAAACTTTGCGGTGATTATAAAACGCTTTGTGATGATAGTTTTGAGCTTCAAAAAAGTAGCTCCTTATTTTTTAGCACTTTTGTTTATAAAGGGAATTTGTATAAAAATTTACCTATCGCTTTTTTTTATATTAATATTTTTGTTAAGTGGCTTAACCTTTTGGAAAACAATGGGAGAAAAATAGCGTTTGATTTTAAAAAAAATATTTCTTATCAAATTTATTTTATTAATGAAAGCTTCGAAATCACGGAATTTGGCAAAGCTAGAAAAGCCTTTATTGTCGTTTTTAATGAAGAAAATTTTGATTTTTGGAAGAAAAAAGCAAAGGGTATAAAAGGCTTTAAAAACGCTTTGTGCAATTCGCTTTTTTGCGATTATTCTTATAACAAACTAGAAGATTTGAAACATTTTAAAGACTTTACCTACTGCCTCATTTTGCTACAAAATACTCAAAAATTTCTCGAGCTTTTTAGCAAAAAAGAGGAGGAGGAAAATAAATTATTTTAATTTTTTTATTTTCTTGTATCAATAAGTAACAAAAGGCAATTTATAAATAAAATTTAAATATTTTTTATCTTTATAAATGTTAAAATTGCAACTAAAAAATTATTAAGGAGAAGCGATGTCTTTTATAGAAGAATATGATGCTCTAGTTAAAGAAAGAGCGACTTTTGGCATTCCACCTTTAGCTTTAAGCGTAGAACAAACAAAAGCCCTTTGTGAGCTGCTTAAAACAAGTGATGATGAGTTTTTAGCTACACTTTTAGAAGAAAGAGTCAATCCTGGCGTTGATGATGCTGCTTTAGTCAAATGCGAATTTTTAGATCAAATTTTAAAAGGACAAATTAACGCCCCTAAAATCGATAAAAAACGCGCCCTTAAAATGCTAGAAACTATGCTAGGTGGCTATAATGTCAAAGTTTTAATCGAAGCTTTAAAAAATGAAACTTTAGCAAAAGAAGCCGCTGATGTGCTTAAAAATATCATCTTTATCCACGATGATTTCCATACCATAGCAGAATTAAGCCAAACTAATGCTTATGCTAAAGAAATTTTACAAAGCTGGGCAAATGCGGAGTGGTTTTTAAAAAAAGAAAAACTCCCTGAAGTAATCAAATGCATAGTTTTTAAGGTCGCTGGAGAAACAAATACGGACGACTTAAGTCCCGCTGGCGATGCTTTTACAAGAAGCGATATCCCACTCCACGCTAATGCTATGCTAAAAGTAAGACAAGCCGGTTCTTTAGAAAAAATAAAAGAGATTAAAAAAAGCGGTCGCGAAGTCGTTTATGTCGGCGATGTAGTCGGCACAGGCTCAAGTAGGAAATCTGCTATCAATTCCATACAATGGCATTTAGGAAAAGAGATTAAAGGTGTGCCAAATAAACATAGTGGGGGCATCATACTAGGCTCAACCATAGCACCAATTTTCTTTAATACCGCTCAAGATAGCGGAGCTTTACCTATCGTTTGCGATGTAAGTCAGCTCGAAATGGGCGATGAGTTTGAAATTCATACTTATGAGGGTAAAATTATTAAAAATGGCTCGGTTATTAGCGAATTTAAACTAAGCCCCAATACCATCATCGATGAAGTAAGAGCAGGTGGAAGAATCCCTCTTATCATAGGGCGTGGGCTTTGTGCTAAGGCGAGAGAATTTTTAAAGCTTGAAAATGAAAATATTTTCATCAAACCAGAGCAGCCAAAAGTAAGCGAGGGAGGCTACACTCTAGCACAAAAAATGCTAGGGCGTGCTTGTGGCGTTGAGGGCGTGAGAGCTGGTATGTATATAGAGCCTATGACTTTGACGGTTGGCTCACAAGATACCACAGGACCGATGACAAGAGATGAGATTAAGGAGCTTGCTAGTCTTGGCTTTAATGCAGATTTTGTAATGCAAAGCTTTTGCCATACAGCAGCTTATCCTAAAATAAGCGATTCTAAGCTCCACAAAACCCTACCAAATTTCATCACAAGTCGTGGAGGCGTGAGCTTAAAGCCTGGAGACGGCGTTATCCACTCTTGGCTTAACCGCTTTGTTTTACCTGATAGCGTGGGAACAGGCGGAGACTCGCATACGCGTTTTCCTATCGGCATTTCTTTCCCAGCAGGAAGTGGGCTTGTAGCCTTTGCGGCGGTAACGGGCGCTATGCCTTTAAATGTGCCTGAAAGTGTTTTGGTGCGCTTTCGTGGAGAGTTACAACCCGGAGTTACCCTAAGAGATTTAGTTAATGCTATCCCCTATTATGCGATTAAGGACGGAAAATTAAGCGTAGAAAAGCAAAATAAAAAGAACATTTTTGCCGGTAAAATTTTAGAAATTGAAGGCTTACCAGATTTAAAAGTCGAACAAGCCTTTGAATTAAGCGACGCTTCAGCTGAAAGAAGTGCGGCGGCTTGCTGTGTGGATTTAAATGAAGCAAGCGTGAGCGAATATATTAAATCAAATATAAGCCTTATAGAAGCAATGATTAAAGCTGGATATGAAAATCGAGACACACTTAAAAGAAGAGCGGAAAAAATGAAAGAGTGGCTTAAAAATCCTACTCTTTTAAGAGCAGATAAGGACGCAAAATATGCTTATGTGCTTGAAATCGATTTAAATGAGATTAAAGAGCCTATTTTGGCGTGTCCTAATGACCCTGATGATGTAGCGACCTTAAGTGAAATTTTGCAAGATCCTAAACGCCCACAAAATATCGATGAAGTTTTTGTTGGCTCTTGTATGACAAATATAGGGCATTATAGAGCTTTAGGTGAAATTTTAAAAGACAAAGGCATACTTAAAACACGCCTTTGGGTTGTGCCACCGACTAAAATGGATAAGGCTCAACTAATTAACGAGGGTTATTATAGTATCTTTGGTGCGGCAGGTGCTAGGATAGAGGTGCCGGGCTGTTCCTTATGTATGGGAAATCAAGCTAGGGTTAATGATGGTGCTGTCGTTTTCTCCACTTCAACGAGAAATTTTGACAATAGAATGGGAATGGGTGCTAAGGTGTATCTTGGTAGCGCGGAACTTGCAGCCGTGTGTGCAATTTTAGGTAAAATTCCCAATAAAGAAGAATATTTGCAAATCGTCAAAGATAAACTCAATGACGCAAACAAAGCAAATATTTACAAATATCTTAATTTTAATGAGATACAAAATTTCAAGCTAGAGGACTAAAACTCTAGCTTTTGTAAGGGTTAAAATGAAAATTTTAATTTTTTTAAGTGTAATTTTGCTAAGTTTTGGCTTGGCAAATTGCGAATTTGTTATAGAAAATAAGGCAAAAATTTTTAATCAAAAAATTGATTTAAATCAAAAAGAATTGCTTGACAATCTTCAAACTTGCGAATTTTCTCTTAAAAATCAAGCTATAACACAAAAGCTTTATGAGCTTTCTAATCAAATTCGTGGAAACAATAGCATTTGCTCAGGACTTAGCTATTTTGATAAATTGAAAGAATTTCAATATTTGCTTTTAGAAATCGCCCTAAGTCCCCAAACCTACCAAAAAAAACTCGCAGACGCAAAGGATACAGAAGAGAGAAATAATGCTTTAAAGGCATATTTTCGCTACTGGGCGTATCAAAGTATAGGAAATTTTAGACTTTATAGAGAATTTTGGAAAGAATATAATAAAGCCATTGAGCCTTTAGAAGCTTATTTTGAAAGAAATTTTAAATTTGATAAAGGAAGTAATATTTATTTCACAAGCAATGCCTTAAACGAATTTTTAAACTGGGCTGTTGGAGAGAGTAAAATCCATAAAGATATCAGCACTCTTGCTAAAATGATGGCAAATAAAAATTATGACGAAGTGCATTTAGAGCAATATATTATGGCAAATAGCCCTTCTCTTGCCGAGCTTAATCTCGCCTTAAGGTCAGCCCTCTTAAATGCTAGAGATATTAAAATTATTAATATGCTTTTAAAATTTGGATTTGATTTAAACGAAGGCTATGAAAGTGCCATTTTTTACGCTTTAGAAAATAAGCAAAATGTAGAATTTTTAATCCAAAAAGGTGCAAATGTCAATCACGCCAACGCTTTTGGCAAAACTCCACTCTTTTACGCCTTAGAATTTCATCAAGATGAAGTCGCTAAACTTCTCATAGAAAAGGGTGCAAATGTCAATGCCAAATATATTAATAATAATGAAAAATTAGCCCTTAATGCTAACAATACAACGCCCTATTTCATCACACTTTGTGCCTTAGAGCATACTTCTAAAAATGTCTTTATGCACGCTGCTAGTTTTTCTAATGTCGCTATGTTAAAGCTTTTGGTAGAAAAAAAGGCGGACATTTTTGCTGTTGATGATTTAGGCTTTAATGCGCTTGACTTCGCCCTAATGGCAGATAAAGAAGAAAACGCCATTTACCTCAGAAGCTTAGGGCTTAAGGAAAATGAAAATTTATTTTATGGAGAAAATTTAGAATAATGAAGAAGGTTGCTTTTATCACGGGTGCGAGTTCTGGTTTTGGAGAGGCTTGTGTGAAAGCCTTTATCAATGAGGACTTTAAGGTCGTTGCTCTAGCAAGACGCAAAGAAAGATTAGACAAGCTTAAAGAGCTTTATAAAGAAGAAATTCACACGCTTAATCTTGATGTAAGAAAGAAAAAAGAACTTTTTGAAGCTGTGGCTACTCTGCCTAGCGAATTTCAAAACATTTCCGTGCTTTTTAATAATGCCGGACTAGCCTTAGGACTTGAGGAATTTGATAAATTAAGCCTTGATGACATTGACGCTATGGTCGATACTAATGTCAAGGGCTTTTTATATGTAGCAAGGGCTGTTATACCGCTTTTAAGAAGGCAAGAAAATGCCTATATTTTTAATCTTGGCTCCATAGCGGAAAATGTGGCGTATTTCGGTGGTAATGTTTATTGCGGAACGAAAGCCTTTGTGGGGCAGTTTTCTAGGGCGTTAAGAAATGATTTAAGAGGAACAAATATTAAGGTTACAAACATAGCGCCCGGACTTTGCAAAACTGAATTTAGCGAAGTGCGTTTTAAAGGAGATAAGGCTCAAGCAAATGCCGTTTATGAAGATACTAAATTTATCACGGCAGAAGATATTGCTAGGGTGGTAATGTCCATTATTCATCTTCCGCCACACATTAATGTAAATAAAATCGAACTTATGCCTATAACACAAACTTGGGCAGGAACTCACACTGAAAGGATACAATGAAAATATTGTTATTATGTTTTACCCCCTTATTTTTATTTGGTGATGCGACTTTTAATGCTCAGTTTTTTGGTATTTTTAGTCTTTTGCCGCCCATTATTGCTATTACTTTAGCTTTTATAACAAAAGATGTAATTTTATCTTTATTTATAGGAGCTTTAAGCGGTGGCTTTATGCTCGCCTTGGTGGAGCAAAATATTTTTTACGCTCTCGTTAATAGCTTTGTGATTTTTGTCAAAAAAGCAGTAGAATCTTTGGCTAACACTTCTAATGCTGGTATTATCTTACAAATGCTTAC
The DNA here is from genome assembly GCF_900637395.1 of Campylobacter upsaliensis. Lineage (NCBI taxonomy): Bacteria > Pseudomonadati > Campylobacterota > Epsilonproteobacteria > Campylobacterales > Campylobacteraceae > Campylobacter > Campylobacter upsaliensis. The sequence continues at coordinate 777,922 of NZ_LR134372.1, read as the reverse complement.
CATAGGTGGTATGGTAGCTTTAATCACTAAAATGGGTGGAACAAAGGCTGTTGCCACTTGGTTTGCTAAAAAAGCCAAAAAAGCTAAAAGCTCTCAACTTGCCACTTGGTTTATGGGTTGCTTTATCTTTTTTGATGATTATGCTAATTCTTTTATTGTTGGTCCTATTATGCGTCCATTAACGGATAAATTTAAAATTTCTCGCGAAAAACTTGCTTTCATTATGGATTCTACGGCAGCACCCATTGCTGGACTTGCCATTATCTCCACTTGGATAGGCTTTGAACTTTCTGTCATTAAGCAAGGCTATGATTTGATAGACGATAAGCTCTTTCTCGCTCTTAATCAAAGTAGAGAGCAAATTAACGCCTTTGAAATTTTTATACAAACTTTACCTTATCGCTTTTATAATATTCTTATGCTTGCTTTTGTACTTTTTACCATACTACAAGAAAGAGAATTTGGTCCTATGCTACAAGCTCAAAGACACGCTAAAAACATCGATTTTAGCACGATACAAAATGCGAGTGAAAATCTTGAAGACAAGCTTTTAGAACCTAAAGAAGGCATTGATTTAAAAGCTTCAAACGCTACGATTCCTCTTGGTATTTTAATCGTTTTTTCCTTTGTAGGCTTTTATTTTAGCGGTTATGCTAATATTGAAGATACTAATTTAAAAGCTCAAATCGAACTTGCACCCCTAAGCCTCCTTGCTTTAAGAGAGACTTTTTCATCGGCAGATACAGCCACAGCCTTATTTCAAGCAGCATTTCTTGCAAGTATTGTCGCTATCATTATGGGGGTTTATAGAAAAATTTTCACACTAAAAGAGGGAATAATGACTTGGACTTATGGCTGGAGAATGATGATTATTACGGTCATTATTTTAATGTGTGCTTGGCCCCTATCTTCCGTCATTAAAGATTTAGGCACTTCTATTTATCTAGTTGATTTACTTTCTGACACTTTGCCGCTTTATCTTTTGCCTTTGATTGTATTTTTACTTTCTTCCGTTGTATCTCTATCAACAGGCACTAGTTATGGAACAATGGGTATTTTAATGCCACTTACCGTGCCACTTGCCATAGGCTTGGGGGTGCATAATGAATTGATGGATGCTCAACTACATCATTATATGGTTATCAATATTTCCGCTGTATTAACAGGAGCTATTTTTGGAGATCACTGCTCACCCATTTCGGACACCACGATACTTTCATCTATGGCAAGCAAATGTGAGCTTTTAGCCCATGTTAAAACGCAAATGCCTTATGCCATTTTCATATGTTTTATATCTTTATTTGCGGGTTATTTACCGGTAACTTTGGGTTTGAGTGTATGGATAGTTTTACCTTTGGACTTAATTCTTATTTTTATTTTATTGCGTATTTTCGGTAAAAAGACTTGATGAATTTTCCCACAAATTTTAAAGAAAAAGCTCATTTTGCAAGAGAATTTTTTGCTCCCTTTTATAAGGGGGAATTTGAGCTTTTTAGCTCCCCTACTTCTCATTTTAGAACGAGAGTTGAATTAAGCTTTTTTCATAATGAAAATGGTGTGATTTTTTATGCGATGTTTAATGGAAGAAAAAAATACATCGTAGAAAATTTAGACTTTGTTGATGAAAAAATTTGTCTTTTAATGCCAAAGCTCTTAAAAGCACTAAATGATGATAATACGCTTAAAAATAAGCTTTTTGGAGTGGAATTTTTAGCAAGTAAAAAAGAACTTAGTGTAACCTTACTTTACCATAAAGACATTAGCACCCTTAAAGAAAATTTAGCGAATTTAGCTCGAAATTTAAATCTTAATCTCATTGCAAGAAGCAAAGGTAAAAAGCTTGTTTTTGGTAAAGAAAACTTAAGGCAGGTTTTAGACATTAAAGGAGAGGCGATTCATTATGAATTTGACAATGACTGCTTCATACAGCCTAATACTTACATCAATGAAAAGATGATAGAGTGGGTTTTAAAGCAAATTTCAACTGAGGAAAAAAACGACCTTTTGGAGCTTTATTGCGGGTATGGAAATTTTACCCTCGCCCTAGCCTCTTCTTTTAAGCAAATTTTAGCCACAGAACTTAGCAAAAAAAACATAGCCTACGCCCTTAAAAACTGCACTTTAAATAATGCTACAAATATCCATTTTGCAAGGCTTTCGAGTGAGGAATTAAGCAAGGCTTTAAAAAAAGAGAGGGAGTTTTTTAGACTTAAGGACATTGATTTAGATAGCTTTCATTTTTCCCATATTCTCCTTGACCCTCCAAGGGCTGGACTTGAAGAAAGCGTGATAGAATTAGCTCAAAATTATCATCACATCATTTACATTTCTTGTAATCCTGCAAGCCTTAAAGAAAATTTAATCAAACTCACAAAAACGCACACTATTACAAATTTCGCCCTTTTTGATCAGTTTGCTCTCACGCCTCATTTAGAAAGTGGCGTTTATTTAACTAAAATTTAGAAAGGCTTATAATGCTAAAAAGTCAAAAATTTTTAATCCACTCTTGTGATGATGTAGAATTAGATCTTAAAAGAAAAGCCAAACTTGAATACCGCATAAGTTACGATACAAGCAAAAGCCCCAAAGCCCTTGTTTTTATGGTGGGAGGCTGGGGAGCGACTAAAAATATCAAATTTTATGATTTTGAAAGAGAAAATATAGCCAAAAATTTCAATGTCATCTGCGTACAAGTCTATCATCACGCCATACATAGAAGAATATCCACAGAATCTAAATATAGTGCTAAAAATGTGTTTGAAAAAGAAGATGTAGAGAGGATTAAGAGCTATTTTGAAAGTATAGCTTGGGACTCAAAAAATATTAATGAGCAAAACGCACCCTTTGCTGCACAAAAATTAATCCAAAGAGTCGCAGAGCTTAAAAGTCAAGGCATAATGGCAAAAGATTTTCAACTAGAATTTACACTAGGCACTGTGCCAGCACGAGATGAGTATGAAAATGCAGGGATAATGTCGGCTATTGATTATATCAATGCTCTTAAGCATTTAGATCAAATTATCGGGGGGGGGGGGGTAGCATTTTAAAGCTGCCTAAAATTTACGCTGGGGGAAGTTATGGAGGCTATTTGGCTCTACTCATTAGCAAAATTGCTCCTTGGTATGTTGATGGCGTTTTTGATAATTCAGGCTCGGCTTTACCGCAGGTTAAATTCATACTAGGACGCGAAAGCAAAACCTGCGATGCCATAGATAGCTACCCACATAATCAAAATCAATACTACACCAAAACTCTTTGGACTAGAGATCCTGCTTCAAAATACTATTTTAGCGATGATTGCTATCTTATAAGGTCTATTTTAAATCCTACGCATTTAGAAATTCAAAAAAGGGCAAATCCTCGCACCATTTTTGTAAGTTATCATAGTCTTATTGATGAGCTTAATCCCTCCAAAGACAAGCAAAATCTTTACGAAATTTACAAACATTTAGGATTTGATGCGACTTTACATTTGATAAAAGATGAAAGTGAGCTTGACGGACGACTTCTTAAAAGCCTAGATCACGGCTTAAGAATGAGCGATAAGGCGATGATTAAGAAAGAATTGCCCATTATTTTAGAAAAAATGCAAAATCAAACACAAGAAATTCCCTCATATAATGAGATAAGCTATCCTTGTAAAGAAAAAATTTACCGCTTTAAAGATACAAATGAGGGCTTTTTGTGCGAAATTCTTAATAAATAATACGGCTTAAATAAAGCCCATTTGCTGGAGCTAAAAAGCGATAATGGCATTTTTTAGCTTCGATTTGCTCTTTTAATTTATCTTCGCTTAATTCTCCCCTTAGCACCGCCATAACGCTAGCCACACTTAGTCTTATTTGCGCTCTTAAAAAGCCATTAGCCCTAAATCGAAATACGCTTAAATTTTTATGCGTGTAAGCCTTAGCTATAAACATAATCCTAACGCTAGTTTTCGCACTTCCACCTGCTTTTTGAAAAAATTTAAAGTCCTTTTCTCCTACAAAATGACTTAAAAGCTCATTTGCTCTTTTGATGTCAAAACGCTCACTAAAGCACACATAAGGGCTTAAAAAGGGGTTAAATTCCCCGTGATGAAAGATGTAGCGATACTCCCTAGCCCTCACATCAAAACGCACAGCATAATTTTCGCTCACCCTCTCTAAGCTTTTAATGTGTATGAAAGGGTGAGCAAAGCGATTTATTTGCCTTTTAAGATAGACTAAGTCTTTAAAATGCTCTCCACACTCCACACAAGCTACCGCACGAAGGGCATGCACACCCTTATCTGTGCGTGAAGCAAATAGCACAGGAGAGAAAATGCCAAGATGAGCAAGAGCCGCCGCTAAGGCATCTTGGACGGAATTTAAATGAGGCTGAGAAGCAGAGCCTAAAAAAGCCGAGCCATCATAGGAGAAAACGAGCTTAAGACGCATTAATAACGACTCATTATCATCTTTTTAAAGCATATAATAGAAGCCGCAAAAGCAAAGCTAAAAATCAAAAAGCTCATCAATAAAGGAGGCTTGTATAAACTCGATAAAAGCCCAAAATAAACGGCGATCACCCCAAACATACCTAGATAAATAAAACCTTTTTCATAGCGGTAAGTTACAATTCCAAAACTAAGGGCAAAAAGTGTGCTAGCTAAAGGAAATAAGCTTATACAAACATACATTACAAATTCCCTAGCCTTATCGGCATTTGTGTTAATGTCGTCCCAGTATTCGTAAAATGCCTTAGTTTGCCCTAAATTATCACTAAATTTTGTATTAACAACCAAATTTTCAAACTCACCGATAAATAGAGCCTCATCTGCGTCAAAATTATACATTTTCCCTGCACTAAGCCTAAAAGCAAAGCCCTCGTTTGAACGCTCTAAATTCGCCTCCTTAGCGATGATGAGTTGCTCTTTTAAATTATCAGTGCTTTTTGGGTGATACATAATGATATTTTCATACCCCCCCTCCTTTTCATCTTGTATAAAAATCATCCAATCTAAAAATTTTTGTCCAAATTCACCTGTTTTATAATTAAATTTAATTTGCGTTTTTTTATAATCAACGAAATTTTTTTGTAATTGATACACAATAGGTATCATCACTAAAGCAACGCCAAGCATTAAAACACTTAAAAATGTGGCGATTTTAAGGAAAAATTGTGCCATTTTTAAAGGCGTAAAACCAAGCGTAAAAAAGACAACACTTTCATTTTCTTTAGAAAGCCTATAAAGAGCTAAGGTCAGTGCCACAAAAAAGGCAAGTGGTAAAGTAAAAATCAAAATGCGTGGCAGCATAAAGCCATAAAGCTTAAAAAGGTCTAAAAAACTAATCTCAATGCTTGAAGTAAGATTCGCAATTTGGATAAAAAATACCATAGAAACAATGCCAAAAAGCACTAGAAAAATAGAAAGATGTGTCCCTAAAAATTGATTTAAAATATACTTAAATATAAGCTTCAAAATACTCTCCCAACGACTAAATATACACACATAGCAAGACTTATAAAAGGCAAAAAGGCAAGCTCTTTTTCTCCTTTTTTAAAAGCAAAATAAAAAAAGGGCAAGGATAAAAACGCAGCGATGAAAAGAACATAAAACGCCCCCATAAAACCAAAAGCCCCAGCAAAAGCCGCTAATAATATAATGTCAGCATCGCCTAAATTTTCTTCAAGCTCTTGTTTTTTGAAATTTTTCAAAAATAAAATAAAACTTTTAAGTAAAAAAATAAAACCAGCAAACATAAAAGCGTCCATAAAAAAATGAAAAATACTCATATCAAAAGCATTGAGATGACTTTCTAAAATTTTTAGCAAACAAGCAGTAAAAAAGCCGATCCAAAGTAAGAAATTTGGCACAGCTTTTAATCTTAAATCAATCAAAGAAAGGCTAAAGCACACAAAAAGAAAAAGCGTTAAAGCAAGAAATTCTTTAAAAGATTTCGCACAAAATGAGGCAAGATAAATCAAAAAAATGCCAAAAATTTCACTCAAAAAGCACATAAGAGGAATTTTTACACCGCAAGTTTTACAACGCGCTTTTAAAAAAAGATAAGAAAAAATAGGCACAAGCTCTAAAAATCCAAGCTTTTTTTCACAAGAAAAGCAAAAAGAACGCATAGCAAAAAGGGGCTTTTTTTCACAAATTCGACTTACAAAACTCGCACAAAATGACCCCAAAACCGCCCCCAAAATTCCCCATAATAAAGCATTATTTTCCAAAGGTGCGTTCTCTTTTTCTATATTCTTTAATAATTTTTTTAAATTCCCTTATAGTTAAGGACGGAAATAGAGTCTCACTAAAGCAAATTTCAGCATAAGAGCTTTGCCAAAGTAAAAAATTTGAAAGTCTTTTAGCATTTCCCACGCGTAGCATTAAATCCACATCTAAGGGCAGGTCTAAATTCGCACTTAAATTTTCCTCACTAAGCTCTAAGCCCCTTTCTATCACTCTTTTAGCCGCTCTTACTATCTCATCTCTTGAGCCATAGCTAATAGCTAAATTGACACACAAACGCTCACAGTGCTTCGTTTTTTCCTCAACTAAAGCTATTTTTTCTTTTAGTTTTTCATCTAAACGCGACAAATCCCCTATCGCCTTTAAACGCACGCCATTTTTTTCAAATTCTTTTAAGGCATCATCTAAACAACGCTCCAAAAGTTTAAAGATAAATTCCACTTCATCAGCTGGACGATTCCAATTTTCCGTGCTAAAGGCAAAAAGTGTAAGTTGAGAAATTTGCTCCTCTATACATACGCTCATAAGTTTTTGTAGAGTTTTTACTCCTCTTGTATAGCCAAATTTCGCTAAAAAGCCCTTAGCTTTCGCCCAACGCCTATTTCCGTCCATTACCACGGCTAAATGTTTTAATTCATTCATTATACTCTATCTCCATAAGGCAGGGATTTGATGTAATTTTCCATAAAGTCAAAATCTAGTTCGCCCTTGTGATTTATGGGGAGTTTGATGATTTCGTTTTCTACTCTTCCCAAATTTCTCGCCCTCCCGTAAGAATAACGATAAACTTCGTGATTAAGCACCGCACATACAAAAAGGGCTACATATTGATTTAATTTTTCATTTCTTAAAGTGCAAATGTTAGTCCCTGTCGCAAAATCCTCTTTTTGATAAAAGGCATAAATGCCCTCTCCGCCTATACTAATGCAATTTCCCTTTGTTATAAATTTCGCTTCCACTTCTACATACCCATCACAGCCATTATTGAAAGTTGTCCTAGAGATGAAGGGGACATTACCCCCCCCCCCCCCCCCCCGTAAGCTTCATCTAAATCACTTTTTACCAAAGAAAAAGTGCCAGAGCATTCAAAAACATCCCCAAGTCTAAACTCGCCCCATTTTTCAATATTTAATGGTAGGGCATTTTCAGGGCGATTTTTAGTCGTTAAAGGCTTGTAGTGCAGGGATTTAATATAATTTTCCATAAATTCAAAATCGGGGACATAGCCACATTTAGAATATGTTTTGCTTTTATCTCTAAAAATTGAGCCGTTGGGATTATGTTTTATAGGTAATGAAATTTCAGTATCTTTCATACTTTCTAATTTCCATTTTCTACCATAAGAAAATTTGTATTTTTCTTGTCTCAACATAGATACGATAAAAAAGCCAATATATTTATTAAAATCATCATAGCGAGAATATAAGGCATTAACATCATCAGTAGCCCAATAATCATTTTCTTGGTAAAAAGCTTCGCCCACAGAGCCGTTATAGCTTAATGATATTGTGTTGCCTTTGTGGATAGGTGCTTGTCCTATAAAATTTGCTATTCCATTATTTGCATCAATCGCCCCAATATAAATATTATTGCCCTCTGTCTGCTCATCTGCGGTTAATCTCTTGCCCTTTTTAATATCAAAAAGATATTTCAATTTAAATCTTTTCCAATTTTCCACATCAAGATTCATAAATATCGCCTTTTTGAACAAGATGAGCTAAAAAATTATTTAATGTTTGTTGAAAATCCGCCTGTGAAAGTTTAGAATAATCCGTTTTCATATAGGCTTCGCATAGCCACTCATCTTCGCCGCTTACCTTTGCCATAGCACTTAAGCCATCAACGACCTTTTTATTTCTAAAGACATCTAGCCATTGCTCCTCTATCTTTTTCCATTTGGACTCGCCCCCCTCGTCAAACTGCTCCACTCTGCCTAAATTTTTCTTTTTCTTAAAGCCGTCTTCTTTAAAATAACCAAAAAATGTTTCATTGATCGTGCCATCTGTATTAATATGCGGCTTACCAAGGGTAAAAACCATACAACAAGCACTCACTGAAGCCCCCGGATAAAATACTTCCGCTGGGAGTGTGAAAACAGCTTCTAGGGTGTTATTTTCTAGCATAGCTTCTTTGATATTTTTAATATCGCTTTTAGAGCCTATGGCAGCACTCATAGGCAGTAAGACGGCTAATTTTACTTCCTTTCTCGCCTCATTTTTGCTCTCTCTTTCTTCATTTATCTCTTTAATAATATCGCTTAGATATTGTATAAACACAAGCCCTTTTGTGGGGTCTTCCTTGCCCTCTTTCGCACCTTTGCTCCATTTGTTTTTGTAATATTCAGGTATGCTTATGGGCTTGGCGTTATAGGGAGGATTCATTAAAATAATATCAGGTTTTGCCTTTTTGATAAATTCTTTTTTTTCAAAGCAAGAACCAAATTCTATATTACTATTACCATCGCCGTGGATTAGCATATTTGTCGTGGCTAGTCCGTAAGCCTTTTCCTCCACTTCTATGCCGTAGATATTTTCTTTTTTGACCTTTTCCATTAGCTCTTTAGCTTCTTTTTCGGTTTTACCCCTTTTGCAATCGCTTAATTCTTTTACCATAGCTTGAACTAAAAATGACCCGCTTCCGCAAGTGATGTCAAGCACCCTTTTTGTCCTATCCACGCCCACAACTCGGCACATAAAATCTGTGATATGGTCAGGGGTAAAAGCTTGATTTTTATCAGCTTTGCCTGTGTATTTGTTAAAGGCTATGAAGAAAAGATTTAAGATGTCTTGCCCCTCCTCGCTCTCGGTATCGATGTATTTATAAATGTCTGTAAGTATGGTTGTTAAAATTTCTATCCAGTCTTTTAATTTTAGCTTTTTGATTTTTTGATCGTTTAGGACATTTTTTTGTAAAAGTTCTATTTTTTTCGCTTTGTTATTTGAGCCGTCAAGTAAATCGCTTAAGGTTCTTTCTATGCTTACGCGAATGGCGTCTTCGTTTGTGTTGCTCCAAAATTCTTTTAAATCTTTAACTAATTTATCATTGATGTGATTTGCGCCTCGTTTTTTCACTTCATTTTTGATATATAAAAGAGTCGTGCCGACAAATTGAGAACGGAGCTTTTCATCAATGTCCTTTTTATGTAAAAGCTCGTTTAAATCATAGGTGTTTTTGAGAACCTTTTCTCTATCGTTTTGCTTATTTATCTCAAATAAAGAGGCATAATGCTCCATAGTATCAAGCACGACTTCATTTTTTAGTAAGCACTCATCGTTTATATGATTTTTCCAAACTTTGATTTTGTTATCGTCAGTGTTGGCAAGTATGGCGATGATTTTTTGGCTATGGTGCAGGGCTTTTTCAGCCTCTAGGTAGGCTTTAAGTTGCTTTTCGTCTTTTTGTGTAAATTTTGTTTTTGTTTCGACTAAAATGACAACATCATCTTTACAAAAACGCATATCAACATAAAAATTATTAAATTCTTCGCCAAGCTCTTTTTTTAATTTTGCTTTTTTATTATCGTGTGCGTAACTAAACTCGCCTTTTTCTGTATTTGAGATTAAATATTTTTTACCGATACGCTCTATAATGTCTATTCTTTCCATAAATTATCCCTTAAAATCTAGCAATTTTTTATATTCAAAAAAGGCTTTTAAATTTTTATCTTGGAAAACCCTATATTCTAAATGCTCGTTTAGAAATTTTTGCACCTTAAAAAAGGGAGTGAAAATCGAAATTCCCACTTCATCTTTAACGATTTTCAACGCTCCAAAAACACTAAAATATAAATAAAGCTCTATTGTATCCCCCCTCTTTCTTAATTGAAACAAGCAAGGTTTATTTTCAAAAATGAAAGGGATATGATAAACATTTTCAAAACTAGCAAAAAGCATTTCTTTAAACACACTAAAACTTTGTGCGTCCTTAGCCACGCTTAAATTCTCTATAATAAAATGCTTAAAATCAAAATCCTCTCCTAACAATTTTAAAATCAGCTCAATTCCCTGTTCGTAAGGAGTGAAATTTGGGCGTTTGCAAAGATGTCTAAATTGTATCACGCCCTCACTCATATAAAGCTCCGCTAAATAATACGCCCCTACTTCAAGCTCAATCATACTTTTTGTTTGAATTTGCTTTTTATTAAGCTCTAGGGTGTAGTGTGCGTAGCCTGATTTTGCTAGGACTTTCATAGCTATGGGAAGAGTAGAATTAATCAAATTCATAAATCTTGACACCTTAAGGCAAGCTCGTATGCAAGCTCTTTTTTGCTTTTTAAGCCACTTTTAACGCTTTCTTTTTGCGTGATGAAAATAAGCTCGTTAAAATCTGCTCCAAAATGATTTTCCTTACCTAAAATATTCAGGCAAATCATATCAAGCCCCTTTTTTTCAAGGGCATTTTGTGCGTTTTTGAGGGCGTTTTGAGGGTCAAGCTCCATTTTAAAGCCTATTTTTTTACCCTCAAATTTGCAAATTTGAAGAAGATCTTCATTTAAACTTAAGCTTAAATTTAGTCCCGCCTCACTCTTTTTAATCTTGCCTTCTTGATAATTGGGGACAAAATCACTCACCGCCGCACACATTATCAAAAAATCGCCCCCCTCAAAACGCTTTAAAAGTGCCTTTAAATCCTTTGAGCTTTCAAAGGTAAGAAGCTGAAAGGGCGTTTTAAATTCCACTGAACTAAGTAGCACGACATCAGCACCCAAATAATAAAAGGCAAAGGCAAGTTCTTTAGCCATTTTTCCGCTTGAAAAATTACTAATGCAACGCACATCATCGATTTTTTCCCTTGTGCCGCCTCCGCTTATAATCACACTTTTACCGGTAAAAAAGCTTTCTTTTAGAAGCTCTCTTTTACAAAGATGAAAAATATCCTCAAGCTCCGCTAAAGCACCGATTCCCTCATCTTTACAAGCTAGTTTTTTAACAATAGGCTCAATGATTTTAGCTCCATTTTGCTTTAAAATTTGAAGAGAGTTTTGCGTGCTAAAATGTAAATACATCGCCGAATTTGCCGCTGGAGCGATGATAATGGGAGCTTTTGTCGCCATTAAAGTTTGGATAAAAAGCGTATCTGCTATGCCATTTGCTAATTTATTGATAGAATTCGCACTTGCTGGAGCAAAAAGCACAAGGTCCGCATCTTTGCTAAAGGCGATATGATTATTATAATTTTGCCACGATTCATTTGCCTCACACAAAAGCTCGTCCGCTAAAGCCTCAAAACTAAGCCTAGAAGCAAATTTCAAAAGCCCCCTACTTAATAAAACCTTAACTCTAAAGCCCTCTTTTTTAAATAAAGAAATCAGCTCATAAGACTTATAAAAAGCTATACTGCCACTTACAGCTAAAAGTATGGTTTTCATTGAAATTTTTTATAAAAATAATCTTTTATGATTTTACTTGACGCTCTATTAATAAAAAGCGAACCTTTAGGAACATTTTCACTAACAGAACTTCCCGCTGCGATGATAACCTCATCTTCTATGCAAACAGGTGCGATAAACTGCGTATCAGAGCCTACGAAAACATTTTTACCAATAATGGTTTTATGTTTTTTAACTCCGTCATAATTACAAGTGATAGTCCCGCAGCCTATATTCGTCCCCTCCTCTATCTCACAATCACCCAAATAGCTTAAATGCCCCGCTTTCACGCCATTTAATTTAGCATTTTTACACTCGACAAAATTCCCTATATGCGTATTTTTAAGCTCACATTTAGGACGCAAATGTGCTAAGGGTCCTATACTCGAAAAGCTTATTTTACTATCCTCTATCACGCTTGAGCTTTTAATAATAGAGCTTTCTATCACACTTTTACCCTCAATCCTCACATTTTCATACAGCTCACACTCGCCTATAAATTTCACATCTAAGCCTATAAAAATGGAGCTTGGATTATGTAAGATCACGCCTTCTTTTTGCCAAAATTTTTTAATTTTATCTTGCATTAAATTTTCTGCTACACTAAGTTCAAATTTATCATTAACGCCCATAAATTCCTCTCCATCCACAAAAAGTGGCTTAATGTGCGTGTTTTTAGCTCTTGCAAGTTTAATGATGTCTGTTAAATAATATTCCTTAGCCTTGTTTTCATTGTCGATTAGGGGTAAAAGCTCACTTAAAAGCTTCGTATTTACCATATAAACGCCCGCATTACAAGTTTTAATCATCTTTTCTTTTTCATCTGCATCTTTTAGCTCGACTATTTTTTGCACTTCATTATTTTCAAGCACAACCCTACCATAGCTTTTTGCATCTTTTGCTTCAAAAACGGCTAAAGCTAGGTCGCTTTTTAATTCAAGCAAAGCCTTGAGACTTTGAAGCTCTATTAAGGGCATATCTCCGCAAAGGATTAAAACTTTTTCATTTTGTGCCTTATAATCCTTTAAAGCTCCTGCGGTGCCGGGGAAACGGACTAAATCTTGCTCTATAAACTTAGTTTGTGGAAAAAACTCACAAATTTCTTTCTCCACTCTTTTTTTTTGATGTGATAAAACAACACTCACATCATCACTTAAGGCAAAAGCCTTTTCTAAAATATGCAAAATCATACTTTTACCACAAATTTTTTGCAAAACTTTAGGTGTGCTTGATTTCATTCTTGTGCCAAGACCTGCTGCTAAAATAACAATAGAGCTTTTCATCATTTCCCTTTACTTATAATTATTTCTTTATTTTAGCAACAAAAAGTTAAAATTAAAGCAAAAGTTAAAGTGCTTAAAGGTAGAATTCAGCCTTTATTTTAAGTTAGGATTTTTGGATTGAAAAGCGTTTTTTTGCTCATTTTGTTTGCTTTAAGTGTCTTTGGAGCGGAGGCGACCATACCCACCGTAAATTTAAGTCTTAGCGCACCAGACACACCCAACCAGCTCGTAACAACGCTAAATATCATCATCGTTTTAACCATACTTGCCCTTGCCCCTAGCATTATTTTCATAATGACTTCTTTTTTAAGGCTTATCATTGTTTTTTCTTTTTTAAGACAAGCTATGGGAACGCAAAGTATGCCTCCAAATACTATTTTAGTTACTATGGCTTTGATTTTGACCTTTTTTATTATGGAACCTGTGGCAACAAAGTCCTATAATGAGGGCGTAAAGCCTTATTTAAGTGAGCAAATAGGCTATGAAGAAGCCTTTGTAAGAGGCGTAAAGCCCTTTAAAGACTTTATGCTCAAAAATACACGCGAAAAAGACTTAGCACTATTTTACCGCATTCGCAATTTACCAAACCCAAAAACCATAGACGATGTGCCTTTGAGTGTTTTGGTGCCTGCCTTTATGATTTCAGAGCTTAAAACGGCTTTTGAGATAGGTTTTCTCATTTACCTACCTTTTTTAGTCATTGATATGGTTGTAAGCTCTGTTTTAATGGCTATGGGTATGATGATGCTTCCGCCTGTGATGATTTCTCTGCCTTTTAAATTGCTTATTTTTGTGCTAGTTGATGGATGGAATTTACTCGTTCAAAGATTAGTTGAAAGCTTTGTAACTTAGCTAAATTTCATAAGCAAAATTGACAAAAAAAGATATAAAAGCAAGGATAATGCCAAAATCAAAAATAAATGAAATAACAAGCCCTCCACACAAAAAAGAATTATAAAAATAACAAAAAGAAATACAAAAATAACACGCCCTAAAAAGACTTTCTCTAAAACTTTACTAAAATAAAGAGTATAATCTAAAATAAGAATAAGAATAAAATCTAACACTCTTAAATCCCTAATGGCATTTTGTAGTTACTTCAGGAGCATTTGCAACTGTAACGCCCGTTACTCCCAATCTTATCGCATAATTTATAAAGTAAGGGAACGGCTCTATCTTCTTGGTAGCTACACTCATCAGCCGCTTTTAATGGACTATAAGACAAAAATAACACAAAAAATACATTTTTTTCATTATCTTAAATCCTCCTATTAAAAAATAATAATGATATTATATATCAAAATTATAAAATTAATATTAATTATCAAAAATGAATTCTTGTTTATTTTCCAATATCCTTTAAACGGCTTATTTTTGTGCTAATCCTAAATTTTACGCATTTTAGCAATGAAAAAGCCATCATAATTTTCGCAAGGCATAATGCGTCTAGCCTTTATAAGCTCTTTAAATTCGCTCTTTGCCTCCCTTACTCTCACGCCCTCTAAATCAAGCTCTAAAAATTCAAGCTCGAATTCACTTTTTAAAGCATTTTCTAAAACCTCTTCATTTTCTTCTCTTAAAAAGGTGCAAGTGCTATAAACTAATTCGCCTCCGTGTTTTAAGGCTTTTAAAGCAGAGTGAAGAAGCTTTTTTTGTAAAAGAGCTAGGGCTTTGATTTCTTTTGGAGATTTTACATTTTCAAAGCCTGTTTTAGCTAAGGTAGAGCAAGGTGCGTCAAGTAAAATTTTATCAAATTTCAAAGGACACAAACGCCCTATATTTTTCGCATCTTTTAAAAAAATCTTAGCATTAACTCCATAATTTTTCAAATTTTTTTGCAGGGTAAAAAACCTCTCTTTATTTGCCTCCACACAGGCTAAATAGGCTTTATTTTGCATAAAATTTGCTAAATTAATGCTCTTTCCACCCGGAGCCGCACACATATCTAAAATATTTTCATTAGGCTTGACACCCAAATTTTTAGCACAAAGATAAGAAGAATAATTTTGTATATAAAAATGCCCCTCATTAAAGGCTTTCATCTTGCTTAAAATGCTTTTATCTTCTGCCTTGAAAAGATAGCAAAAAGGATTAAGCTTTTGAAATTTTAAATCCTTAAAAAATTCATTAATTAAATTTTCATTTGTTTTTAAGAAATTTAAAAATACACAAATATTTTTAGGGCTTTTAAAGCTTTCTTTTAAAATTGTAAGCTCATTTTGGGTGTAAATTTGCGCTAATTTAGTCTCCAAAATATCCCCTTAACATTATCAAAGCTGCTAAAGAGTCTAATTTACCATCTTTTTTACGCGAATTCGCCACACCTAAGCCTTGTGCCTCTTTACTCGTATAAGCCTCATCGACAAAAATGACCTCCCCATCAAATTCTAGTAAGGAGATAAAATGCTGCACTCTCTTAGTCATTTCCACTTCACTTGCTCCACCTTTTGGTAAGCCTACGATAAGCTTAGAAATTTGATGTTCTTCGATAAGCTTTCGCACTTCGTTTGCGGCTTGATTGCGATTTTTTCTCAAAATGGCGTTAAGTGGCACGGCGATATTTTCCACATATAAAGCAAGTCCTATGCGTTTTAAACCAAGATCTAACGCTAAAGCCCTCATCATAAAAGCCTTATCCAAATGCCATCAATGGCGATTTTGCCCTCAAGCTCATACTCATAAACCTTTTCTCCGTATTTTTGCAGGGCTTGTTCAACACTTACGCCTTGTTTGCAAAAGAACAAAAACTCGTCTTCCTCTCTTGGCTTAATTTTTGTCCCAAAACGCTCCGCAAAGCTTTTAAAGTCCGCTATCAAATTTGCCTTTTTATCTTGTAAAAGCAAATTTGTCCCTCTACTCTCCTCTAGTCTTTGAGGTAAAACAAAAAGTGGCTTTTGCATTTGCAAACTAAGCCTAGCACTTTGCATAGAGCCACTTTGAAGATGTGCTTGTGCGATGACAACAGCCTCACTTAAAGCGATAATAAGGCGATTTCTTAGCAGAAAATCAAAGCCCTGAGGCATATAAGTGTCCTCATTTTCACTTAAAGCCAAGCCTTTGGTGTAAATTTCTTTGATGATTTTTTCATTTGTGCGTGGATAAATATGACTTAAACCATTTGCAAAAATGCCTATATGCAGGGGTAAAGAGCCTAAAGCCGCATTAATATCCACACCTAAAGCCCCTCCACTTACTACGCAAACTCCAGCGTTTTTAAGAGTAGTGGCTAATTCTAAAACGCAATTTTTTGTATAAACACTCATCTTTCTAGAGCCTATAATAGCGATCTTAGGATAAGATAAAAGCTCCAAATTCCCTTTAAAATAAAGGCTTTTAGGCTTATCTTTTAAGGCGTTAAAAAGACTTAAATAAGCACTGGGTAAAACTTCGCTACTCATAAAGCTCACTCAAATACACAAGATCCACACTTTTTAATAATTCTTTGCTTTCTTTTAAGGCTTTAAAAGTATTTTTTTTAGGATGTCCTATGGCTATGGCATAACCCCTTTTTTTAGCTAAATTGACCGCACTTAAAAGCTGATTTTTAATATAAATCACATCATCTTCATTATCTAAAAAAACATCTCTTTTAATGTAAATTTTTTGCATTTCTTTGGCGATTTTAGGAGCTTTTGAATTGTGTATAGTTTTAGAATCCACAAAGCTTAAATGATACTTATCTAAAACTTTATAAAACCTTCTCATCGCTTCTTCATCACTTGTAAAAAGGCTTCCTGTGTGATTATTGATAAATTTTAAATTTTTAAATTCACCCTTAATCTTAGCAATCGTTTTTTCAATCTCCTCTTCACTATCCTCCGGGCTTAAAACGGACATTTTATTTTGAAAGCTAAGAGCCTTTAGAGGCAAATGCACCATATAAAATTCAAATTCTTTGGCAAGTTTAGGGGTATTTGGATGTAAAGCGTGAGAAGGGAAAAATGAGGGATTAAGCTTCAAATTTAAAGCTTTAAGACTTCTTGTTTGTTCCTCATTTGCCATATCATCGATAATAATGGCTAATTTTGGCTTTTGCCCTATAATCAGCTTTAAATTTTCTTGCTTTGCTTCCTTTTTACTTAAATTTTGCTCCAAATTAAGACTTTGATTTTGCTCTTTGCTGAAATTCAATTCCCTTAAATCTTCACTTAAATTTTTATCTATCACTAAACTCTTATTGTTATCAATTTTAAAAGCATTTTTTTGACTTAAATTTGCCTCAAAATGCTCTTCTTTATCTTCTCTTTCTTGACTTAAATTCTCTTCAAAAGGCTTAAAAACAGCCTCTTGATTTTCTAAAAAATTTTCTTTAAGTAAATGATTTGACGAGTTTAAATTTGGCTTTTTTGCTTCTTTTGTTTGTGTTTTACCTACAATCAATAAAATTAAAATCACGCAAATTAAAACTAAAATGATAAGAATTAAAAATTTTTGAATAAGACTAATATTTTTTTTTGACAATTTAATTTTTATCCTTATCTACAAGCTTATTTTTGCTAATCCAAGGCATTATTTTGCGTAAATTTTGCCCTGTTTTTTCAATTAAAGATTGCTTAGTATTTTGACGCATAGCGTGCATTTTGGCAAAATTAGCCTTTTTTTCTAGGATAAAATCTCTCGCAAAAACGCCATTTTGTATATCTTTTAAGATATTTTTCATCGCTTTTTTCGTATGTGGCGTGATAATCTTAGCCCCACTCACATAGCCTCCATATTCAGCTGTGTTTGAGATAGAATAACGCATATCGCCAATGCCTCCTTGATATAACAAATCGACAATGAGCTTCACCTCGTGTAAGCACTCAAAATACGCCATTTCAGGCTCATACCCTGCCTCAACTAAAGTTTCAAAACCAGCCTCTATCAAATTCACAAGTCCTCCGCAAAGCACGGCTTGTTCTCCAAAAAGGTCCGTTTCAGTTTCGTGCTTAAAGCTTGTCTGCATAATGCCAACCTTTCCAGCTCCTATCGCACTTGCATAAGAAAGAGCCAAATTTTTAGCATCATCACTTGCTTCTTGATAAATGGCAATAAGACAAGCCAAGCCTCCACCTTGCATAAATTCATTTCTTAAAGTATGTCCCGGTCCTTTTGGAGCTATCATAATCACATCAACAAATTCAGGCGGTATAATTTGTCCGTAGTGGATATTAAAGCCGTGTGCAAAAGCTAGAATTTGCCCCTGTTTTAAATGAGGCTTAATATCTTCTTCATAAATTTCTGCTTGACTTTCATCAGGCGTTAAAATCATAATCAAATCTGCCTTCTTACAAGCCTGCGCTACGCTTAAAACTTCAAAGCCTTCATTTTGTGCCTTTTCATAGCTTTTTCCCTTTCTTAAGCCGATAAAAACTTCCACGCCGCTATCTCTTAAATTCAGTGCGTGAGCGTGTCCTTGCGAGCCAAAGCCTATAATGGCGACCTTTTTTGACTGGATTAAATTAAGATCGCAATCTTTATCATAATACACCCTAAGAGCCATTTACTCCCCTTTTTTACAAAAGCGAAATTATAGCAAAAGAGCCTTAAATTTGCATTTATAAAGTTTAAGTAAAATTGTATAAAAATTCAAATAAAGTGAAGTAAAGTGAAAGAATTTTTAAAAAGTTTAAGTTATGGCGTTAGGGAAAATCAAGTCGGCAATGAATTTAAGCAAATTTTAAGAGAGCTTTTAGCCTCAAATGTCTTAAAAGAATATAAAAATAAATATTATCTTAACAATGGCTATGTTTTTGGAGAGCTTGACATCTCAAGCAAAGGTACAGGCTTTTTAAATGTGTATGATGAAAGTTTTACTAGAGATTTATTAATAGAAAATAAGCATTTAAAAGGAGCAAATTATAAGGACATAGTCGCAGCCAAACTTCTTCCACTTAAGAAAAAAAGGGCAAGTGCTAAGGTCGTTTTGGTGCTTAAAAAAGCCAATGAAACCTCCATAGTTGTAACTAAAAAATATGGCGAAGCCGTGCTAGGACTTAATGTCAAAACAGGACTTTCCACTGCTCTTAAAGCTTCACAAAAATCTCTAAAGGCTCTACCACTTGGCTCCGTTTTAAAGATAGAAAATACAAATAACGAAATTTTAGAAGTGTTAGGATATATTGACGATGAGAGTATTGATGAAAAAATTTCTCTAGCACTTTTTAATAAAAATAGCGAATTTGATGAAACCTGCATAGAAGAAGCCTTAGCTAATGGCGATGAAGTCGATGCAAGTATGTATCCTAATCGCGTAGATTTGAGGCATTTAAGCTTTTGCACGATTGATCCTATTCACGCGAAAGATTTTGATGATGCGATTTATTATGATGAAAAAAAGAAAGAACTTTATGTGGCGATTGCTGATGTGAGTGAGTATGTTTTTGCTTATTGTGCGACCGATAAAGAGGCGAGGCATAGGGGCTTTTCTATCTATTTTCCTCACATTTCTATTCCTATGTTGCCGCGTCCTTTAAGTGAAAATATCTGCTCCTTAAAGCCAAATTTAGATCGCCTTACTTACTGCTTTAAAATCACTTTTAATCAAAATAATGAAATTTGCAAAGAAGAGCTTTTTGAAGCCATTATCAATTCTAAGCGGCGTTTTCATTATGATGAAGTCGATGAACTTTTGGAGAAAAAAAGCAATTTAGGTGAGCTTTCTTGGATTTATAAGCTTTTTAATTTAACACAAATTTTAAGAAAGGCTCGTCTTAAAAACGCTTTTGAATTTAAAACGGAAGAATTAAGAATGTTTTTAGATGAAAACTTAAGCCTTAAAAGCACTTTTTATGAAAAAGATACACCTTCGCACGGCTTGATTGAAGATTGTATGCTTTTGGCAAATAAGGCAGCGGCTAAAATGCTAGGTGAAATTGGCATTTTTAGAAACCACGCTCCAGCCGATGATAAGAAAATTACAAAACTTTTAGAAGAGCTTAGTATGCTTGGCATAGATGTTAATTATAAAAATAATCTTAGCGAACTTATACGCGATGTCCAAGCCTTAGCCGATGAGCTTGACATAAGGGCTGAAGTGGATAAACTCATCATCAAAGCACAAAAAAAGGCTTGTTATGCAAGTGAAAATGGGGGACATTTTGGACTTGGTTTTGATAAATATACGCATTTTACAAGCCCGATTAGACGCTATTCGGATTTGATTTTACACAGACTTTTAAAGGCAAAACAAAGAGGAGATTTGAAACTTTATGAATATTTGCTTTTAAATATACAAAGCACTTGCGAAAATTTAAGCCTTTTAGAAAGAGAGGCGGACAAGGTTGCTTATGACTTTATGGATAGAAAATTTGCAAGATGGGCAAAGCGTCATATAGGCGGGGTTTTTAACGCCTTTATTAGTGAAAATGATACCCTTAGCATAGCCAAACTTGACGATGAAATTAAAGGAGCGGAAATTATTTTAGAGCATAATAAAAGCAATCTTTTGCAAAAAGTGAAAGTGCAAATTGTAGAAGCGGACATCATTTTTGCTAAGATTTATGGGCGTGTGATCGAGGAGCTTTGATGTATAGGAGAGATTTGCAAAAGGCTTTAGAAAATAAAAATTTTCCTAATTTTTTCTTGCTTTATGGAGGAGATAATTTTCAAATTGAACTTTATGCAAATTTCATTAAGCAAAAATATGGTGTAGAAGAAAATTTGAAACTTTATTTTGAAGAATATGATTTTGCTAGAGCGAGTGATTTTTTAGCGCTTGGCTCACTTTTTAGCTCTAAAAAACTCTTGGAGATAAAATGCTTAAAAAAGCCTAGCAGTAAAGATTTAAAAGCCCTAATTTCTCTATGCAAAAATAATGCGGATAATTTTTTCTTACTTGAGCTTTATGATGAAAATGCAAAGCAAAGTGAATTGGAAAAAATTTTTGAAAATCATTTTGCAAGATTTTTTAAAATTTCCAATTCTAAAGAGGGCATAGAGCTTTTAGCTATGAAGGCTAAAGAATTAAATGTAGAAATCACGCACAATGCCCTCATAACGCTTTTTGTCAGCTTTGATGAAAACCTTTACCTAGCGGCAAGTGAGCTAAACAAATTTGTAAATTTAAAAGTCGATGAAAATATTATTAAGCAGTATTGTTATAGCCTTGCTTTAGTGGGATTTGATGATTTTTTTGACAAGCTTTTAAAAACGCGAAATATCAAAGAAGAGCTTGAAAAAATTTTAGAAAATTTTAACGAAATCGCTCTCATTAACTCACTCTCAAGTGCCTTTTATAGGCTTTTTAAAATAACCATTTACGCTAAAATTTATGGAAAAATAGACTTTAAAGACCTTTTAGGCTACACGCCTCCTCCTCAAGTGGGACAAGCTTTAAGCGGACAAGCTTTTAAGCTCAATTTAAAACAATATAAAGCTATTTTTAACCTTCTTCTTAAAAGCGAATATGAAATCAAAACAAATTCCAAGCTTAGCAAAAAGGAATTTCTACTCGCAAATTTGCTTGAACTTCAACGCATTTTAAAATGATGCTTCATAAACCAAAGATAAGCAAAGTCTAGCAAAGGCGTTCTTATCTGCTCTTTTATAAAGCTTTCATACTCACAAACTTTCACATAAACAGCTTCAATTTGCTCCCCATCAACGCCCCCACCTTGTGCGATTTTATCCTCCTCATCAACCTCAGCATAATAAAAGCTTTGCTTACTTACCCCAGAGCCAAAACCTGTATAATAATCGCCTATTTTTTCAAGCTCTTTTGGTAAAAAGCCAAGCTCCTCCACGCACTCTTCTCTTGCTATTTCTTCTAGGCTTAAATTTTTATCCACAAGTCCAGAGCAAAGCTCTATGGTATAGCCCATATTTGCATTTTCTTTATAAGTTTCATCATTATTTTGATGATACCAAAGTGGGATTCTAAATTGCCTTACAAAAACAAAACTCTCTAAACTTTTATGATACAAAAGCACCGAAACGCTATCCTTAGCCTCGATAAAATCCCAAGTATAATTCTTACCCCTACTTTCATATGTGAAACGCTTAGGTTTAATATAAATCGAAGGGCTAAAAGGAACTTCTTTTAAATTTTTAAAATTCATTGTTTAATCTCCATAGGGCTTAAAAAATTTTCATTGATTAAAATATCTACTATATCTTTAAACATCGGCAAAGCACTTTGTGCAGCATAATAGCTATAAGGCTTAGTTGGATTTCTTACCAAAACGCCTATGGTATAGGAATTTGTCGCATCATTTGCAAAGCCAAAAAAGGAAGAATTATAGCGGTTGCTTGTATAACCCTTTCTTTCCGCTATCCTTGCTGTGCCCGTTTTACCCCCTATGATAATCCCCTCCGTCCTAGCTCTTCTTCCTGTGCCTTTTTCTATGACATTAATGAGAATTTGTTTCATTTCAGCTGCTGCTTTGCTTGAAAGAATTTTCTCTTGCTTAATCTCATCATCAAGCATAGTCCATTTAGCATTTTGATAAAATTTTTCTGCTAAACGCGGCGTGATATAAATGCCGTCATTATTAAAGACATTATAAGCGGCAAGAAGCTGCATAAAGGTCGTTTTCAGCCCATAACCATAGCTTAAAACAGACTTTTCTATCTCCCTTAAGCGGTTAGGATTAGGCAGGTCGCCCTTTTGCTCATAAGGCAAATCTATCCCGCTTTTCTCACCAAATTTAAAGATTTTAAGCCCAGTAATAATTTCCAAATTACTCATTCTTTTGGCAATTTGTATCATACCAACATTTGATGAAAGGGTAATCACCTCCTCCATACTCATCTTATCTTTTTTATGGTCATCGCTAATGGTAAAACGCCCAAGTTTATATTGTCCGCCGTAGGTTTTAATGATTTCATCGATTTTAAGTTTGCCAAGTCTTAAAGCCGTTACAAAAATAAAAGGCTTTATCACAGAACCAGCCTCATACCCATACTCAATGACACTTGCATTAAGCACGGATAAATCCTTTCCTCTATTTTGCGGGTCATAGCGTCTTGAACTAGCCAAAGCTAAAATTTTACCCGTTTTACTCTCCATAACCCCAACTATAATTTCATTCGCCTTTAAGTCAGCATTTCTTTGGTCTATGGCTTTTTCTATATTTTTTTGAAGCTTTAAAGAAACATTAAGATACAAATCGCAACCATTAATTTTTCTTTGCTGGATAGAATTTAAATTTAAAATAATATTTCCACCCACATCTTTAAGCCCCTGAATTTTCTCATCTTGCAAGGGCATTAAGCATCGCTCATAATATTTTTCCAAACCCTTAATGCCCACATTTTTTAAAATATTATTTTCCTTATCTAAAAGTGTGCGCGTGTAACCTATAACAGGAGTTAGAGCATTGATAGATATATAATTTCTATCTTCTCTATGCTCAATAATACTAAGCCCCCTAGTTTCCACACGCCCATTATTATTTGTAAAAGCCTTAAAAAAACCTTGTATATAGAGCTTTTTAGCTAAATCTTTAAGATAACTTGCCTGTTTAGAATCCAAATTTGAGGCTAAGACAAAATTGTAATTTCGTTTTTTTTGTGTTTGCATACGCTTTTTAATCTCTGCAATTTGCTTATCATCAAAACCGCTATAAATTTGAAAAAGCTTTAAAAAAAGCTCGGTTCTATCTTTCTTAAGACTTCTTAAATCAATCTCCGCTCTATAAATCTCACGCGAACTTGCTATGGTAAAATGATCTTTTGTGATGATAGACCCTCGCAAAGCGAGACTATATTGATCTTTTTCTGTATTGGGGATATAGCGTTTAGAGGTTAAAAAAAAGGTCGAGCTTAAAAAAATAATCATAAACAAAAGTGCCATACAATAAGCAAAGGCGACTTTTGAAACTCTATTTTTTTTATATTCTTGCATTAAGACTCAAATTTGAGTTCTTGTAATTTCTTTATAAGCACTAATAGCCTTATTTCTTACTTCAAGCATAAATTTCATACTGCTTTCCGCCTTAGTAATGGCAATCGCAGCTTGGTGTAGGTCTTTTACCTGCCCTGTGGCAATGTCTGTCATCGCTGCCTCGCCCTTTTCTTGAGCGGTGTTTAAATCCTCAATTTCATTTTTAAGCATTTTAGCAAATTCATCGCCTATGCCTTTATCTTGGGTATTGTTTGTTTTATTTCCTGCTAAAGTGTTAAATCTAAGCTCGTTTATACTATTCATCTTTTGTTATCCTTTTAAAATATCGATCGCACTTTGCGCTATGGTTTTAGCACTCGTAAAAGCACTCACATTTGCTTGATAAGCTCTTGTCGCTTCTATCAAATCCGCCATTTCGATGACGGGATTAACATTTGGAAAAGCCACATAACCCTCAGCATTCGCATCAGGGTGGCTTGGGTCGTATTTCATACGAAAGTCCTTATCATCACGCACAACCTTATCTACCACCACGCTCATAATGGCTGGTTTAGCCTCCTCAGGTGAGCTTGGGTCATTGAGCGGATTTTCATATTTTAAAAAATTGTTATCTTTATTAATTTGCTTGTTTAAAAGCTCATCAAAATCATTTGCCTTAAAGATAACTTCTCTTCTGCGGTAAGGTCCGCCCTCTGCTGTGCGTGTCGTTTGTGCGTTTGCGATATTTGAACTTATTACATTCATTCTAAAACGCTGCGCACTTAAACCATAACCGCTAATATCAAAATCACTTAAGTATGCCATAATTTACCTTTAACTTAATTTAGAACTCGCATCAATAATGGAGCTAAAAATATTACTTTGTCTTCTTAAAACCCCATCAAGAGCGGTGATCATTACCGTATTTTTACTCATTTCGGTCGTTTCGACATCTAAATCCACAGTGTTAGCGTCATTTCTAGCCAAATGTCCGTCTCTTAGATAAATGGTAGATTTACTAGGATCTGGGAATTTCCAAGGCTCTTGATGATTATCACTTGTTTTGGCTAATTCAAGCTCTTGCCCTTTATCTTTTTTGAAAATCTCATTTGCTCTACGCACCAAAGCCGTTTCAAATTCTACATCTCTTGCTTTATAAAAAGGAGTATCGACATTTGCAAGGTTTGAATTAATAAGCTGATTTCTCAAATTCCTACCCGCTAAAGCACTGGTTACAAGCTCTTTTGATTTAAATGGATTAATCATCTTTACACCTTTCTACATTTTTTAAAAATATAAGCAAATATCGTTCCAACTTAAACTAATCAATATATCTTTTTTGCAAATCGCCAAAAAATTCTATCCTTCTATCTCTTAAAAATGGCCACCACCTACGCACATTTTCGCTTCTTTTTAAATCTAACTCCACACAAGCACAAAGCTCACTCTCTTTATCAGCCAAGAAAAGCTCCTCGCCCTGTGGTCCATAAACAAAAGAATTTCCCCAAAATCTTATCCCTTTTTCCACCCCACTTTTATCCTCCTCAAAACCTACGCGGTTAATCGCCGCCACATAAAGTCCATTTGCTATGGCGTGGGCTTTTTGAATTCCTAGCCAAGCGTGAAGTTGTCTCTCTTTTTCCTCGTTTGTATCCTTATCAAACCACCCTATTGCTGTAGGGTAAATGAGAATTTCCGCTCCTTTTAAAGCCATAATTCTAGCCGCCTCAGGATACCACTGATCCCAGCAAATCAACACCCCAAGTCTTCCTACGCTTGTATTAATAGGCTCAAAACCCAAATCCCCGGGCGTAAAATAAAATTTTTCATAAAAGCAAGGGTCATCTGGTATGTGCATTTTGCGGTATTTCCCAGCTATACTTCCATTTTTTTCAAACACAATAGCCGTATTATGGTAAAGTCCCGCACTTCGCTTTTCAAATAAAGAAGTGATTAAAACCACCTCATTTTCCTTAGCAACCCCAGCCCAAAATTCCACATCTTTTTCATAATCTTTTGCCAAATCAAAATTTGCCACATCTTCACTTTGACAAAAATACTCACTTTGATGTAATTCTCCCAAACATACGAGCTTTGCACCTTCTTTTTTTGCTTTGATGATTAATTCGCAAGTTTTTTGCATTGTCTTTTCTTTAGTATTGTGGAATTTTTGCTGAATAAGTGCTATTTTCATATCCTGTCCCTTTCTTCATCTTGGTCATCGTAAGGATCAAGATGAATATGAATTTCCCATTTTTGCTCCTGTGAAATTTCTCTTATTTTTTGCTCAATTTCATCAGAAATTTGATGTGCGTTTAAAAGTGAAATTATGGGACAAAAAACTAAATGAACGCTAATATAATTTGTGCTTGGCGTTTTTCTTGTTTTAAGATTATGAAAAGAAATGACTTCTTGGTGATTGTTGATTAAAGTTTTGATTTTTTCTAAAATTTCTTCATCTAAAGCCTCGTCCATTAAGAAAGTAAGGGCTTTTTTGATGATTTTACTCGCACTAAAACTAGTATAAATACTCACAATAATCCCAAAAATCGCATCAATAATATGCCAATTTGTAAAATAAATCAAAATCAAAGCAAGAAGTGTGAAAAAATTGCTCAAAAAATCGCTCTTATAATGTAAGCAATCACTCTCCACTATCAAACTCTTTGTTTTTTTCGCCACAAAAGAAAGATAAAACACAAGCAAAAAAGTAACAACAAGAGCAAAAATCATCACAGCTATGCCCGAATTTAAATCCTCAACATTTTCTCTATGATAAATTTTCATCACACTTTGATAAAAGATGAAAATCCCTATCCCCACTATGAAACAACCCTCCAAAAAGCCCATTAAAGCTTCGATTTTAGAAAAACCGAAATTATAATGCTCGTTTGGTTTTTGGGCTGATTTTTTAAGGGCTAAGAAGTTAAAGGCAGAAATAACAAAATCCATCATAGAATCAATCGCACTCGAAAGCACCGCCACAGAACCACTTAAAATCCCCACGATAAATTTCACAATGGCTAAAAAAAACGCACAGCAAGTTGCTATAATGGTCGCTTGTTTGGCTAAATTCATCTAGGTCCCTTAAAGCGGTTTTGACAAGAGCAATGTAAGGAGCCATTTTGTCTTAGAAATACCCTTGCATCGACACCGATAACTTCGCGATTTTTTAAGTGAGCTTGGAGTCTTTTTTGCACCACTTCATCATTTTCATCCTTATAAAAAGGCACAATAAGAGCGTTGTTGATAAAAACAAAATTTGCATAAGTTGCTCCAAGTCTTCTGTCCTCGTAAAATAAAGGCTTTGGGATAGGAAGAGGGATAAGATTAAAATTTGTTTTTAAAAGCTCTTTTTCCATAGCTTTTAAGGGTGCGTAATGCTCGTCCTTTTCATCTTCGCAAATGCAGTAAGCTATGGTATTTTCATCGATAAAACGCGCTAAGGTATCAATGTGCCTGTCCGTATCATCGCCTTTTATAAAGCCATTTTCAAGCCAGATAATTCTTTCAAGTCCAAAATAATTCTTAAGCTTTTCTTCTATCTTTGCCTGATTTAAATTCACATTACGATTTGAGTTAAGCAGACAAAAAGAGCTTGTTAGCATTGTGCCAGCTCCATTAAAATCAATGCTCCCACCCTCTAAAATAAAATCACATTTTTCAAGCCTAGTTTGAAATTTTTCCTTAAAAAGCTTAGTGTTAAGGGCATTATCTAAATCGCTTTGAAATTTACCTCCCCAAGCATTAAAGGTAAAATCAAGAGCTTTCAATCTCCCATTTTCAAGCACATCAATCGCACCAAAATCTCTTATCCAAGTATCATTTGTTTCACATTTAAAAAATTCCACATTGTCAAATTCTTTAAAGGGCGTAAAGTCCTCATCATTTGGTGCTATAAGCAAAAGCTTTTGAAAATGACTTGCAGTTTTTACAAATTCCTTATAGGCTTCAATAATTTCACTTAAATAAGGCTTCCAGTCTGTATTTTTATGCGGTAAAGCAAGCATTAAACACTCTTGCTCACTCCATTCGGCGATTGATTTTATCATTTACATACCTTTTTTGATAATAAAAAGCTAATTGTAGCAAATTTATAGCTTTTGTCAAGATTCGCCTATGATAATCTCTTTTAAACCTCTAAAATAAAATAAATTCACTCCGTCCTCATAAGCATAATCAAGCTTCATATTATGGCTTTCAAGTATAGTATTTACAATATAAAGTCCAAGTCCAAAGCTTGATTTTTGTTTTGAGCCTTGCGTAAAGGCTTGTGTGTAATATTCTAAGGTATTATTAAGCTCATCGCCCCTATTTTTAAAACAAATATAATCTTCCATAATGTCAATTTGCACAAAACCATCAAGAGAATGCTTAATGCCATTGTCAATCATATTTTTAATCGCTGTGGTGAAAAGCTTAAAATCAACATTGACAAAAAAACTTTCCCCCATAAAAATACGCATACTGCTTTCATCACGCATAGAAATTTCTTTAGCTTCGTCTAAAATGTCTAAAATATTGTATTTTTTGCGGTTAATAAAGGCTGCACCCGAAGTAATTTGCTCAATCGCCGCAAATTCATTAATTAAAATTTCAAGGCGATTAAATATCCCCTCAAGTCTTTCTTTATACTTATCATCTTCAAGCATTTCAAGCGTTATAAGTCCTTTTGTGATAGGTGTTTTTAGCTCGTGCATCATATTTCTTAAGAAAAATTGCCGCGATTGATTAAGCTTTATGATTTGCAAGATGGCACGATAAAAAGCCTCGGATACTTGTGAAATTTCATCATTTCCCGTGCTGACATTTTCGACTTCATTAAGTTTGCCTCGTGCAAAGCGGTCAATTTGCTTTTTTAAAGCTCTTAAAGGCTTTAATTTTTTAAGTGTAAAAAAATAAAGCAAAATAAGCATAATAAAAACAGCAACCCCTATAACCTTAATGATAAAATAACGGTAGCTTTGATATTCTTGGTCTTCATAGAGATAAATTTCATCATCATAAACTATATTTAAATAAACCGCATCTTTATAGGAAATGATCTCCACTCTACCCTTATCTATGGCAACTTTTTCTAAAACTTCACCCTGTTTTAAAATACCTTGAAGTTCTTTTTCATCTTCAATTCTTATCATTTTATTGTAGGCTTTAGTTTGCTCTTCAAATTCTTTTTCATTTATCATACCATTAAGTTGCAAAAGCTTGACATTAGCAATAAGAGAGTATTTGGCATTAAGCTCTCTTGTGTAGTTTTGCTGGTCATAGGCTATAAGCCACAAAAAGCCAAGCGTTACACTCACTCCAGCAAAAAGAAAAATGAAAGTTATAGTATAAAAAATGGACGAGCGGTTCATTGCGTAAGCTTATAGCCTATACCGCGTATGGAGTGGATATATTTTGGCGTTTTAGGATCATCGCCCATTTTTTGACGAATACGGCTAATAATAACATCAATGCTTTTATTAGAACTATCCTCACTAATGGAAGAGCAATTATACACAAGCTCTTCACGACTTACCACTCCGCCTTCTTTTTTAATAAGATAGCTTAAAATATCAAATTCAGCATTTGTAAGAGTAAGCTCCTCGCCTTTCATAGTGATGATGTGCTTGTATTGATCATAAATAAGGTCTTTCACGCTTTTTGCTATGGCATTTTTTGTATGGCAAATGCGTCTTAAATGGCTTTTAATGCGAGCTTGAAGCTCTTTGGGATTATAGGGCTTTGGCAAATAATCATCTGCCCCAAGCTCCAACGCATTAACTTTATCGCTAATATCGTGTCTGGCACTTGAAATAATAATAGGCGTGTCATATTTTTTACGAATTTCCTCGCACACTTCAAGTCCGTCAATCCCCGGCAATGATAAATCAAGTATGATAAGCTGATATTCTTTTAAAGCAAGTTTTGAAAGCCCTATATAGGGCTCGTGAGCTATATCGACTTTCATATCAAATTGTTCCAAATACTCCGCCGTGATTTCAGCTAATTCTAAATCATCTTCTATCATAAGAATATTTGTCATTTTGCTCCTTTGACTAAAATAAAAAATTCTAAAATAAATTTCATAACAAAAAGAAAACGCCTATTTTAACACAAGCAAAGTTATCACACCTCCGCGATATACCCAAATTTTAATCCACGCATTTTTTGCTTGATTTTTTAAAGTATTTTGCAAATCTTTAAGATCTTTTACCTCACTCTGCCCTACAGCTATGATAATATCACCTTCTTTAAAACCCGCATCCTTAGCCTTACTTTTAGGTTTGACACTATCAATTAAAACGCCATTTATCTCACTTGGCACACCAAGACGCGTTTTTAAATTGCTATCTAAATTTTTTAAATTTAAGCCTTCAATTAAACTATCTTGAACGCTCTTCACATCACTTATTTCATCACCTTTTAAAATGAAATTGATTTGATTTTCTTTACCATCTCTTTCATAAAGCAGTGAAATTTTTTGATTAGGTTCGAGTGTGCCTATATAATTTTTTAAATCATTTGGACTTTTAATGTTTTTATCATTGACTTTTAAAACCAAATCGCCCCTTTTAAGTCCCGCTTCATCGGCTGATGAACCTTTTTGCACATCGGTGATTAAAGCGCCTTCGCTATTTTTATAAACCTTTTTACTATCGCCCTTAAGTGCTGTTATGCTCACACCCAAAAAGCCTCTTTCTATCTTGCCTTTTTCTATGAGTTTTTTTGCTACATCTTTGACCATATTAGAAGGAATAGCAAAGCCTATGCCGTTATTTCCACCGCCTCTTGATAAAATAGCCGAATTAATCCCTACTAAAGCGCCTCTAGTATCAACTAAAGCACCACCTGAATTACCCGGATTAATTGAAGCGTCCGTTTGTATGAAATTTTCATATTGATTTAAGCCTATATTGTCTTTATTAAGGGCTGAAATAATCCCACTTGTTACACTAAAACCCACACCAAAAGGATTGCCAAGAGCAAAAACAACATCGCCCTCTAACAATTCGTCCGAATTTGAAAAACTCACCGCTGAAAGATTATTTGCCTCGATTTTAATGACAGCTAAATCCGTCTTAGGATCTTTTCCTATCAATTTAGCCTTATACTCCATATCACTTTGCGGCAGGGTAACGCTTATGCTATCGACATTTTCGACCACATGATTATTTGTAACGATATAACCATCTTTTGAAATAATCACACCAGAACCCACACTCGCAATCACTTCTTTTTCATTTTGCCCTCTTCTTTGAAAAGGGTCAAAACCAAAAAATTGCTTAAAATATGGATCGTCAAAAAAATCATCAAAAGGCGAATTTGCTCTCGTAATCGTTTTTGAAGTTGAGATATTAACGACCGATTTTTTAACCTCTTTAATAGAATCATAATAAGACAGCAAAACGCCATTTGCTGGATTGATTCTTTCGATTTTAGAATCTACTTCATTAAATTCTACATTTGCCGCACATAATATACTCGCCAATGAAAGCGATAAAATAATTTTTTTCATTATACTCTCCTTAAAAATTAGCTTGATAGTATAAAACTCAAACTTTAAAAATTTGTAAATGAAACCTTGAGTGTAAAAATATATTAAACTTGATTGACTAAGACTAAACTTTATGCTATAATCACGCCCTATAATTTTTTAAGGAAAAATAATGAATAGTCTTTATGAAACACTTGGCGTTAGCAAAAATGCTAGCAATGATGAAATTAAAAAAGCTTATAGACGCCTTGCTAGACAATATCACCCAGACATTAATAAAGAAAAAGGTGCAGAAGAAAAATTTAAAGAAATTAACGCCGCTTACGAAATTTTAAGTGATGAAAAAAAACGCGCTCAATATGATAGATATGGAGACTCTATGTTTGGAGGACAGAGCTTTAGCGATTTTTCTAGAAATTCTGGCGATATGGATTTAGATGAAATTTTAAAAAATTTATTTGGCGGAGGCTTCTCTGGCGCAAAAGGTTTTGGGGGCAGTAGCTTTGGAGGCGGAAATTTTGGAGGATTTGGAGGGGGTTTTGGTGGCTTTTCTGGGGAAGATTTAGACCTAAGTGCGAGCATTAGCATACCCTTTGAAGTGGGAATTTTAGGAGGAGAGCATAGCATTAATTTCAATGGCGAAACAATTAAATTAAAAATTCCACACGGCATTAAAAATAATGACAAAATAAGA
The DNA here is from genome assembly GCF_900637395.1 of Campylobacter upsaliensis. Classification (NCBI taxonomy): domain Bacteria; kingdom Pseudomonadati; phylum Campylobacterota; class Epsilonproteobacteria; order Campylobacterales; family Campylobacteraceae; genus Campylobacter; species Campylobacter upsaliensis. The sequence goes on along the minus strand of NZ_LR134372.1, from coordinate 746,076 downwards.
ATTCGCGGTAAAGGCAAAAAACTAGGCTCTCAAGTAGGAGATCTAATCGTCAAAGTGAGTTTAGAAAAAAGCGAACTTTATGAGCGTGATGAAGATGATTTGACAAGAAAGCTTGATATTAGTTTAAAAACAGCACTTTTTGGCGGAAAAGTAAATCTTAAAACACCAAAAAAAGAAGTCAGCATTAAAATCCCTCCCAATTCTAAAAATGGACAAAAAATTCGCCTCAAGGGTTATGGCGTGCAAAATAGAAAGAGTGGAATTTTTGGAGATTTATATCTCGTTTTAAATGTGCTTTTACCTAATGCTGAGGATTTAGACCCTAAAGTGCGTCAAATTTTAGAAGAAAAATTATCTTAAAAGGAGCAACAATGCAACATAATTACGATGAGCCTGTTTATCTTATAAGCGTGGTGGCAAAGGTTTTAAGTATCCATCCACAAACACTTAGGCAGTATGAAAGAGAGGGGCTTGTAGAGCCTAGCAGAACGGATGGTAAAATTAGACTTTATTCGCAACGCGATATCGATAGAATTAAGCTTATTTTAAGACTTACGCGTGATATGGGCGTGAATTTAGCTGGGGTCGATGTCATCTTAAAGCTTAAAAATCAACTAAGCGAATTTGAAGCTTTGATTGACGAGCTTCGCTTAGAGCTTGATAAAAGGGATAATAATGGTAAATCAAAAGCCGTAGTTAAGCATAAAAATAGCTTTGATTTAATTTTTTATGAGAAAAATTAATGGGTGATTTTTTAGAAATTTTTTTAATCACTTCAGGGCTTGCTGTTCTTTTAAATGTTTTTTTTAAAAAATTTGAAATTCCTACCATTATAGGCTATATCTTAGTCGGCATCATCATCTCTTATGCTTATGGTTTTAGTGGCAGTGAAGAGCTTACGCACATCGCCGAATTCGGGATAGTTTTTTTAATGTTTACCATAGGGCTTGAATTTTCCTTTACGCATTTAATGGCGATGAAAAAAGAAGTTTTTTTAAATGGCTCTTTACAAGTAACAATTTGTGGCTTAGTATGCTTTTTACTCGTGCTAGGAATTTTAGGACTTGGCTGTAAGGTAGGCATTATCGTAGGCTTTGCGCTTGCACTCTCCTCCACAGCTGTGGTGCTTAAAATTTTAAATGATAGTGGCGACATTAAAGAGCAATATGGCAGAAAAACGCTAGGAATTTTAATATTCCAAGATATAGCCGTGATACCACTTTTACTTCTTGTAGATATTTTTTCTTCAAACAATCAAAACATCACCCAACTCATACTTACCACACTCATTAGCGTTGTGATTTTACTTACCTTGCTTTATTTGATAGGAAAATACCTAATTGATAGAATTTTTCACTTTGTTATCCGTGCTTCATCAAATGAACTTTTTATCCTAACCGTGCTTTTTATCGTTATGGGGGCGAGTTTTTTAGCACATTATTTTGGTTTTTCTTACTCGCTTGGAGCTTTTATTGCTGGCGTTTTGATAGCAGAAACTAAATATAAGCATAAAATAGAAGCAGACTTAGTGCCATTTAGAGATCTACTTTTAGGACTTTTCTTTATCTCTGTGGGTATGCAGATTAATTTTAAAATCATCTTTGAAAATTGGGACCTTATCTTACTTTTAACCTTGCTTGTTGGACTCTTAAAATTTGGCGTTATTTTTGGAATTTTGGCAATTTATAACAAAAAACGAGTTGCCATTAAAACCGCTTTTAGTATAGCGCAAATAGGCGAATTTGCACTAGCCATTTTTTCTCTTTTACAGGTAAAAAATATGCTAGATGGTCAAACCGCTCAAATTCTCATTGTCGTCTCTATTATCACTATGATTTTAACTCCCTTTGTTTTAAATAATATTAGACGCATTTCAAACGCCGTTGAAGACATTATACAAACGCAAGAAGCAGTGCAACCACAAGTCGTAAATTCTACGCTTAAAAATCATATAGTTATTTTTGGTTATGGAATCATCGGTCAAGAGGTTGTGCAAAAGATTAAAAATAGCGGTGTGCCTTATTTGGTTTTAGAAAATGATTTAAATTTAGTCAAACTTGGTTTAAGTCGGGGTGAAAATGTCTATTTCGCTAACGCAGCTCAAGAAGAAACGCTTAAAATTGCAAACATTGAAGAATGTGCTGTCGCTATCATCACTATTTTTAACGAAGCACGGCTAGCAATGCTCCAGCAAGCCTTAGAAAGTTATGGTGAGGTTGATATTGTGATTTATACAAATAATAGCTCCAAAAAACTCTTTTATTCTAAAATAGACAAAAATGTCGAAATCGTGCAAACAGAAAGAGTTTTAGCAAGAGCTTTAATTAGTGCAGCCCTTGAAAAACGCATTAGTAAAAATGCTTAAGGTAAAATATGGCTTTTGATAAAGAAAAAAGTTTAAGAGTTAAATATCTAAGAAATTTAGAGAAATTTGCAAATTCCGCCATCAATGGACTTAAAAAAGAAGATTTTGACCAGCAAAAATTCCAAGAAAGAATGCTTAAAAATTCCAAATTTTTTAAAGAAAATGAAGTAGTCTTTTTAAATTCAAGCTACGCAAAAAATTTGGAAAGTTTTGTTAATGCTTGTTTGGATTTTAATCGCTCAAAAGAAGATCTACTAAGCCTTGCAAACGCCCTCGATAAGCAGAAAAAACAAAGCGGAAAAAAAGAAAAACATAAAAATTATTTAAAGGATTTTAATGATTAATGTATTTTTCGATATGGACGGCACATTAATTGATAGTGCTAACGCCATTAGTGCGGCAGTAAATGAAATAAGAGCAGAATTAAAACTAAGTCCAATGAAGCGTGAGGATATAATGCGTATCATCAATACCCCGCAAATTGACTGGGCAAAAGAGCTTTACGAAATGAAAAATTTCAATCATTCAAGCTTTAAAGAGGGCTTTGAAAAATACTTCATCAAGCATTATCAGCAAAGTGTTGTGCTATTTGAGGGCATTAAAGAAATTTTAGACTTTTTAAAAGAGCAAAAATGCTATCTAGCCATAGCTACAAATGCTCCACAAAGCTCACTTACGCAGATTTTAAACAAGCATAATATTTTGCCTTATTTTGACAAAATTTTAGGAGTGAGTGTCGGCATAGAGCCTAAACCAAGTCCAATGATGCTTCATTTATTAAAAGAAGAAGCACCCTATCAAACAAGCCTTTTTATAGGCGATAGTGCTAAAGACAAAGAAGCCGCGCAAAGAGCTGATATACCCTATTATCACGCTAAGTGGTATGAAAAAGACCTCAAAGAAAACGAATTTAGCAATGCCAAAGAATTACTAAATTTTTTAAAAAATCATTTGTAAAGAAAAGTTACAATAATAAAAATTTACCAAAAGAGTGCATAATGAAAGAATTATTAATCGAAATTCTCACAGAAGAGCTTCCAGCCATCCCCTTTCTTAAAGAACTTCCTAACATCAAAGGAAAATGGGAAAAACTTTTAAAAGAATACCGCCTAGAAGCTGAGTTTGACTTTTACTATACTCCACGCCGCTTAGTTTTTTTTCACCCTCATTTTAAAACAAAGCAAGAAAATAGCCTTGTTGAGTTTATAGGAGCGCCAAAAAATGTCGCTTATAAAGACGGGAAATTAAGCCAAGCTGGACTTAGCTTTATCCAAAAAGTAGGCATTGATGAGACACAAATTTGCTTTAGGGAGATTAAGGGTAAAGAAGTTTTATATTATCAAAAAGAGCTTGAAGGTAAAGAAAGTAGCGAAATTTTAGGCGAGATGATAGAAAACTTTTTAAAAAGTCTTCATTTTGGTAAAAGTATGCGTTGGGGAGCGTATCAATTTGAATTTATCCGTGCGATTCGCAATATTGCTTGCGTTTTGGGTGAGGACTTAGTCAAATTTCAAAGCTATGGAGTGCAAAGCTCTAAACAAACTTTCGTGCATAGAAGCGTGAGTTATGAGGCTTTTGCCTTTAAAAATGCTAAAGAATATTTTGAGCTTTTGGAAGAAAATTTTGTCATTTTAGACCCTGAAAAAAGAAAAGAAAAAATCATAGAAAGCTTTAAACTCATCGAAACAAAAGAAAATTTAAACATAGCACAAGATGATGAGCTTTTGGAAGAAGTCATCGCTATCACAGAATATCCAAACGCGCTACTTGGTAGCTTTGAGAGCGAATTTTTAGAAATTCCTAGCGAAGTCATCATCACTTCAATGCGTGAAAATCAACGCTACTTCGCTATTTTCGATGAAAAAGGACTTAGCAATCATTTCATAGTGGTTAGCAATGCTGTTTGCAAAGATTATTCTAAAATCATACACGGCAATGAAAGAGTGCTTCGTGCAAGGCTAAGTGATGCGATGTTTTTCTACAAAAATGACTTGCAAAAGGGCTTAGAGCCTGAAAAATTAAGCAAAATGCTCTACCTTGACTCGCTTGGCACGGTGATGGATAAGGTCGAAAGGGAGAAGGCATTGGCACTTCTTTTATGTAAGTTTTTAGATAATGACAAACAAGAAGCTATTTTACAAGCCGTGCATTTTTCCAAAGCCGATTTAGCTACGCAAATGGTCTATGAATTCCCAAATTTACAAGGCATTATGGGATCTTACTATGCGGAAAAAATGGGACTTAGCTATGAAATTTCTTTAGCCATAAAAGAACAATATTTGCCAAATCAATCCGCTCTTCCAAGTAGTGAATTTTCAAGCATAGTCGCTCTTGCTTACAAATTTGACACTCTACTCTCACTTTTTTCCATAGGTAAAATTCCAAGTGGCACGAAAGATCCTTACGCTTTAAGAAGAGCGGCAAATGGAATTTTAAAAATTTTGCTTCATTTGGGTAAAAAATTTGATCTAAACGCCTTTTTAAAGGAGGCTAGTAAAACTTATAAAAGCTTTGATTTAAACTTACTTTATGATTTTATTTTAGAAAGAATTTATCCTTTTTATGAGGCTAACCCATCTTTTATCAAGGCTGTTTTAAGCACAAAAAATAGCGATCTTATCCATATAGACGCCGCCGTAAAAGCCCTTATAGAATTAAGCAAAAAAACAAATTTTAACGAAAATTTTTCCACCTTTAAACGCCTTGCAAATATCACTACAAAAAATGAGAATTTAATCGATGAAAGCCTGTTTGAAAATGGAACAGAAAAAAAACTTTATCTCGCCTTTAAGGAAAGCTTAAAGGTGCAAAATCTTAAGCAAAAATTAGAAAGTCTTTTTGCTCTAAAGCCTTTTATTGACGAATTTTTTGAAAATGTGATGATTAATAGCGAAAATGAAAAGCTTAAAAATAATCGCCAAGCCCTCATTTTTGCTATTTATAATGAATTTTTAAAGATCGCTGACATTAAAGAGTTAAGCCTATGAAAAAACTCGTTTTTTTAGCATTTTTCACACTTTTTAGCTTTGCAGATACCAATTTGGAGCTTGTTAAAGGACAGGCTTTATTTTTAGAATTTGAAAAAGCAAATTTGAAAGAATTAAAAATAAAAGATCAAAATTTGCCCTATTTTACCCATCCAAAAGATAATGGTAAAGTTCTAGCCATTTTTTCCCTGCCCTATAAAAATCCTGCCAAAAACACTCAAATAGAGGCTTTTTATAAGGATAAGAAAAAAGAAATTTTTCACATCACTATGTTAGAAGGTCATTATACAAGCGAGAAAATCATCGTCCAAGCACAAAAAGTCTTCCCTCCCCAAAAGGTGCAAAAACGCATACAAAACGAGCTAAAAGAAGCCAATGCCATTTATGCGAAATTTACCCCAGAAGCCTTATTTAATGGTGCTTTTATAAAGCCGCTTGATAGTTTTATCACAAGTGATTTTGGTAGGGCTAGAATTTTTAACGAACAAGTGGCAAGCTATCACAGCGGAACAGACTTTAGAGCTGCCATAGGCACGAAAATTAAAGCTGCAAATTCAGGTATAGTAAGACTGGCTAAAGACCGCTATTATGCAGGGCTTTCTGTCATTATAGACCACGGATATGGCATTTATTCGCAGTATTATCATCTTTCAAAATTAAGCGTTAAAGTAGGTGAAAAAGTCAAAAAGGGACAAATTATAGGACTTAGTGGAGCAAGTGGCAGGGTGAGCGGTCCGCATTTGCATTTTGGAATTTTTGCAGGAGGAAAGCAAATCGACCCTTTAGATTTTATGCAAAAATTTAACGCCCTTTTCTAATGCTTTTTAGCGAATTTTTTCAAAAATGGCTTTATGAGAGCTATTATAAAAACGGCGTTTTTGTCGGCAAAAGGGGCGATTTTTACACGGCTGTGAGCGTGGGAGAGCTTTTTGGCTCTTTGTTAGCAAAGCATTTTTTAAGTCTTATTGACAAACAAATTCTAACACCCCCCCTACAAGTAGTCGAGATAGGCGCTAATGAGGGCTACTTAAGTCGCGATTTTTTAAGTGCCTTAGTGCAATTTCGTCCAAGCATTTTTGAAAAGCTAGAATTTCACATCATAGAACCTCACGAAAAATTGCAAATTTTACAAAAACAAACCCTAAAAGGCGTAGAATTTACCCATCATCACTCTTTCAAAGAGACGCATTTCCAAAATGCTTTTATCTTTTGCAATGAGCTATTTGATAGTTTTGCTTGCGATTTGATAGATAATGGCAAAATGGCTTTTATTGAGGATTTTAAATTTATTTTTAAGCCTCTAAGTCCCGCACTTAAAAAGCAATGTGAGCTTTTAAAATTACAAAAAGGCGAATTTAGCTTTTATTTGTCAAATTTTTTTGAGGATTTAAACGCGGCTTGCGATAGCTTTATTTTTGCGGGGTTTGATTATGGAGAATTTTTACCACAACGATTTAGTTTAAGAATTTATCAAAATCATCAACTTTTTGATCCTTTTGAAGTAGATTTAAGGGCATTTTTTGGCAAAAGCGACTTAACCTATAATGTCAATTTTACACACCTACAATATCTTATCGAAAAATATCATTTTAAGCTTTTAAGCTTAGAAAAACAAAGCAAAGCTCTGCTTGAATTTGGGCTTGAAAGCATTATAGAGCAAAGTGAAAATAAAGAAAAACTGCTCTCTCAAGCCAAGCATTTATTTTTCAATTTTGACGCAAAATTTCACTTTTTTGAGTTTCAAAAAAGTCCTTTATAATACGCCACACAAACACCCTCCCTCAAGCCTTCATCGATGATAATAAGCTCCTCTTTATCAAAAAGAGCAAAAAGCAAAAACGCACCGGCGACAAGATAATTTTTACGCATATTTCCCACCCAAAAACACGCCTCACTCTCACTCATATGCCAAAGTTTGAGTGCGAAATTTAAAAAATCCCAAGATAAAACTCGCATACCATTGACCCTTTTAGCATCATAATTTTCATAAGAAAGCCCTAGTTTAAAAGCAGCCAAGCTAGTAGGAACGCCGGAATTTAAGACTATGCGTTTTATCTTTTGTTTTCTTAAAACCTTTTTTGGCTCTTTAACCACTTCAAAAGCCCTAAAGGCAAGGGCTTTGAGCTTCTTATCTTTAATGAGAGTTTGAATAAGGAGTTTTTTATCCTTTGTTTGAAGTGGCGGCAGAGCTTTAAAAGTCTCATTGCTAGTCATTTTAAAGCCCTCATAAAAGCTTATAATGCCAAAATCAAAACTTAAATAATTTTCCCTAAAAGACAACTCACAACTCGCCCCTCCCAAGTCGCAAAAGCCAAATTCTTGATGTAAATTAAGAGCTAAAAGTCCGCTTTGCATCCCCAAAACGCTAAGTTTAGCTTCCGTTTGTGCGGAGATAAGTTTAAAAGTAATACCAAATTCCTCTTTTAGCTCCCTAAAAATCAAATTTGTATTTTCTGCCTTTCTAAAAGCAGCGGTAGCTACGGCTAAAGCCCTGCTTAAATCGTGCTTTTTACCAAGCTCTCTTAAGGCGTTTTTAAGTCTTACTATCGCTTCATTTTCTATCACTTTATTTTGACCTAAATTTCTCGCCGCACCTATGATAAATTCATACTCTTCTAGCTTTTCCAAAGCTTCGTTCATTTTCACAGCTCTTAAAGTATTTGAGCCTAAATCTATGCCTAGCATTATTGTCCTTTAAAAAAGTGTTTGCTGCAAATCTTTAATTTTTCTTTTAAATTCTTCAAATTTAGTATCTAATTCATTTTTACGCTTTATACTCAAATTAATAAATTCACTTTCTTTTTCAATACCTATAAATTGTCTATGTAAAAGATTTGCGGCAATCCCTGTGGTGCTATAAATGGATCGCAAATTATAAAATTTGCCATTAAATGCCCATTTCATATTTCATACTTTCATTTTCATATTGTTTTACAATACTTTCATAATCTGCAAAATTCACAAAATCTTTAATAGGCTTATAAATTGAATTTTCCATTATAGAAAGAAATTGTGCCTTGCGTTTTTTATCAGCAACAATATAAAATTTTGAACGAAAATCTTGTAATTCAAAAAATTTATTCAAAGAGTTTTTAAAATCTGTTGAATGCTCCACCTCATAAAATGCGTGAGGCATTTTGCGTTCATTAAACCATATACTATCAATAGTTTTTGCCTTGTTTATTAGCTCTAAATAAGTAAAAGTGCAAATTGTGTCTAAGGTTGCTATGTCTTTTAGTGGCTTGTTGATAAAGAGTTTATTTTTATCCTGTGCGGGTATAAATGTTTGAAATCCTCTTAATGCTCCTAATTCAGTGATAATTCCTTGATAATATGTGTGAGTAAAATGCGGGTTTTCAGTAGTATTTGTAGTGATGTGTAGATTTTTTATAATCATATCTTTTTGGTGAGATAATCCCCAAAGTCCGGGTTTAATTTTAAAAAATTCTTTGTTTGTTTGCACTATTCTCCTTATGGAAGCATAAGGCGTTTTAGTTTTCCATATTGAAGTATCTACAAGAGCATAGAGCTGTCCTAGTGTTGCCACACCCTGTAATGTTTCAAATATGTGGATTACGCATTCTTTTTGTGACATAATTAAACCTTTATAAATTTGATACTGATAAGCCAAAAATTTGCAATGGAATATACTCAAAATAATATCTGCAATTCACGCTAATAATATAATCTAAAACATCTCTATATTCTAGCTTTCTAAACCAATCACTTAGCAAATACACATACTTCACTTCCATATTAAGATTAGAGAGAAGTTTTTGATATTGTTTCTTATTAAAATCGCAAATTAGCAACTCATCAACCGACTCCGCAACTTGCTGAAATTTACACTCAATGATAAAAAATGTGTTATTGATGATAATATAAGCAAAAGCTTTTTAGAAATAATATCTCGCCAATTTAATCCACGCTCTTGTAAAAAGCTATAAAACTTATACTTTTAAAGATTTGTGCCACCAACTCATCATCATAAAACACTTTTCCAACGCTATCAACGACATATCCTTTGCCGGGATAATGTCGCTAAATCCACTTTCCCTTCAAAAACTAGCCCCGTTTTTGTATTTGCTCCACCAATGCCATTTGCTATCATCAATTCCTCTTTAATTTAATCTCATATTATGAATAAAATTTGAATTGTAACATATTTAAACGACAAAATATCTTTAATTTTATAAGTTGAAATCGATAGCACCCACCTCAAAAGAGGTGGCGATATTATGCTTGGGTTTGTTGAGTTTGAGCTTGATACGATTCTGTAATCATAGTTTTGAAAACTTCAAAAAGTCTTAGCGAAGCTATTTCTGCTGTCTTGCATTTTTCGGCGATTTTATGTTGCGTAGCCTTGCTTGTTACATCTTCTGTGCCAGCAATTTGAATAGCTGAGTTCATATTTTCATGAACATTTTGATGTGGCTCATTAATATTTAAGAAACTTCTGCTTTGTCCAAATCTTTCTTTACCAGTGCTGGCAAGCCATTTGCCAAGACGACAACTAAAGTGGTCTGCAAGGGCTTTATTTGATTTGGCAAAAATTTCCTTGTAGCCGTTAAGTTTAAAGGCAATGTGATCAAGTTTAGCTAAAGAAACAAAAGCTTCCGAAGCAATGCCAACAGCATTTGCATTTGTCGAGTGTGCTTCGCTGACAAGATTGCTAAATTTGTCAGAGAAATTCATAATGTGCGCGTTAGAATCCATTGAGATTTTCTCCACTTGCTCACTTTGAGAATACATCTCATTGGCATTTTGCTTAAGTAAGTTAATATTCATTTCAACTTCAGCTGTGGCTTTTTGAGTTTTTTCAGCAAGCTTTCTAACTTCATCTGCCACGACAGCAAAGCCTCTTCCGTGTTCCCCAGCTCTTGCAGCTTCAATAGCAGCATTGAGTGCAAGAAGATTTGTTTGATCGGAAACATCTTTAATAAGATTAATAACATTAGAAATTTCATCAACGCTTCTATGTAGCGTTCCTGCGGTATCTCTCGATTTGTTTGCAGACTCTATAATATCGCTCAAAGAAGCGTTAATAGAGTGCGTGATGTGATTTAGCTCATCCATCGCCCCAAGAGAAGTTTGAGAATAGGTAGAAATCACTTCAGCCTTATTAACATTTTCAAGCATATCATTTTGTACTATAGTGATATTTTCTAAAACGCCCTTAAGCAAAATATCCAAAAGATCTGTTTTTAGAGTCGATTCTGAATCCGCCTTTTCCAAACTGGCAATTTTATTTTTAAGCTCTAAATTTTCAACTTGTAGATTTGAAACCTGATTAAGTAATTTTTGATTTTCATCTTTTAAGGATTGTAAATCTGCTCCACTACTTTTTGCATTAAACATATAAATTCTCCCTATTTTTTATAATTTGCAAGATATTGAGCTAACTCGTCTTTAACATGGAGTTTTTCTTTTTTTAGTGTAGAAATTTCCGCATCACTTAAAAAAGCTCTGCCCTCTTCAGCGTCTTTAATCTTATCATCAAGCTCATTATGACGCTCAAAAAGCTTATCAAAATGAGCATCCTTTCCCTTAAGCTCCGACATTAAGTCTCTAAATTCATGTAGCATAAAAACTCCTTTTTTGTATATTAAAAGCTAGATTATAACAAAAAAAGTATAATTTTTGTTTAAAAATTTTCAAAAATTGTTTATACTTGTTACTTGTAAAAATTTGCAAGTTAATCAATTGAGGATTTACTCCTCAAAGATTATTTAGAATTTTGTTTTTTGAGTGTTCTTAAAGTTGAAGCGGCAATTCTTACTTTTCTCGTTGTGCCGTCTTCTAAAGTAATGCGAACTGTGCGAAGATTAGGTAGAAAGCGTCTTTTAGTTTTATTGTTCGCGTGGCTGACATTATTACCTACCATAGGTCCTTTTCCTGTGATTTGACAGATTCTTGCCATTTTTTATCCTTTTAAATTTTTTAAAACGCAAATTATAGCAATTTAAGCTTAAAATTAATCTAAAAAAGGTTAAAATTAGCATTTTGATTAAAATTTTTAAGGTTTTGCAATGTATGTAGCACCGAGTTTATTATCGGCGAATTTTTTAAAATTGGAAGAAGAAATCAAAGCTGTCAGCGAAGCGGGAGCGGACCTTTTGCATATTGATGTAATGGACGGACATTTTGTGCCAAATTTGACCTTTGGACCCTGTGTTTTGGAAAAAATTTCAAGCATTAGCTCTGTGCCTTTAGATGTGCATTTGATGGTAAAAGATGTGTCAAAATTTGTCGAGCTTTTTTTACCCTTAAAGCCCAAATTCTTATCCTTTCACATTGAAGCAGAAGCCCACCCTATAAAACTTTGCGAGTATTTAAGGACGCAAGGAATTCATCCTGCTATCACCCTTAATCCTCACACGCCCATAAGTTCATTAGAACATTTAATTGAATTTGTGGATATGGTGCTTTTAATGAGTGTTAATCCGGGCTTTGGAGGACAGAAATTTTTGCCCTTAGTTTATGATAAAATACGAGAACTTAGAGCTTTGATAGAAAAAAAACAAGCTAAAGTTTTCATCGAAGTCGATGGGGGGGTTAATGGCTTAAATGCGGCGGATTTAGAAGAAGCTGGAGCCGATATTTTAGTCGCCGGTAATTATATTTTCTCCTCAAATGACTATAAAAACGCCATTAAATCTTTAAAGCTTGAATTTTGAGTTTGCAACAAATTGACCAAATCCTTGCTAAATTAGTTAAAGAAAGTAAGCCTTATCCTTGGGTGATGAAGGAATTTGCTAAGGTTGAAGAGCTGAAAGACTATGAGTTAGACCTCGAAATTTTGGAACTTCTTGGACTTAGCTTTCATCTTCATAAAGATAATGTTTTAAGCCTTAAAACACGCACAAATAAAATTAAAGAGCAAGTTTTTTGTATCGTAGATATAGAAAGCACAGGCGGGATAAACTCAGGGCAAATTTTAGAAATAGGTGCTGTTAAAATTCAAAATCATAAAGAATTAGACCGCTTTGAAAGCTTTGTAAAAGTCGATGAAATCCCACAAAATATTACCGAACTTACAGGCATAGAACTAAATATGGTCAAAGATGCACCTAATCTAACGCGAGTTTTAGAGGCTTTTAGACTTTTTTTAAATGATAGTGTTTTTGTCGCGCATAATGTCAAATTCGATTATAATTTCATCTCAAAAAGTCTTTATGAGTGTGGCTTTGGCATTTTACTCAACCGCAAAATTTGCACGATAGATTTCGCACAATGCTGCATCCAAAGCTCACATTACAAACTAGACGCTTTAAAAGAAATTTTAAAGATAGAAAGCACACATCATAGAGCCTTAAATGACGCCCTAGCAGCAGCTGAAATTTTTAAATACTGCCTTGGCAAACTTCCTCCGCACATTAAAACCACAGAAGAGCTTATCCACTTTACAAAAACTGCAAAATTAAAAAACAAATGCTATAATAAATCACAATAAATGACGGGAGCTTGTGGGACAGGCTGAGAGTAAGCTAAAAGCTTAGACCGAACCAGAACTAGATAATGCTAGCGTTGGGAAGATTTATCACTTTTCTACTTACCCTTCATTTATCCAAATTTCTTTAAAGGATAAAAATGAAAACACAAATGCTTTATGCAAAGGAGGGAACTTGGACACCTCAAATGCAAATTGTTGCTGATAAAGAGCAAGTTAGCAAGGATTTTTTGCTTGAGAATTTAGCCTCGGGTAAGATTATTATCCCTGCAAATATCAATCATACCGCTCTAGAGCCAAATGGTATAGGATTAGGACTTCGCACTAAGGTTAATGTCAATTTAGGCGTTTCAAACGACTGCATTGATTACAGCGAGGAAATGGAAAAGGTTGATTTAGCACATAAATTTGGCATTGAGGCGATTATGGATTTGAGTAATTATGGTAAAACAAGCCATTTTAGAGACGCGCTCATTGCTAAATCTAAGGCGATGATAGGCACGGTGCCTGTATATGATGCGGTGGGCTTTTTAGAAAAGGACTTAAAACAAATTGAAGCAAAAGATTTTTTAGATGTGGTGTATCATCACGCTAAAAGTGGGGTAGATTTTATGACTATACACGCAGGGATAAATTCTCGTGCGGCTAGGGTTTTTAAAGAGACAAAACGCCTCACAAATATCGTTTCGCGTGGTGGATCGGTGCTTTATGCGTGGATGGCAATGAAAGAAGCGGAAAATCCTTTTTATGAGTATTATGATGATTTACTTGAAATTTGCCTCAAATATGATGTAACACTTTCTTTAGGAGATGCCTTGCGTCCGGGCTGCACTCACGATGCTAGCGATGCGGCACAAATTGCAGAACTCATTGAGCTTTCACTTTTGACGCAGAGAGCTTGGAATGCTGGAGTGCAGGTGATGATAGAAGGACCCGGACATATGGCTATTAATGAGATAGAGGCAAATATGCAAATAGAAAAACGCATTTGTAAAGGTGTGCCTTTTTATGTTTTAGGACCCTTAGTAACAGACATTGGTGCTGGGTATGACCACATCAGCGGAGCGATTGGTGGAGCAGTAGCTGCTGCGGCTGGAGCGGATATTTTATGCTATGTAACTCCAGCCGAGCATTTAAGACTACCAAATTTACAAGATGTAAGAGACGGCATAGTGGCAACTAAAATCGCCGCTCACGCAGGAGACTTAGCTAAACTTCCAAAAGAAAGAGCAAGAGACGATGCTATGAGTGTGGCAAGGCAAAAGATAGACTGGGAGAGTATGTTTAAACTGGCAATTGATGGAGAAAAGGCGAAAAAAATGTTTAATGAAAGACGACCGGAGGAACTAAATTCTTGCTCGATGTGCGGAAAAATGTGTGCAATGAATACAATGAATCAAGTGATGAAAGGTGAGGATGTAAGCCTAGTAAAAGCGTGAAATTTAAGCCCTAAGGGCTTAAATCTTAAAGGCTAAAAGAAAAAAACGAACCTGCATTAAAAATAGAGGTCAAAATATTAGAATTTGTATTCAAGATTAATATTGCCTCTACCTCCATAGCCTCCCTCCACATCACTCATAATTGAAAATCCATATTGTAGTCCAAAACCTTTATCAAGCTCTCTTCTTCCTATAAAATCAAGTTCAAAGGTTAAAGGCTCGGCATTAAGCTCATAGCCGATGAAACTTTTAGCATTACTCAAGCTAACAAAAACCTGATTTGCCGAGTTATAGATATTTTGCCTTGCTAGAAGTGAAAAGCCATAAGACTCTTTTTCGCCCACGAGAGCATATTCCACTCCAGCACCTAAGCCTATATTAAAAGCATCAAAACCCTTTTGCGCATAATTACTCCCCTTATAAGTTCCTATACCATCATATCCCACACTCAAAAGCCCCATAGGCTTAATAAAACTCTCAAATTTCTCTCCCTTTTTCAAGGCATAGTGATATTTATAATAATTGTGAGAAAGAAGTCCATAAGAATTTGACTTCGCATTTTCACTTCCTAAAACCCCTTGCACACTTCTATCGCCATTAATAGAACTGATAGAAAGATTAGTTTGAAACTCGTGATTACCAGTTTGATATAAACCATAAAAACCAAAATTAACAAGCGTAGCTTGATTGTTAAAAATAGAAGCATCATAATTAGACCTACCAAGCCCAGCCATAACGCCTAGCATTAGCTCTCCATTATCCCTATCAAACACTTTATCATAGCCCACATTGATACTATAAAATTTAAGATTCGCATCACCTCTTCCCTCCGTAAATGCTCCAGCACTTGTATTAGCCCAGACCTTGTTTCTCTTAGTTTCTAACTCCTCAAAAGCCAAAGACATCGCCTCAACATCATTGCTAGCAAGTAATACAGGAGCTAAAGCAAAGTTTTTTTGTGTGTATCTTACTTGAGAAACGCGTGCATTTATATTTTGATTATTTGTCAAAAGCACTTTTTCCACAATATTCACGCTATTTTTAGCTATATCATTCATATCTTTATCAATCTTACCTAAATGCCCCTCTAGCTCCTCATACTGACTCGCCGTCCCTGCCATTTGTACAAAATCATCTTTTGGATTATGTTGAATGAGAACATCTAGCAATTTATCATTGTTAATGTGTTTTGATAATTCCTTATAAGAGCTTGGGTCTTCTTTAAGAAATTTGACCTTGACCTGCCCTTCTTCGACTATCGTATTCCAGTGTAAAGGCATAGCACTAGTAAAGCTAAAATTAACTCTCTTATCTGTGCGTTTATCAGTGATACTCCCAGCGGAAATTAGGGTGTAATATTTATTGAGTGCTAAACTATCATTATGATTTGTCTTAATACTACTATCAAGCTTCACATCAATGCGTGTGCCATTTTCTAGGGTGAGATTTTTGCTATTTTCTACTTTTAATGCGTGAAATCTATCCTCACTCGTTCCCACTTGTGCGGCTAAACTTAAAGAATCTGAGCTTGAGTGGATTTGATTTCTAGGACTTAGAGCATTTTCATTTTTAATTGTCATCATCTTAAAGGGCTGACTTCCAGAGCTTTGTTTGCCGACATTTTCTAGATGTAAATGCTGAGAGATAGAGAGATTTGCGGCGATAGGAGTTTGCGTGTTATTTGTCTTAGTCATATCGTGCGTTAGGGTATCAAAGTGGATTCTCGAATTATCATCTGTTTTAAGGCTTGTAGTTTTTTTACTATCAAAACTTTCGCGGTTCATATCCCAACTAGTGAGATAGACATTACTACCCTTATTTGCTTCGATGCTGAAATTTTTCTGCGTGCTTTTTGTATAGCCTTGTGGTAAATCAAGTTCTATACTTACAGAACTACCACCTTGAGCTAAAAGCTTTTTGATACCTAGCGTTGAACCTAGTTCGGTTTGAATTTTTGTATTACCACCACCATTAACGCTTAAAGTGCCGTCATTATTATCTACCTTAAAATTAGACTCGCCACCCACAACTAGGGTTTTCCCTCCGCTAAGTAAAACATCGTTGCTATTTGTATTGAAATTCGATTTACCACTGATGTAAAGATTATGATTAATCAAACCACCGCCGTTTAAAGTAAGATTCGCACCCTCTTGTAAATGGACATTTTCCCCATAAAATGCGCTATTACTTAAAGTTCCGCTCTTAAATACAAAATCTCTCACATTAAATTTAGCCCCACCCATTACATTTAAAGTAAGGTTATTTAATTTATCGGCGATGATAGTATCAGCTTTAAGCGTAGTATTGTTTCCATTTAAGCTAATGCTATTATGAGTGTTATCAAGCGTTAAAGTCCCTCCCTGTGCGATGTTAAGACTCGCTCCATTACTTAAATCTACCTTTGCGGTAATATTGCTTAAAGCTACATCTATCCTAGAATTATCCGCCTTTAGTGTGCCTTGATATAAAGCATTTGTAGCTTTTGTCGTGTCATTAGCTGTATAAGCATTAAGCGTGATATGGCTTTGACTCTTAGCGTCAATGTCAAATTCACGCTCCTTACCCAACTCAAAATTTAAGGCTACGCTTGAAGCACTGCTTTCTAGCGTTTTACCCTTAGCTAAAAAGTCTGAGTTCTTATCTACACTGACATTAAGAGCTAGATTAGTCGCCTTGAGGTTGTTTGCGTCTAGCTTTCCTCCACTTGCTAAGATAATATTGCTAGTTTGCGTGTTATTAAAGCACTCTACGCCAACTTTACCACTACAATTTATATTTAAGCCCTTTGTCGCACTCCCACTTAGCTCAATGCCCTTTGTCGCACTGAGCGTAGCGTGATTAGCATTTGAAACACCTCTTATAAGTATCGTTACATTATCTTGATTTCTCGTGCTGATTTTATCGCTTACATTTAGTGTTGAGCCTTGTCCATCAACTATAATAGAATTTTTATTCACACTTTCTAAATTAATGCTTTGTATGTTTAAAGTAGAGCCACCCATCACGCCCACATTGCCAGTGATTGTTGTGTTTGCCCCTGTAATATTTGATTTATCCTTAGCAAAAATATCATACTGCCCCGGCTTATTCATACCATTTATGCTATTAAGATTACTCAAATCAAAGCTTGATTTCTCAAAGCCTAGAGACTGCGTTACTTGTAGCGTGCCACTGCCACTTGCGTTAATAATCCCACTATGATTGCCATTTAAGCTTCTAAAGATGAGATTTTTCACATTTGCGGTGCTGTTATTCATCGTTAAAATCGCCCCACTATTATGCTTTTCTCTATCAAGGGTAAGATAGTCTGCTGTCAAATTCGCATTATTTGTCAAATTAAGCTTAGCATTAAAGTCATAAATCCCCGATGTGATAGTCGTGTTATCGGCTGTAATGCTGCCGTGAAAATGTGTCGTTTGATTAGCGATATTTTTATCTGTGAGCGTTTTCTTTTCCACTTCTTGCCGATAGTCAAAGCCATTGCCCGTAGTGTTTTCGCCGTCCTTTTTGTCGATATAATGCTCTATATCTCCGCCGAAGTTAATCACCGAGCCAGAATTCGCCTCGATATGCCCATCCAAAGTCGCCTCACGCCCTATATCAAGCTTAGCACCACTACTTAAATCAATTCTTTCAAATTTAAACACTCTATGGTCCCAGTCAGGCTGGTCCAAAGTGCTAGGGCGACTTAGGTCCATCCAAGTAGGTAGGCTCTTGCCCTCCGCACCTTTCACAAGGTTTAAGAAATTCTTTTGTCCGGGTTTCCCATATTGTGTAGCGGTTACATTTTCATTTCTAATATAAGCGTGAGTTGTAGGGTGTCCTTGTAAAACGACCTTACCATTACCTACTTCAAGCCCCTTCGCATCGATATTACCATCAAAGATAAGTGCGGCTGTGCCATTACCTTTATAGATGAGATTGAGATTATTGTTTGTATTTGGACTAGTAGTTGTGCTATTCTTTGTATCTTGCCCAAAACTTGCGTGGATAATGGTATTTGCTTTTTCGTGTGTTTTATTTTTGCTTGTATCATATCCATAACCCTCGATAGTAATGGCACTAGGGCTGTTCTGCGTAGTGTCAGTATTAATAATATTTGCGTGTGCGTCATTGCTAGAGATAGTATTAAGCGTTAGGCTATTGCCCTTTAGATCAAAATTTCCCCCGCCATTGCCGAAGTAGAATCCAAGCTCAGTAACCTTATTTTGGTCTAGGATAAAATGATTAGGTAATTTAGCGTCTATGGATGAAGTATTCTTTCTCGCACCAAAAGCTTGTGCCTTATCTTTAGTCAGTTCTAAAGTCCCCCTCCCACTTGTGAGATGCACACCATCAAGGACTTGTTTATCTGTATTAAAAATGACCTTGCCATCGCCTACGCGTAGATAGCCATATTTACCATCACTGCTTGGATTTTGTGGTGCTGTTTTAAAGATTAGTGTGCCTTTGCCGACCTTATGCAATGCGTCATCTGCCGTCTTTTTACCATTGATAAACCCTAGCCCCCATTCCACTTTGACATTTTCTTCTATATCAAGCCCTGCGCCATTAAAACCAAAAGGCATATTATTATTTGTGCCATTGCTTGTGATTGTATAAGTCGTTTCAGTAGTTCCATTATTTGCTTTAGCCTTAAACACAAGCCCACCGACTTGCCCACTTACCATTAAATCCATATCCGCTTTTAAATCAATAGTTCCACCATTTTGAAAGACTATATCTTTATCAGTTTGGAGTTGTTTACTATTTGAGCCATTTTGTTTAAATTCTGCTTGTTGCCCTACCTGCTTTTCAAAAGTCCAGTTCTGCCCTCCTTTTAAATCAAACTCCCATTCATTTTGCTTTTTAAATTCTTCAAAGTCTGCTTTGGTTGCCACTGCCACACCGGCACTGCCCTGCCCTACCAAATCCGCCTTAGAAGTTACCCCAAGCAGTAGCCATTTTTTCTTAGTCTTATCATAAATGTAGAATCCGCTTCCGCTATCCCCGGGACTAATACCATTTACCCAAGTTTTATCCGTAAATTCTATGAGTTGAATACCTCTCGCATTGACATTTTGATTTGCTGTGGAATTTTCATAAGTAATTCTCTCTAAATCAATAGGGCGACTAAAACTCCCCCCACGCGTCCCACTAATCGCCGCTATCCCAGCTCTATTAAATCCATTGCCAGGCGCATTGAAAAGGCTTAATATCCCTGAACCTGCTTGAAAAATAATAAGTTCACCCTTGTTGTTTGTCGCATTGTTAGTTAAATATTTTTTTAAAGTTTCTAAATTTTTTTGTTCTTTATCTTTGCTATACGACTCTAATTTTGCGTCAAAGATTTCCATCTCCCCTTCCACAATATATTTATTAAACCGCGTAAAAGACACATCATAGCCGTAGTTGTTGGATCTGCTATCTTCACTTATCTTATAACTTGTCTGCCCCCAGCGTTTCACTTCTGCATTTAATGAATTGACAAGTGCATCACTGCTATCACCACTACTGCCTGCCACATGCGTAGCAGTGATGACAAAATTTCGCCCTAAAGCGGTGGAATTACCATTATTACTTCTAGCGGATTGGTCGATGATAGGGGCTTCAAAGCTTACAGAAACGCCGGGCTGTTTGAGGGAGTGGATTATGACATCTTTTGCCCCTGTGGTAAACGCGCCTTTATTCTGCCCTAAGTCCAAAAAATCGCGGTAAAAAAACTTATCAATATGGATAATTTGGGCGTCTAAACCACCTACTAGTGTGGTTGATAGCACGATGATAACGCCGATTTTTTTATTCTTTATACGCTTGGTCTTCATAAAATTCCTTTCTTGCAATGACAAAAGATAGTCTTTGTTTAAATTTCGCAATTCTAACACAATTCAAAAAAAAAGCATTTTAAAAATTTAATTTGGTAAGGGCGTGAAGCTTAAGCTTTTTGCAAATTTTGCATAAAACGCATTTTAAATTCACATCCTTTTCCAAGTTCGCTTTTAAGCTCTATGCTTGCTTTATGAAGTTTTAAGACGGATTTGACGATAGAAAGTCCAAGTCCGCTTCCGCCGATTTTCTTACTGCGACTTTTATCCACACAAAAAAAGCGTTCAAACACCCTTTCTTGAAATTCTTTAGGAATTCCTATGCCATTATCCCTAATGCTAAGTTCCACAAAATTGTTAAGTTTTTTAAGTCTCACTTTGACAAAACCGCCTTTATGGTTATATTTAATGCCGTTATCACAAAGATTAAAAACTAAATTTTCTAAAAGCTCATCAATGCCTAAAATATAAGCATCTTCTAAGTCTAACTCAAAACGAATTGTGTGTTGATTAGCAAGAAGTTCTAGGCGTTTGTAAGCGCGTTCTACGACCTCCTTGAGATTGACCCTATGAAAAGGCAGGGTTTGCGTTTCGTCCAAAAAAGAGATTTTTAAAATTTCATTAATCATATCTAAAAGACGCTTAGACTCTAAATGAATTTTATCGACAAAATTGGGCAAATCTTGAGGAGCTACAAGCTTGTTTTTAATCATCTCAGAGCTTGCCATAATGGAGGTTAGCGGAGTTTTTAACTCGTGGGTTACATTGGCGCTAAATTCCTTGCGTAAATTTTGCAAACGCTTAAGCTCTGTGATATCACAAAGCACGATAAGCATACCCTTAAATTTCTTTTTTTGCGAAAAAATGGGAGAGAAAACAAGCTCACATTCTAAATTATTAGGATAATGGAAAGTGAAATTTTCTCTTATTTCGCTTTTTAATTTCTCCTTTTTAAATTCCTTAAGATATTTCAAAACTAATTCTAAAAATTGTGAATTTTTAAGCTCTAAAATATTATGAATTAAATTGAGATTGGCAAAATATTTTTCCGCACTTAAATTCTCACTTAAAATTTCTCCTGTGCGAGAGATGAAAATTAAGCCATCGTTCATATTTTGCGTTAAAGATTGCAATTCTTGTTTTTTTCTTTTTAGGTGTTTAAATTGAATTTTAAAGGCTTTGTTTTCTAGCTTGATTTTTTCAAGCATTTTTTTAAGCTCTGGGTAGGGAATATGCTCTAAATTTTCAAAATCGATCTTTTCTAAAGGTTTTAAAAAAATATAGGACAAAAATCTAGCCAAGAAAAAACTACATAAAAAAACTAAAAAAAATTCAGCTAAAACACAAGATAAAAGCCAAGAAAAATCTTGCCCTATGAAAAATTCTTCTTCACTTAAAATCAAAAAAACATTAATAAAAAAAACCAAAGCAAAAATGACACTAAAAATAATGAAAAAAAGCTTTTTTTGCATTAAGAATCTTTAGAAATTTTATAGCCTACACCGCGGATTGTTTTAATAAAACGACTTGCAATGCCTAGCTTCTGACGCAAAGTTTTGATATGTATATCAATAGTCCTACTCTCGCCACTATAACTATACCCCCAAAGAATTTCTAGCAAATCATCGCGACTAAAGACTCTATTTTGATTTTTAAGTAAAAAGCCAAGAAGCTCAAATTCTTTAAGAGTTAGCACAATTACCGCACCACAGACCTTAACCTCACGCGTTTTGTAAGATAGCTCAAGCTCATCTAAAACGATATTTTCAGCATTTTGCTCTTGTGATGTGCGTCTTAAAATCGCCCGAATTCTAGCGATAAATTCCATTACGCTAAAGGGCTTAGTGATATAATCATCAGCACCCAAATCAAGCCCTTTAACCTTATCAATTTCGTGATTTAAAGCCGTGAGCATTAAAACAGAAATATCCTTAGTATTAGCATTTGCTTTAAGCTCTTTTAAAATTTCAAAGCCACTGGCATTAGGAAGCATAACATCAAGCACCAAAATTTGCGGAATTTCAGCCTTTAAAGCCTTTTTAAAACTTTCTATATCTAAAAAGCCTTGTGCGTTAATGTTTTGACTTTTTAACGCATATAAAACAAGCTCTAAAATATTTGCATCATCTTCTAAAACAAAAACCAAATAAAATCCTCTCACTAAAATAAAAAGATATTTTAGCCAAATCTTCCATTAACATAATCTTGAGTTTTTTTGTTTTTAGGATTGTTAAAAATTTTGCTAGTATCGTCAAATTCTATCACTTCACCAAGCAAGAAAAAGGCGGTTTGGTCAGAAATTCTAGCGGCTTGTTGCATATTATGCGTAACGATAATAATGCTATATTCTTTCTTAAGGCGTAAAATAAGCTCCTCAATTTTAAGTGTTGAGATAGGATCAAGTGCTGATGTTGGCTCGTCCATTAAAATGACTTCTGGATTAACCGCCAAAGTTCTTGCTATGCAAAGGCGTTGTTGCTGTCCCCCACTTAAGCCAAGTGCCGATTTATCAAGCCTGTCTTTTAAATCGTCCCATAAAGCAGCGTCTTTTAAGGAGCTTTCTACGATTTCATCAAGCTTAGATTTTTTCTTAATGCCGTGTGTTTTGGGACCAAAAGTAATATTATCATAAATGCTCATAGGAAAGGGGTTAGGCTTTTGAAACACCATGCCGACCTTTTTGCGTAAAAGATTGACATCATAATCCTTATAAATATTTTTACCATCAAAAAGAATTTTACCCTTAATCTTGCAATTTTCCACTAAATCGTTCATACGATTTAAACTTTTAATAAAGGTCGATTTCCCACACCCACTAGGACCTATAAATGCTGTAACCTTACCCTTTTTAATGTCCATATTAATATCTTTTAAAGCTTGAAATTCTCCATAATGCAAGGACATTTTTTTAATTTCAAAACAATTTTTCATTTCACTCCCTACGCTTTTACTAATTTTTTAGCCAAATAATTTGAGCCAAGATTGATTAAAAAGACGATGATGATAAGTATCATCGCCGTGCTATAAGCTTCATTGATATGCTGTCCTTCACTTGAAATCGCATACATATGCACACTTAAAGTTCGTCCTGAGTCCATAAGCCCAGCCACCTTAGCCACACTTCCTGAAGTGTAAAGTAAAGCGGCAGATTCTCCCACTATGCGACCTATGCTTAAAATCACTCCCGCTAAAATTCCTGGAATTGCAACGGGTAAAATTATGATAAAAATAGTTCGCAATTTCCCAGCACCAAGAGCAAAACTCGCTTCTCTAAAGCTCATAGGCACAGATTTTAAAGCCTCCTCAGCACTTCTTAAAATGAGGGGTAAAATCATAACTGCCAAGGTCAAACCCCCCGCAACAAAGCTAGTTTTAAAGCCAAAATAAAGCACAAAAGCCAAATACCCAAATAAACCATAAACTATACTAGGAATTCCCACTAAGGTCTCAGAAGCAATCCTTACAGCGTTTAAAATTTTACTTTTTTTACTGCCATACTCACTCAAATAAATCGCCCCAAAAATGCCAAGCGGCATAGCAAGGGCAAGGGCAAAAAGGACCATATTAAGCGTATTTATAATGGCTGGAGTCATAGAGATATTATTGCTATTATACTCCCACGCAAACATTTCTAAATTTAAATGTGCCACACCCTTAATAAAAATGAAGCCTATTAAAATAAGAAAAATAAGCAAAACGCTAATCATAGAAACACGCATTAAAAAGGCTAAAGTAAGAGTAAGTCTATCTGCTTTCATTTAACTTCCTTTTTTAGTGCATTAAAGCAAGTGTTAATAAGTAGGATAAAAACAAAAAGCACGACCGCATTTGCGATTAAAACCTCTCTATGTAAATCTTGTGCGTAGCCCATTTCAAGGACTATATTAGTCGTTAGGGTTCTAACACCCTCTAAAACGCTTGTTGGGATTAGGGCTTGATTACCAGCGACCATAATGACAGCCATAGCTTCACCAATAGCCCTGCCAACTCCCAAAATAATGGAAGCTAAAATTCCGCTTTTAGCCGCTGGTATAAGTGCGAAAAACACGCTTCTTTCTTTACTTGCTCCAAGTGCTAAAGCTCCCTCATAATAGCTTTGAGGAAGGGCATCAATGGCTGCTTTTGAAACTAAAATGATAGTTGGTAAAATCATAATACTTAATATCAAAGCTGCCGCTAAAACGCTTTTGCCAGGAATTCCGCTAAAAGTCGTTGCAAGAAGTGGGACTATTACCACAAGCCCAAAAAATCCATACACAACAGAAGGGATCGCTCCTAGCAATTCTACTGCTGGTAGGATATATTTTTGTTCCTTTTTATTTGCGAAACGCGAAAGATAAATGGCGCTTAAAACACCAAGCGGCACACCGATTAAAATCGCAAGAGCTGTTACATAAATGCTTCCCACTATCATAGGAAAAATTCCAAAAATCTCCTCTGTGGGATACCAGTCTAAACCAAAAATAAAATCAAAAAGTCCTATTTGAGTAATCGTTGGAATAGCATTCGCAAACAAAAAGAAACAAATCATCAAAACGGCAAAAATAGAAAGTAAGGCACAAAGGGCAAAAATGCCCTTAAAAATTTTTTCTTGCATTAGTTAAGCTTTCTTATTTAGCATCCTGCCAATCTGTAATTTCTCCCATAAAGATTTTTTTAACAGAATCTTTAGAAAGATTTTCTACGCCATTGCTTTTATTAACAATTACAGCAAGTCCGTCAATAGCCAAAACAAGCGGAGTAACGCCCTTTTTAAGCTCACTATCTTTAACCTCACGGCTTACCATACCAATATCGGCAATGCCCTCAACTACGCTATTTACACCTGTTGTAGAATCGCTTTGTTGAATTTCTATCACAGCATTAGGATTAACCGCTTTATAAGATTCTGCTAATTTTTCCATTAAAGGAGTTACCGAGCTTGAACCTGCTACGATTAATTTACCTTCTGGCTTTGAGCTTTTAAAACTTTCCTTCGCTGTTGCAATATAACCTGCTTTTTCTACAATAGCTTTTGCTTCTATTGAAGTGCTATATTTTAGGAAGTCTTCAATAAGCGGATTTGTTGTTTTTGTTACAACATTAAAAGGACGAGAGATTTTATAGCTTTTATTATTGATATTTTCTACACTTGGTGCTACGCCGTCAATTTGAAGTGCCTTAACACTATCATTTAAAGAGCCAAGCGAGATATAGCCTATGGAGTTTTTAGAATTCGCAACAGTTGTTAGCATAACGCCTGTTGAATTTGTAACTTCAGCTTTTTGAGTGGTCGCATCGATTTTTTTGTCTTTAACTTTTTTTTGAATTTCAAAAATTTCCACAAATGCTCCACGCGTTCCAGAACCCTGTTCCCTAGAAATTGGAAAAATATTTTCAGCCATCACACTCGTGCTAAGCACCAACCCTGCCAATAAACCCAATGCATATTTTTTCATAGCATACTCCTTAAAAATTTAAAGTTTGTAAAAGTATATAGGGCTAATGTAAAATTAAAAAGTTTGTAATGTAAAATTTATGTAAAAACTTATATTAATTAATATAAAAATTCTACGCACTAAAAAGTGAAAGGCTAGATAAAGCAAAATTGCTAATCAAAAGCTCTCTGCCCTTTTGTGCCTTATCTTGCTTAAAATTATTCATACCATACTGCACGCTAAATTCTTTTACATAAAAATCCCTATAAAGATCCCTAATAAACTCACTATCATCATAAGTTAGCAAAAATTTATGTGTTGTATTTTTGAGATTCTCACAAAGCCTTTTGTGGTCAAAGCTTGTGTGCAAATCACCCTTTTTGCCATAGAGCTTTGATTTAATCGCACTAAAATAAGGCGGATCAAGAAATATAAACACGCCTTGCCCCTTTTTTTGCAATAGCACTTCATAATCATCACTGCTAAAATGAAAATTTTGCAAAATTTTAGGCATTGCCCTAAGCCGCTCAATGCTACTTTGTGTAAAGCGAGATTCATACGCCTTTTGAGAATATCCGCCACAATCAAGCAGCCCTGAAAAGCTAATGCGATTTAAGATAAAAAAATCTACCGCCCTTTGCAATGGGCTTAAATCTTGCCTCCTGCGGCTTAAAATCTCTGTGTGTAACTCTCTGCCATCTTTATAAGCTTCTTTTATCGCTTCAATCTTTTTAATAAGACGCATAGAATTCACTTTTAATGTCTGCCAAAAGCAGTATAAATCATAGTTTAAATCATTAGCAAAAAAAATTGCGTTTGTATGTGTTTGTGCGAGATAAAGCCCCACACTCCCACCGCCAAAAAATGGCTCTCTAAACTCTTTAAAATCTTTAGGAAAAAAGTCTTGTAGAAACTTTATCGCCCTGCTTTTGCCCCCGGGATAGCGAAGCGGAGATTTATGATAATTTTTCATAGATTTATCCATACTTCAAAATGATTGTTGCTAGATTCTATATTAAGTGCTTGAAGTGTTGCAATATGCGTTTGTGAAAAAGTATTGCGGTTGATAAAATCTTGCAAATTATCACTAGGCAATATATGGCTATCTTGTAAAAGCCCCGAAGTAAGTCGCAAAACCACCTTAAACTTCTCATAGCCCACAATAGAATCTATATTGTTATAAAGCATAAGTTTTAAGAGTCCATCTTTTATATCATCACTACTTGGAAGCAATGCGTTTTTACTATGCTTACTTTCACACAAAACTAAAACATTATCCTGCAATAGCACATCATCACAAGTGAAAAAATACTGCCCACCTAAATAGTTTTCTATGGTGATTTTGCATTTTTGCCCTATGCCAATTTGCTCTTTTGGCTGCAAAGTTAGCATTTCTCTATGCTGTGCTGCCCTAGCCTTTGTCCTTGAGAAATCCATAAAAGATTCTTTGCTTTTTATGATTTTTGCGATGAATTTATCAATATTTTCTATATTGTGTAGTTTTACACCAAGAGATGTAGCAATATCCACATAAGCATTTTTAGCTTTTTGTGCTAAGGCAGGAAGATTTTCAAGCTGATTTATATTCCAATGCAATGCGGATTGATGATAATTTGTAAGCTCACTAAGTTGTTTGCAAATATACTCATTATTAAATTGCTGATTGGTAATTTTGCCCTGCTTTGTGGGGTGCAAATCTGCCTTGTCATAAAAGGCGATAATCACATAAACATTGAGCAAACTCATAAGGCTAAGGCTATCCCATTGTAAATAATCCCTATCGCCATTTATCCCTTCATCTTTGATTAGTGGGATTATCGTTACTACCTTATTTGTACCACTGCTAAAAGTATCATACACTCTAGCATAAGGATAAGATCTTGTGCGTTTGGGGCTTACCCACTTGCTTATAGCAAAGCTTTTATTCTCAAAATTTACAATACATTTGCTAGGTAGGTTATTGATATTATCAAAATTATATCGCTCTAAATCCTGTCCAAAAGATTTTGTGCAAGATTTTATATAAGAAAAATTCTTTATCTTTGCGTGTAGCATTATTTTTCCCCATAAATTTTAGCGATAAAACTAAGCTCTATGCCGCTTTTTTTTGCTTTTAAGTTTAAGGGATAGTCTATTTTGATGAGATTATCATAATTTTGCAAAGCATCGATAAAATCATATAAATTTTTAGGAGAAGCTAAATCGGCTTGAACTAAGAGCGTGTGTTTTAGGTAAAGTTCCTTCGCATTTTCAAGGGTTTTTATCTTAATATTTTTAAAAAAAAGCGTTAAAAAAGTTTGAAAATTTTTCTCATTTAAACTCGTTTGAAACTGCTCTAAGCTCTTATTGTTTTCGCTTTTTAGCTGGATTATTTTAGTTTCGCTTGCATTTAGCTTCGCTTTGGTGGCATTTAGAAGGGCTATTTGCGAATTTTCTCTTACACTAAGTTCTTTATAGGCTTTTAAAGTAGGTAAGAGTAAAAATAAAATTAAAGCCGTGCAAACACTGATAAAGCTAAGGGTTAAGACAAGAATTTTAACAACATTAATTTCTTCAAAGCTTTTATCTTTCATCTTGAGTTCCTACAATTTTACTAACACTCACAAAACGATACCAGCCATTATCAAGTTCATAATAACTTGTATTTGTTTCGTCAAATATACTTTTTAAAGGCGTTTCCAAAAGCAAGGCAAACATCTCTTTTGTAGGGCTTACACCCGTAAGCTTAAGGGCAAATTCGTCTTGTTCCACACTATCAAAACTTATGCCACTCGTTTTTAAGGTCATATCAAAAAGATTTTTAAGACTATCCTTTATATTTTGATTTTTCTCCTTAAATTGTGCAGCGATTTGACTTTGTTCTAGTAAGATGAGATAAAGCTCTTCACTTTTTTTAATCTGCTCCGTAGTTTGCTTCACCTCTTCTTTTTTTCCAGAAATAGAGCTATGTGTCAAAACTATACGAAACTCATAAATCGCAAAAATAAAAAATATAAAAATAATCGCAAAAGCAAAAAGCACGATCCAAATTTTATCCAAAAGATTAAATAGCGGTCGTTTTTGCGGGGTCGTAAAGCTATAAGTCATATTTTAGCTCCTTTTGCATTACTTCTTGCATTAGCTCATGGGTATCAATGAGCTTAATTTGAGGCTTTAAAAAGATTTCACTTTCCACAAATTCTAAGGTGCCTTGCAGCAACATCTCATCACTAAAAATAACAAGCTCATCGATAAAATCTCCCCCATAATGCGAATCGCGATAAAAGCTTTCTATGCTTGAGATGATAAAGCGACAAATTTCCATATCTGCACCAAATTTTCCCAAATCATCCATCTCTACATCTTCTTGTGGCTTTTCTACGATACTCTCACCATCATTTTGCTCTTGGTCTAAAGCGTCTATTTTATCTCCTAACATTTCGTTAAAATTATCCAAAGTGATTTCGCCTTCTTTTTTTTCTTCGCCCTCTTCTAAAGGCGTAGTTTCCGCACTCAAACCATCATCGCCTAAAATTTCACCATCATCAAAACCATCAAATTGAAAACTTAAAGTCTTTTCAAAAAGCTTGTAAGAGCCTATAAGAATTTCACCATTTTTATAGACCATTAGAGCTAAACTTTGAGAATTTTTGAAGGCATAAAGCCTTGTTTTATCATCTTTTTGCTCTTTTTGGATGCAAAAATGAAGTAAGGCAAAAGGAGAAAATAAAAAATCAAGCCCCCCACAATCCTCACACAACTCGCTAAAATACTCTATATGCTCAGTCGCCGTGTAAAGCAAAACATTCGCCAAAGGCAGAGTTTTAATGCTCATCTTGCCTATACCAAATTCATCATAATTTTGCTCCCCACTTGGTAAAATTCCTTGCTCCTCGCTATCTAAAAATAAGGCTATATAATAGGGGAAAAATTTTTTATCATAATTTTTGATAAAGGTAATGAGTTGTTCGCTTTTGTCAAAGGTTTTTTCTAATTTTTTAATGAGCTTTTTATTACGATAAGTGCAAATTTTAAGCGTATTTTTTTTATCTTCTAAAATCGCACTCATAAAAATTTGCGGCAAGATTTTTTTAAAAAATGGCGTCATATCTGCTCCTTAAAACTATCGCGTTGGCAAATTTTTTCAAATTCTTTTTTAATCAAAACTTTAGCCTCATCTTTCTCCAAATTAGAAACATCAAAAGGCTCACTTAAACTATAAATTAATCTACTAAAAGGCTTAGGTAAAATCATTTTATCCCAACTTTTAAATTCCCAAAAACGACTTGCTTCATAATTAGCAATTCTTATCTTAACATTTTTTTTCTGTGCGATTAAAATCGCTCCATCTGAAATGCTATGTCTTGGACCTCTTGGACCATCAGGCGTTATAACTATATCGTCTTTTTGCTCCAATACTTTAAAAGCCGAGCGAAGAGCAGTGCTAGCACCCCTAAAAGTGCTACCTCTTATCACATTTAAGCCATAAAGATGAATAAGTCTGGCGATTAATTCCCCATCATTATGATGAGAAATCATCACAAAAGCTCTTTTGCCTTTTTTTCTAAAACGCCTAAAAGCAAATGGCATCAAAGCAAGGCGTCCGTGCCAAAAAAGGATAACGCAAGGCTCATCATCGACCTCCTTGCCATGATAACGCTTAAAGCAACTTAAAAAAATGAGCCATTGCAAAAAAAAGACAAGTCTTATAAAAAGCGTTTTTTTAAACAATTTCCCCATAAAGCACCATGCGTTTTGCGTTTGTGATTTTCACTTGTTTCATTGTGCCTAGCATTTCTTCGCTGCCTTGAATTTGAACTAAAAAATTATTATCCGTGCGACCTGCTACGGCATTATTTGCCCTTAGCTCTTCAAAAAGCACTTCAAAAGTTTGATTTTCCTGCTTTTTTGTGATTTCATCTAAAATTTCTGCGTGGCGATTTTGTAAAAAACTTAGTCTTTTTGAGGCAATATCTTCTGGAATTTGATTTGGCATTGTGGCGGCTTTAGTTAGGGGGCGTTTGGAGTATTTAAAAGAAAAAATTTGCTCAAAACGCACCTTTTCCAAAACATCTAAAGTGTCTTCAAAGTCCTTCTCGCTCTCTCCCGGAAATGCTACGATAATATCTGTTGAAATGCTGACATCTTTGCAAAGCTCTCTAAGCTTTAAAGCCCTATCTAAATACCACTCTTTACTATAACCTCTTTTCATCGCTTTTAAAATTTCACTTGAGCCACTTTGCAAAGGCATATGCATAGCTTTGCAAATTTTTTCATTTTGACTAAAAGTTTGTAAAAATTTATCATCCATATGTAAAGGATGCGGACTTGTAAAACGAATGCGTCTTAAATTCTCAATCTCACTTAAAGAGTTTAGCAAATCGGAAAAATCCATTTTTTTATGAGCGTTTCTAAATCTTTTGCCATAATTATTGACATTTTGCCCAAGTAAAAATATCTCTTTCGCACCCTTTTCTACCGCCTTTTTAGCTTCATTATAAATCAATTCAAAAGGGATAGAAATTTCATCTCCTCTAGTATGTGGGACTATGCAATAAGTGCAATGTTTATCGCAACCTATGGAAATGTTAATGTAGGATTTGTAAGGACTATTTCTAAAATCGCTAAAAGCAAACTCACTTTCATCATAATCTAAATCAACCCCGACAAATTTCGGAGTTTTGACCGCTTGAGTGATTTTAGAAATATTTCTAGCTCCCAAAACAAAATCCACATAAGGCGCACGACGGAAAATTTCCTCTCCTAAATGCGAAGCCGTGCAACCGCAAACACCTATTTTAGCACCCTTCTTTTTCACTTTTTCAAAGCCACCGACTTCTGAGAAAAGCTTATGCACTGGTTTTTCACGCACGGAACAAGTGTTAATGAGAATTAAATCCGCCTCCTTTATGTCCTCTGTGAGGCTATAATTCTCCTTTTGCGTTAATTCAGCGATGATATGCTCACTATCTCTTACATTCATCGCACAACCCAAAGTTTGGATAAATAATTTCTTAGCACTCAAAGAATATGCACCTCATACATATAATCTTGCTCGTCAAGTCCATAGCGAATAATTCTATGATAGACATTTAAACCTTTTTTTTCAAAATGTTCTACTAAAGCGATGAGTTGCTTGTGCGAATTTTCCTTATCAAAATAAAAAAATTTTTGCCCTTCCTTCTCCACCGCATCCTCAATCTTACTCAAGCTTATATTTTTAGGCTTGTCATTGATTAAATTTCTTGCTAATTTTAAGTCCATAATTTATCCTTAGCTTATTTTAAATCGCCAATTCTAGCAAATTTTACTTTTAATTAAACTTATTAAATTATAATTTTACTCTACTTTTTAAAAAAATTCCCAAAAAAGGTATTAAATGGAAAAAATAGCAGACATCATAGAGTCCATAGCTAATGAAAAAAATTTAGAACTTGAAAGCGTGAAAGATAAGGTCATTACGGCACTTATAAACACGGCAAAAAAAATTTATGGCGAAGAATATGAATTTTTTGTCGATAAAAAAACGCTTAGCTTGTATCAAAAAATACTAATCGTAGCAGATGATGATGAAAGGCTTGATGAAAATAAAGAAAGTTTTATAGCCATTTCTAAAGCCAAAAAAGAGGCAAAAGATGTAGAAATAGGCGATGAATTAACTTATGAATGTTCCTTAGAAAATTTAGGTCGCACAGCTGTTAATACCCTACATAAAGAATTAGAATATCATATCCAAAAGCTTTTAGAGCAAACTATTTTTGACAAATATAAAAACAAAGTCGGTCAAATAGTTTTTGGTAGCGTTGTGCGTGTCGATAGCGAGGAAAATACCTTCATAGAAATCGATGAGTTAAGAGCTTTTTTACCGCGTAAAAATCGTATTAAGGGTGAAAAATTTAAGGTCGGCGATGTAGTTAAGGCTGTGATACGCCGTGTTTATACGGATAAGGGCATTAAAATGGAGCTTTCAAGGACTAGTCCCAAATTTTTAGAATGCTTACTTGAAGCCGAAGTGCCTGAGATTAAAGACGGACTTGTAAGCGTAGTAAAATGCGCTAGAATTCCGGGCGAAAGAGCGAAAATCATACTGCAAGCAAATAGCTCAAATATCGACCCAGTTGGTGCTACCGTGGGCGTTAAGGGTGTAAGAATTAATGCTGTGAGTAAAGAAATTCATAACGAAAACATAGACTGCATAGAATACTCAAGCGAAAATGAAATCTTAATTGCTCGTGCCTTAGCTCCAGCCATTATTAATTCCGTTAAAATCGAAGATAAAACAGCCATAGTCAGTCTTAATAGCGAACAAAAAAGTAAAGCCATAGGAAAAAATGGCATTAATATACGCCTTACTTCTATGCTAAGTGGTTTTGAGATTGAGCTTAAAGAACTTGGAGCTAAAACAATAAGCAATGAAGAAGCGATGAAGAATTTACAAGATCTCTTTAAAATCTAAACCCGCAAATAAAGCGGGATTAGCGATTAGCCGTGTTGGCGTCTATCATGCTAAAAAGATTGTTTAGCATAGTTTCTTCGTTTTTCTTATGCTGACTTTCTCTTAATTTCTGCCAAGCATAAAGGCTAAAGTCATTTTGCAAAGCACTAAGGTCTAAGTCCTCATTAACAAGGCTTTTATCTTTTTTTGAAGTAGTTTTTTGCTCTTGCTTTTGCTCCTCTTTAATCTCATTTAAAGTCGCTTGAAATTCTTCAGCGGACCTTTCCTTTTCTTTAATCTTTGCATTAAAAAAAGAGCCATTATTTTGCACTTTATCGACTAACATTTTTCCTCCTTGTATTTTACAAAAATACAAGCAAAAATTGTTCCAAATTTATATCTTCTTTCTTTTCTTTGCCAAATTGAGAGCTATTTTAACGGCTTCTTTATAGCTTTTCGTGCTAATTTTTGCATTTTGATACGCTTTATCAAAAGCTGTTCCATGATCAACACTAGTGCGGATAATAGGCAAATTTAAACTCACATTAACACTTTTTTCAAAATATAAAGCCTTAAGCGGAGCAAGAGCTAGGTCGTGATACATCGCCACCAAACGCGAACATTTTTTAAGAGAATTTGGCGTAAAAGCACTATCTGCGACTAGAATTTGAGGCAAATAAATTTCTTTTTGAATATGCAAATTTGCACATCTAATCGCCTCTTCTATAATGCTCTCCTCCTCACCCCCTATCGTGCCAAAGTCTCCAGCGTGAGGGTTAAAACCCAAAACACCAATTTTTTTAAATCCACTTTCTTGATAGAAGTCGATTAAAAATTGCGTTAAAGGCTCAAGTTTAATTTGACTTGAAACATCTCTTAAGGCGATATGCTCACTAAAAAGCCCTACAAAAAGCTTTTTGCAACCTAACATCATTATGGCATTTTTCCCATAAAAACTTCTTAATGCGTCCGTGTGTCCCCTAAATGAAATTCCAGCCAAATTCCAAGCTTTTTTATGGATAGGTAGGGTAATGAGAGCGGTGGCGTGTTTTTGATGAGTAAAGGCACAAGCTGCCTCAAAACTCAAAAAACTATATGTTCCACTTTGCGCATCAATCTCACCAGCTTTAATAGTAAAATTTGCATTAAGCTCTAAAGAAAGCGGAGTTTGAAAGGAAAAAATTTTTACATTTTTATTCTCTTTTATTTTTTCAAATTTGCTTATTTTCGCGTGGCTAAATTCGACTAAATTTAGGGCAATTTCTTTCTTTTTTAAAAGATTTAAGCCCTGCTTTAAAAGACTTTCGTGTAAAAAATAATAAGGCGTACAAATTTGACTAAGCTTTTTATGGCTCTTAAGCGCAAGCTCCAAGCTTATGCCATTTAAATCGCCTATGCTAATAGCCACTTTCATTTAATAAAGTCCTCATCTCAATTAAAGCCCTTTCAAGCCCGATAAAAACAGCTCTTGCAACTATGCTTTGACCGATATTAAGCTCACAAATTTCTTTTATGAAAAGAAGCTCTTTTGTATTTTTATAATTAAGTCCGTGTCCAGCGGCGATTTTAAGTCCCAAATTTGCTCCCTTCTTAGCACAAAGCTCAAGTCTTGCCAACTCCTCTTTAAGACCTAATTCTAACGCTTTTTTATCCATATCTAGCACCTTATAAGGCGTTTTAGAAATATTGCTAAAAAGTGCATTGTATAAATTTGCAAAATGTCCCGTATGAAGCTCGATAAAATCAGCCTCAAACTCTTTTGACATCTCCACATCTTTTAAATTTGGATTAATAAAAAGCGAAACTTCTATATTTGCCTTATGTAAAAGCTCTATATTTGTTTTTAGCTTGTCATTTGCTAAATTTAAACCGCCCTCAGTCGTTAGTTCTTCTCTTTTTTCCGGCACTATGGTAACGCGATTTGGCTTGTATTTTAGGGCAATTTTTATCATTTCTTCATCATTTGAGCATTCTAAATTGATAGGAATTTTACAAAATCGAGTCAAATTTTCAAGGTCAAATTCTTGCGTATGACGGCGATCTTCTCTTATATGAAGAGTGATTTGATCGCAAAAATTAGCACTTAAGAAAACCGCTTCTAAAACATCAGGGTCATTAACCCTTCTAGCCTCTCTTAAAACAGCAATGTGGTCAATATTAAAACCTAATAACATCATCAAATCCTTTTATAAATTTTGTAAAAAAGCGTAAAATTCTTTTTTTCGCAAACGCTAAAAATTGTATGTTAAAACAGCTCTTTTGTCAAGCCAAATTAAACTTCTTTAAAATAGATCATTGCCAAAGAGACCTTTTTCCGCTATAATTGAGGGTTATTTCAAAAAGTATCTAATGAAAAAGCAACTTAATGCAGTGGCAAAGTAGCGTTTGCAAAAACAAATGATAAATTTATCCTAAGTTTAATGGCACTTTTAGAAATTCTGTCTAAGCATTTTATAAAGAAAGTGCTGCTAAATAGCGATTTGTAAAAACTATATCAAATAAGGAGAAAAAATGGATTTAAGCAAAATCAAGGTGGGAGAGATCCCAAATAAAATTAATGCCGTAATAGAAATTCCTTACGGCTCAAGCGTCAAATACGAACTTGACAAAGATAGCGGAGCGATTTTTGTAGATAGAGTAATGGCTAGTGCGATGTTTTATCCTGCAAATTACGGCTTTATCGCCAATACTTTAGCTGATGATGGTGATCCTGTGGATATTTTGGTTTTAAATGAATATCCTATTCAAGCGGGTGCTGTGATTCCTTGTCGTTTAATAGGCGTTTTGATAATGGAAGATGAAAGCGGTATGGACGAAAAGCTTTTAGCCGTGCCAGCAGATAAAATCGACGCAAGATATACAGACATAAAAAGCTACACAGATCTACCGCAAGCCACTTTAAATAAAATTAAAAATTTCTTTGAAACTTACAAAATTTTAGAGCCTAATAAATGGGTTAAAGTGCAAGATTTTAAAGATATTAATGCTGCAATAGAAATTTTAGAAAAAGCCGTTAAAAACTACAAGGCTTAATGATGATAAGAGAGATTATTAATCTCTCTTTTTGCTATTTTATATAAACTACTTCACAACTGCAAAATGGATTTTAATGAAATTTTAAAATCAAACTAAATTTGAATATATGGTGCGGTTAGCGAGATTTGAACTCGCACACGCGAAGCGCACCACCCCCTCAAGATGGCGTGTCTACCAATTCCACCATAACCGCAAAACTCCCCCTTAGGAGGAGTAACCCTACTTAAGAAAAAGGGATAAAAGGATTTGCATAAAGAGCTATCAAAGCGAT
This sequence comes from Campylobacter upsaliensis, assembly GCF_900637395.1. Lineage (NCBI taxonomy): Bacteria > Pseudomonadati > Campylobacterota > Epsilonproteobacteria > Campylobacterales > Campylobacteraceae > Campylobacter > Campylobacter upsaliensis. The sequence goes on along the minus strand of NZ_LR134372.1, from coordinate 709,893 downwards.
AACTAGAGCATAAATTACCTGAGCTTCTATCATCGCTAAGGCAATAAACATCGTCGTCATTAATTTTGGTCCAAGACCCGGATTTCTAGCTGTTCCAGCTATGGTTGCTGCTGCTGTATGTCCCATACCTATCGCTCCACCAAGTGCAGCCACACCAAGACCCAAGCCAGCCGCTAAAACAGAAAATGCTTTAATCCACACATTTATAGCTTCTTGCTCAACAGGAGCATTTGTTTGTGCAAAAGCAACCGCTGCAAAAGCAAACAATAAAAAAATAGCTTTTTTCATTGAAAAACCTTTCTATGAAATTTTCATTTGAGTTAGTTCGGCTTGCGTATCCCTACTTAAAACCCAAATTTGAGCCGATATTCTAACATTTTAACTTTAAATTTATATTATAATAATACAAAAAGAAAGGATAAAAATGAAAAATTTTTTGACATTTTTCATTATTTTTACATTTTTTACAAATTTAAAAGCAGATATTTTGCCTAATTTTTTTAAAGATTATGAAACAAAACGAGTTTTTGTTCTTTATGATGACAAAAGCTTTCTTACAAACGATAAAAAAAGAGCGGAAAAACGCTTTTCTCCAGCTTCAACTTTTAAAATTTTAACGCTCTTTTTGCGTTAAGTTTAGGCATAATACAAGATGAAAAAGAGATTTTTTATTTTTATAACAATGAAAAAGTTTTTTTGCCAAGCTGGAAAAATGACAAGAATTTAAGCTCCGCTCTCAAGTTTCAGCTTTTAAATTTCTAGCTCGAAAAATCGGCAAAGAAAATATGCAAAAAATTTCTCAAATTGATAGCTTTTAGCTGGATAATTCTTTAAAAATTAATGCCAAAGAACAAGCCATTTTGCTTTATAAACTCGCCACCACTTCTTTGCCCTATTCTTAAAAAGTTAAAAAATTCTTAAAAATTTACTCTTTTAAAAGAAATAAATGGGATTAAAATTTATGCCAAAACAGGCTTTAATGATGAGACGCAAATCGCTAGTATTGTGTGTTTTTATGAGTTAAACCAACAAGCCTTTTCTTTTGGGCTTAATTTAGATATTAAGAATTATAAAAGCTTGGCAAAAAGAGATAAAATTTTAGAAAAATATCTAAAATTTCTTATAAAAACGGGCAGGGTTTAAAATAATCCTGCGATTTGAGCAGTGATTTTATCTTCTAAAATTTCACTCGCTTCCTCAAGCTTAAGTCCAGTTTTTACAGCCTCTGCAAGGATAATTGTGCTTCTTTCCACATAATCGCTTTCATAGCTTTGTTGTGTGCTACTTGTCAAATTCGCATTAAGCTGTCCTACTTTTTCATTTCTTACATTACCGCCAAAGCTATTTAAAAAGCCACTCGCCTTTTTGTCTCTTACACTTGCTTGAGAATTGATATTTACATTTTGATTTAAGACTTTATTTTGAATTTTTTGCTTGATATTAACATCGACTTGCATTTGATAAATCGTATCCTCGCTCACCTTAGCCAAAAGCCCACCCAAAAGAGCGCCAGCCGCACCAGCTGCAATAGCCCCACCTGCCGAAGAGCTATTATAAGCACTAATGCCAGCACCCACAGCTCCACCTGCTAAAGCTCCACCTGCGGTATTATTTTCTTGCTTTTTATCACAATAAAGCACATTTGTGCTTAAAATATAGGTGCTATTTTCTAAATCATCGCTAATTTGATAGCCTTTAGCCTCTAAACTGCTTTTAAGTTTATGCTCTAAATGAATTTGACAAGAACTAGTATTTTTAATATTTAAAAAAACCACCCTTTTTTCCTTAACCACAGGATCTAAAAATATGCTTTGACTCATCGTGCTATTTGTTTGCAAACTTGTTGTCAAACACCCGCTTAATAAACTCATCGCCAAAACACTAGTAAAAATCATTTTAAACCGCATCATTTACTCCCTAAATTTTAATTAAGTATAGCGTAATTTATCTAATCGCTCAACTTGCCTATAATAAGAGGATTAAAGGCTTTTATGGAAAGCATTAAGGTTTCTCCTATTTTAATTTCGCTATATTCTTTTATAAATTCTTCTTCGCTAAGGGTGATTTTAACTATATCTTGTCCTAGCAAAAGGGTTAAAACGACTAAAATATCGCTTTGATTGATTTCAAGCAAAATGGCATTTAAACGCAATTTAGCACTTAAATTATGATGGGTAAAAAATTGCTTAGTTGGTAAATCTTTGATGATTTTACCGCCACTTAGCTGCAAAACTCTAGCACTTAGCCTATAAATTTCAGCCAAATCGTGGCTTACAAGCAAGGCTGTCGTTTTAAAATGTTTTAAAATTTTAAGCAATTCTTCTTGCAAATGTGAACGCATTTTAAAATCCAAAGCACTTAAAGGCTCATCTAAAAGCAAAATTTTAGGCTCTTTAGCCAAGGCTCTAGCAAGGGCGACTCTTTGCGCTTGTCCGCCACTTAATTCTTTAGGGCGTGAGTTGGCTAGCTCTTTGAGACCTATAAGTTCTAAAAGCTCGTCAATTTTTTTTTGATTTTGAGTAGCATAGGCTAAATTTTCTCTCACGCTCATATTAGGAAAAAGAGCATAGTCTTGAAATACAAAGCCTAAGGAGCGTTTTTGTGGGCTGAGATTAATCCCCTTTTTAAGATCAAGCCAAATTTCATCTCCTACCCTTATAAAGCCTTTTTGTGGAGTGATTAAACCTGCAAGTATCCTTAAAAGCGTTGTTTTGCCTGCTCCACTTTCTCCAAAAATGGCACTAATTTCGCCTTGATTTAGCATAATGTCAAGATCAAGATTAATAGGTCCCTCAATACCTTTTATCGTGTGTTTTAGACAAAATTCTAGCATATTTAGCCTTGATAGGTGAATTTTTTATTAACCATATAAAGGGCAAAAAGTAGGATAAAACTTACCGCAAAAAGTGCGAAAGCGTATTGATGCGCTAGAGTATAATTAAGTGCTTCAAGCTCATCATAAATAGCTATACTAGCGACTAAAGTTTCGCCTTTTTTGTGTCCTCCTATCATCATCACAACACCAAATTCACCCATAGTATGTGCAAAAGCCATAGTAAGCCCTGTAAAAATGCCAATCTTAGAATTTGGAATAATAACTTTAAAAAGAGTTATCCATCTTCCTTTTCCTAACGTATAGGAAGCTTCAATCAAATTTTTGTTTAAGGCAGCAAAAGCACTTTGGATAGGATGCACCATAAAAGGTAGAGAAAAAATCATCGAAGCAAAAACAAGCCCCTCAAAAGTAAAAACTAAAGAAAGATTAAATTGCTCCTTTAAAAAGTATCCAAGTGTGCTATTTGGCGAAAAGCTCATAAGCAGATAAAAGCCCAAAACGCTAGGCGGTAAAACTAAGGGCATAGAGACTATGATTTGCAAAAAGCTTTTAAAAGCGAAATTTGTAAAAACAAAACAATAAGCCAAAAACACACCGACAAAAAAGAGTAAAAAAGTCGTGATGAAAGAAAGCTTAAAACTAAGCCATAAGGTTTGTAAAAATTCCGCCTCAAACACTTGCTTTCCTTAGGGTGATATCATTTGCCTTAATAAAACAAAGCCTTTTTTCTCCTAGCTTTAAGTCAAGCTTTTCGCCCTTTTTAGCATCGATAATAGAGCCTAATTCAAAATGCTTAAATTTGAAAAAAATATGCCATAAAATACGCCCCTTTTTAATCCTACAAATTCGAGCCTCAAAGCAGTTTTCCACACTCAAATTTGCCCCTAAATTTGCAAAGCAAAGTTCGTGTTCTTTAAAGATTAGCTCAAGTTCGCCATTAAAATCAAAAGAAGAAAAATCCAGCATCAAAACGCTAAATTCCACTCCCAAAACATCGACCTTTACGCTTAAAACATCACCCTCATTTTGCAAGGAGCTAAAATAACCTTTTAAAATATTCAAGGTGTGTCAAATCCATATTTTTTAAAAATAGCTTTTGCCTCATTACTTATGATAAAGTCCGCAAATTCCAAGGCTAACTTCTTATCTTTAGCGTATTTTGTAAGGACAAAAGACTGCTCTAACGGCGTGTAGAATTTAGGATTGATTAAAACCGCTTTTCCTTTAGGTAAATTCACACTAGAAACGAGAGAATAAGCCACTATCCCAAGCTCCGCCGCACCACTATCTATGTAAAGCACAGGTTGAGAGATATTATCGCCTAGCACGATTTTATTTTTAAATTGTTTTTCTAATTGAAGATTTTTTAAAATTTCACTAGCCGCCACTCCGTAAGGTGCAACCTTTGGATTTGCTATGCTTAAATGCTTGATTTTATCCGCTTTTTCGCCTAGTTTTTCCACCCCGCCCTTAAGCAAAGCTTCATCTAAACTATAAAGTGCCACAACACCTAAAGCATAGATTTTAGGCTCACTAAGGGCATTACCATCCTTTGCGATTTGTGCGGCATATTTTGCATCGGCTGAGAAAAATAAATCAAACTCCCTACCCTCTTTTAAAAGCTGATAATGCTTCCCTGAAGCTCCGAAAATAAGCTCTATCTCATCATTTGGGTGATTTTGCATAAAAATTTCTCTAAGCTCACTCATCGCCTTTGAAGCTGAAGAGGCAACAAAAATGCTAATTTTCTCCGCTTGTAAATTTAATGCAAACACCAAAAATACTAAAACAAGAACGATTTTTTTCATATTTTTCCTTAAGTTTTGACACATTATAGCAAATAAAGCTTATGAGATTTTCCTACACAAAATATAAATACTATGATAAGTTAAGCTATTGTTAAAATTTTCTTGCATTTTTAAAAGCGTTTTTTTTCCCAAATAAAAACGCCCCAAAGAATTAACTCCGCTAAGTTTTAAGTGTCTAAAAGCCTCTAAAGCACTTTCAAATTTTAGCTGGTTTAATTCTTCTTTTAGCTCTAAAATTTCAAAATTCTTAAGTAAATTTCTATGCTCTTTAAGACTTTTATAAGGTAATGAAAGTCCCGTTAAACTCTTAATTTCCTTTAAATTTTCTTCTCCAAAACTTGAAAGCAAAAGAATGCCGTCTTTTTTAAGCAGGGTGTGTAAATTTGTAAAAATATCATTTTTAAGCCATTGCAAAGTGGCATTTGAGGCGATAAGATCAAATTTTTGACCTTCAAAAAAAGCTTTTGGGATACAATTCATATCAAAAATTTCAACCTCAAATTCGCTTTTATAATCTAAAATATCATTTCTCGCATAGTCTTTAAAAATAATATTTTCTTGCAATTTCTGACTAAATTCACCCGTCCCACAACCAAACTCAAACACCCTCTCAAATTCTTTCAAACGATGAATTTTTAATAGCTCACATAAGCTTTTCCCCATCATATCTTGCACCTTAGCGGCAAATTTATAACTATCTTTGGCTTTTAAAAAATTCAAATTTGCTCCCACTTATCAAAAGCAAAAAAAGCAAAATGTGGCTCTTTTAAGCAAATTAAATTCTCATAAGTGTTTTTTAACGCTAGGTTAGGAAAGATGAAGTCCCCCTCGCTCATATAAGCCCTATCCCAAGTAAAATTCTTGACAAAGTCCTTTTTACAAAACTCATACAAAGCTAAAAGCTCCTCCTTTAAGTCCCTTTCAGCTCTAAATTCAAATTTTGCCCTTTTGTAAAGCAAAGCCTTTTTAAAGTCCTCAAGCTTGAAATTTTGTGCTGTGCGTAAAAAAATGCTAGGGGGAATTCCTCTTATTTTATCTACGCCATAATTTGTGCCATTAAGGGCAATTTTAGCTTTAAAATGAAAATTTTTAAGCACTTTTGAAGCGACACAAACCCCCATAGAAAAGGCTATAAGCGTGATATTTTCAAAGGAATTAAGATCAAATTTGAATTCAAAATCCCTATAATCATAAACCATAAGCACATTTTTTTGTGAATTTAAATGTAGAAAATGCGATGGCTGACTAGCAAAACCCGCGAAAAAAAGTATCAGCTCTTTAGAATTCGCATTTTGATGTAAAAACTCAATCTTCATAAAAGCTCCGCTATTTTATCCAATTCGCTTTCACTCAAATTTGCATGCAAAGAAAAGCGAATTCTAGCACTATTTTTAGGAACCGTGGGCGTTTTAATCGCAGGAGCAAAAATGCCATTTTCCTCAAGCCTTAAAGCAACTTCAAGGGCTTTTTGATTCTCTTTTAAAATAAGAGAGATGATATAATAATCCCCCAAAAATTCAAGCTCCTTAGCTCTTAAAATTTTCTTAAAATGCTCACTTAAAGTTTTTAATTTTATCCTTTGCTTTTCAAAAGAAGCGATTTTTTCAAAGATAAAAAGGCTAAAGGCGACATTAATGGGTGGCAGTGCGGTAGAATAAATCAAAGCCCTAGCTTTATTGATAAAAAAATCTTTAAAGTGCTTACTTGTTATCATACAAGCCCCCATTGAGGCAAGGGCTTTTCCAAAAGTAAAGATTAAAAAATCAACTTCTAATTCTAATTCTTTTACAAGTCCCAAACCTCCACCAAAACACCCTACACTATGTGCCTCGTCAATGTAAAGCAAAACATTTTTATATTTTTTTTTAAGCCCAACTAATTCTTGTAATTTAACTAAATCCCCATCCATACTAAAAAGTGCTTCGCTTAAAATGATAATATTTTCATATTTTGCGTGATTTTTCTCTAGCAAGATTTGCAAATGCTCCATATCATTATGCCTAAAACGCAAAAAATTTGCCCCCCTAAGCCCATCAATCATACTAGCGTGAATAAGTCTATCCGCCAAAAAAAGGGTATGAGGCACACTAGCAAGGGCTGCGATGCAAGAGCTATTAAGCTGGTAGCCGCTATTAAAAAGCAAAACTTCTTTTTGAATTTTATGTTTAAGCGTATTTTCTAATCTTTCATAAATTTCGTAATTTCCACTTAAACTCCTTGAACTTGAACTTGAAAAATACAAATCCTCCTCTCGCACAACCTCCAAAAACTCCCTCTTTAAAACGGAATTTGTCGCCAAGCCCAGATAGTCATTTCCAGCCAAGTTAAGCAATTTTTTGCCCCGCTTAAAAACGAAATTTCCCTCGTGTTTAAGTGGGGTAAGCGTGCGTAAATTCGCTTCATTTTCCAAAGTTTGCAAAATTTTTTCTACTTGCATTTAAAGCCTTTTAAATAAGAGCTAAGGAAGATAAACTTCAAATCTCATATCTTTATAAATTTAATATCATCTTAATGTGCAATTTCACTCTCATACAGCACATATTGAAATCTTTGTGCTATCATTTCAGCTCTTTGAAAAATCAGTCTTTGATGCTCTGGCTCTTTATAAACGCATTCTAAACTTTCTTTAAAAAGTTTAAGCCACACAGCAAAAAGCTCTCTAGGAAAAGGTGCTAAATCAATATGCGTTCGCATAGGATTTCCTTTAAAATTTCCACTTCCTAGCAATAAACCCTCCCAAAAATTTGCGATTTTTTCCTTATGATTACTCCAGCTTGTATCATCTGTGCCGATTTTAGCATTAAAAATCTCCCCAAGTCCGTTTTTATCAACTCTTACTTTCGCATAAAAAATATCCATAAGACTGCGAATAGAATTAGCATCAATGCTTTCAAATTTCTCTTTAAATTTCATTTTATCTCCTTTTTAATGACAGATAGCATATTTATAATACGCCGCACAAGCACCTTCACCCGAAACCATACAACTGCCTATGGGATTTTTCGGTGTGCAAACCTTGCCAAAAACTTTGCACTCATAAGGCTTTGCCAAGCCTCTTAAAATTTGACCACAAATACAAGCTTTATTTTCACTCTTACTTTTAACCTCGCAATCATAAAGCTTACTTGCATCATATCTTGCAAATTCTTCTCTAAGCTCTAAGCCTCCATTTTTTATAAGTCCTAAACCTCTAAATTCAAAATCGCAAGGCTTGAAATATTTTTGAACCAAATTTTGTGCCTTGACATTACCCAAGCGACTCACAACCCTTGAGTATTGATTATAAATTTCGGCTTTTTGGGCGTTTTTTTGTAAGATGATATTTAGCACACTTTCCATAATATCCACAGGCTCAAAACCGCTCACAGCTATGGGCGTGTGAAAATTTTTAACCAAAGGCTCATAAATTTGATAACCCGTAATCACACTCACATGAGAAGGTCCCAAAAAAGCGTCAATTTTGACATTTTCATCGCTCATTATCGCTTGTATCGGAGCTGGGACGGTGATATGGTTTGAAAAAATAGAAATATTTTTTAAGCCTTGTTCTATGACCTTTTCTAAAAGCAAAGCACTCATCGGCGTAGTTGTTTCAAAACCTATAGCGAAAAAAATGATTTTTTTATTTTGATTTTCTTTTGCAATTTGCAAAACTTCAAGCGGAGTATAAAGCGCTCTTACATCAGCACCCTTAGCGCGTAAATCAAGCAAAGATTCTTCGCTCCCAGGGATTCTTAATAAATCTCCTAAGGTGCAAAAAATCACATTTTTTTGATTAGCAAGTTTTAAGGCTATATCAATACGCTGACGTGGCATTACACACACAGGACAACCCGGTCCGTGTATGAAATTTACTTCCTTAGGAAGTAAATCGCATAGAGCATATTTCATAATACTATGTGTATGTCCTCCGCAAATTTCCATTATATTTATAGACTCTTTAATATTTTTTCTAATTAAAGCATTAAGTGCTAAAAGGGTATTTTTGTCTCTAAATTCATCGATGAAATTCATTAAGCCCCATATCCCCTTCGTCCGTTTTTATCTCTCCGCTTTGCATTTTATCTACTATTTCTTGGTAGGTTTTAATGCTTAAAAGTGCGGCTTCTTGGTCGATTTTCTCCATAGCTACTCCCACATGGATTAAGACAAAATCACCCTCTTTCAAAGGCTCGCTAATCAAATCTAAATTCACTTTTCTTTTGACGCCTAAAGTATCGACTAAGGCATTGTTTAATTCATCGATTTCTAAAATTTTGGAAGGGATAGAAAGGCACATTAAAAAAGCTCCTTTTTAAGTCTTAAATAACGATACCAAAGCTCTAAATTTGTCCCCGTTTTAGAATCAAGGACTAAAATATCGACTTTGGGATTAAGCTTTTTGCACTCTTTACTTGCTTCTTCGATGTTAAAATCAAAATGATGTGCCAAATCTGCTTTTGAAATGATGACTAAATCCGCTTTTTTAAACATCACGGGATATTTTTGCGGCTTATCACTCCCTTCTGTAACGCTCAAAAGCACGACATTTAAATGCTGTCCTAAGTCATAACTCGCAGGACAAACCAAATTTCCTACATTTTCTATAAAAAGTAAATCGCATTCCCTTAAGCTTAAATGATGTAAGGCTTCATGCACCATAAAAGCATCTAAATGGCAACTTTGCCCTGTGGTGATTTGAAATGCTTCAGCCCCCGCTTCTCTTACGCGTTTAGCGTCATTTTCACTTTCTAAATCGCCCTCAATAACGCTTATTTTCATTTCATTTTTTAAAGCTTTTAAAGTATTTTCTAAAAGCGTAGTTTTCCCACTTCCTGGAGAACTCATTAAATTAATACAAAGCACTCCAGCCTCATTAAAATGTTCCCTATTATGCTCTGCTTCGTGGTCGTTTTTGCTTAGAATTTTGCTTAAAACTTCTAGGGTTTTTTCCTCTTTGAGCTCGGGATTTTCATAATTTTGATAATGATGATGTGAGTGGGTGTGAGTGGGTGGAGCTACAGAACAGCCGCAGTCTTTACACATATTTTCTCCTTAGCCTCTTGTATTTTCTTAAAATTCTAAACGATTTTAATTAATCGCCAACCAATATTTTATATTTAATGTTAAAATAGCATAAAAATTTAAAAGGGTTAAAAATGAAACAAATCACACTAGCACACGGAGGCGGTGGCGAAGAAATGAACGAATTTTTGAAAGGCATTTTTAAGCTTTTTGACAACGATATTTTAAATGAGGCAAATGACGCCGCCATTTTAGATGATATGGCTTTAAGCACGGATTCTTTTGTGCTAAGTCCTATTTTTTTAGATGAGGAAGTTAATATAGGCAAACTTTGCGTGTGTGGCTCAATCAATGACATTTTGATGGTGGGTGCGAAACCCTTATTTTTAAGTCTTGCTTTGATTTTAGAAGAAGGATTTGCTTTTGAAAAATTAGAAAAAATTTTAAAAAGTATTAAAAGTGAGTGCGATAATATAGGCGTTAAGCTTGTTTGTGGGGATACTAAGGTCGTGCCTAAGGGAAAAGGCGATGAAATTTATATCAATACAACAGCCCTAGGGCAAATCATAAAACCCTGCCAAACAAGGAATTTAAAAGCAGGTTTAAGCGTGTTAATAAGTGGAGATATAGGCAGACACGGCGCTAGTGTGCTTATAAAAAGAAATGCGCTTGAAGCGGACATTAAAAGCGATTGTAAGTGCGTAAAAGATGAAGTTTTAGAGCTTTTGGAGGCAAATTTAAGTATAGTGGCAATGCGTGATGCTACGCGTGGGGGCTTATCGGCTGTTTTAAATGAGTGGGCGAGTTTTTGCAAAAAAGATATTTTAATTTATGAAGAAAAAATAGCCGTTAAAAATGAAGTTTTAGGACTTTGCGAGCTATTTGGCTATGAGCCTTATGAACTTGCCAATGAAGGCACTTTTGTGCTTTGCATAGAGCAAAAAGACGCGCAAAAAGCCTTAGAAATCTTGCAAAAATATAACAAAAATGCGAACATTATAGGAGAAATTTTATCAAGCGAAAAAGCAAGGGTGATTTTACAAAATAGCTATGGCGCCAAACGCTTTTTAGAAAGCCCTAAGGGCGAGCTTTTACCTAGGATATGCTAATGCACGAATTAAGTATAGTAGAATCCCTAATCACACTTTGCGAGGAAAATGCCATCACTCAAAACGCCAAAGAAATTAACGAAATTTATGTTAAAATCGGTCGTTTAAGCGGGGTGGAAATCTCGCTTTTTAAGCGTTGCTTTGAAACTTTTAAAGAAAATTCTATACTCTGTCAAAAAGCTAGGCTTTTTGTAGAGGTGGCGGAGCTTGAAATTTTATGTCTTTCTTGTGGGGAAAAAAGTATCTTAGAAGAAAATGTTTTTAAATGTCCTAAGTGTCAAAGCGTGGATTTAAAGGTTTTAGACGGCGATGAGATGGTTTTAATGCGACTTGTGATGGTGCCCAAGGTCGGACTCGAACCGACACAAGGTTGCCCTTACTAGATTTTGAGTCTAGCGCGTCTACCAATTTCACCACTTGGGCATATTAAGAGCGTAATTATACTTTTTTAAGTTTATAAATTCTTTAAAAGGAATTTTAAATTTAGGAACGCTTTTTGCTTGTAATGTCGTAGCAGTATTTGAAAAGATTAAATTCATCATTAAGGAAAGACAATGAGAGTTACAAATAAACTTAATTTTACAAACTCCATTCAAAATACGATGAGCGGTGCTTCTGCTTTAAATAAGCTTAGTATGCAACTTAGCTCAGGTATGAAAATACAAGATTCTTACGAAGATGCTAGCATTTACATCGATAATACGCGCCTTGAGTATGAGCTAAAAACTTTGGAGCAGATTAAAGAGGCGACAAGTTCAGCTAAAGAAATGACCTCAAATAGTATGAAAGCCTTGCAGGATATGGTGAAATTGCTAGAAAATTTCAAGGTTAAAGTAACTCAAGCTGCAAGTGATAGTAATTCTCAAACCTCTCGTGAAGCCATAGCTAAAGAGCTAGAAAAGATAAAAGAGCAAATCGTCCAGCTTGCAAATACGAGCATTAATGGGCAATACCTTTTCGCAGGAGCCCAACTCAATCACAAGCCTTTTGACTCTAAGGGCAATTATTTTGGCGATAAAAATAATGTCAATGTCGTAACGGGTGCGGGGACGGAAAGTCCTTATAATATCCCGGGCTTTGATTTATTTTTCAAAGCCGATGGAGATTATCAAAAGCAAATTACGACCAATGAGAGCTTTACGGATAATAGACACGATTTGATTAAAGATCCTAGCAAAAAGCAGTATTTAAAGGGAGATAATTTATGGCAGGATTTAATCGGGCTTGGCTATGTGAAAGATAAAAAGTTAGAAATTGATAAAGATTTCGAGCAAGATGACACTAGGCTTAAATTTCCACCAACTACGCTTTATGTGCAAGGAGTAAAGCCTGATGGACAGAGCTTTAAATCTGCTGTTTTGGTTAATCCTACGGATAAAATGGAAGATGTGCTTGAAAAAATAGGCAATTTATATGGTAACACCTCTACCGAAAAAGTAGTCGATGTAACGATTAACGATAGCGGTCAAATTCAAATAAGAGATTTAAAAGAGGGCAATAATAAGCTTGATTTTCACGCAGTGGCTTACACTCCGCAGTTTAGTGATAAGACGCAAATGAAAGATATAGAAACGGAAATGGCGGCGGCTCAACCTCCTTTAGATAAAGATGCCTTAACAAATTTAGTAATGGAAGAAGCCCTAAAGCGTAATCCACCTCCAGGAAATAATCCTATCACGGATTTAAATTCGCCTGTAACCGTAACGATTAACAATAAGCAATTTACCATAGACCTACACCAAACAAATTTTATTAATTCCAAACTAACGGACACACAAGGAAATGCGACAAATGGAGCGGACTATGATAATACCTTTTTTGAAAAGCACGGAAATTCTGTTATAGGTAATGTTTCTCAAGTCATACAAGGCACAAATGCCTACGCCACCGATGATACAAAGCTAAGTGAGGTAATGTCGGGTAATGCTATGGACTCCACTTTAAATTTAACCGTCAATTCAAAGGGTGGAAATACCTATAATGTAACGGTTGATTTGCAAAACTCAACCGTGAGTTTTCCAGATCCTGCCAATCCGGGTCAAACTATCACCTTTCCTATCACGCATACAAATCCTACCACAGGAAATAATGGTGTCGTAACTCCGCCAAATGAGATAACTTATAGACAGCTTAACGACATCATAGGAATGTTTGCAAGTGATCAAGTGCCAACGCAAACCATCACACCAAATAATGGGCAAATTAATGCAAATCAATACGACACCCTACAAAAACTTATGAGCGATTCAAAATCGACCGTAAATGTTACGATGGATTATCGTGGGCGTATTAGCGTTACAGATAAGCTTTCAACAGGCACGAATATAGGAGTTTCTCTAAGCGACTCACAAAGCGGACAATTTCCACCGCCTCCTTACAATCATACGGCAAATTCTCAACCGGGACCGGATTTTTCCTTTAATGCGAACAATTCTTTAGTGATTGATGAGCCAAATGTTGATGTGATTAAGGATTTAGATTTGATGATAGAGGCGGTTTTAAGTGGAAATATGAGAGCTAATGCAGACGGAGATAATCCTAGAAATACAGGAATGCAAGGTGCGCTTGAGAGGCTTGATCATTTAAGCGATCACATCAATAAACTTAACACCACTATGGGTGCGTATCATAATAATATAGATAATGTTAATACACGCGTAACATTTTTAGGAGTGAATGTGCAAACACTTAAAACAAAAGTTAATGACGCAGATTATGCTGAAACTTTAATGAATTTAATGCAAACCCAACTTGCCTATCAAGCCTCGATGAAAGCGACCACGACCATATCACAACTAAGCTTGTTAAACTATATGTAAAGCTTTAATGCTATAATAGCTTCTTTTATAAAATTTTAAGGATTTAACATCAAAAAAGAAGCTATTTTTATCCTTTCATCTTTAATTATTTTTTATCTTTGTCTTTGTATGTTAGCACCTCAAATGGGTGTATGGCTTTATGAGTTCAATTTCTTTTTATTTGGGGAATTTGGAATTTATTATCCTTTTGCCCTTTTTGTTTTAAATTATTTATATTTTAAAAAATCTTACAAAATAGAGCTTTTTAAACGCACGGAGCTTTTTGGCATAAGCTTTGCCTTTTTTGCCACTTTGCTTTTATTTGCTGTGTTTGATAAGCATAATGGCTATATTTTAGAGCTTTTATATGCTTTATTTTCTACGCTTTTTGGGCATATAGGAAGTGGGATAGTGGCACTTTTATTTTTACTTCTTTCTATTTGCCTACTTTTTCCAAATTTCATCAAAGAAGTGTTTAAAATAGAAATTAAATGGGAGCGTTTAGCTAAATTTGAAAGCAGTTTCAAAAATATCTTAATGAAAATTTTTGGCGGGGAAAGCGAAAAAGAAGAGCTTGCAGAAAGAAAAACAAAGAGTAAAGAAGAAAACACCCCGTCATCAAAAATGCAAAATTTAAAACCTGCAATAGAAGAAGAGATAAAAACAAATAATCTTAAAGCAAGTAGTAATGCAAAAGCCGATTTTGCCAAGCTTAAAACGCAAATTTTAGACGAAAAAATAGAAATTGAAAATCTCAATCCCCAAAGTTTTCTTTATGAAAATTCTAAGGAATTACGCTCTTTCGCACAAAAAGCAAGCAAAAGTGTAATGGGGCTAGATGAGGAATTTAACTTTATACCACAAGAGGAGATGGAAGTGATACCAGAGCGTTTTTTAAAGCCTAAGAAGCCAGAGGATATTCAACAAATTGACATTAAGGACAATTTAGACGAGCCAAGCTACAAAAGAAAAAATATAGCAATTACTTCTCCAAAAAATGAAACCAAGCCTAAAATTTTCACTAAAGAGCTAGAAACTAGAGAAAATTTAATGCAAAAAGCAAGACTTGAAAAAGAATATAAAGAAAATCAAAATGAAATTTTAGAAAAAAAAGTGCAAGAGCAAATTCAAAGACTTGAAAACGAAGAATTGAAAAATCTTAGCCCACTTCCTACAAATAGCAAATATAGCTTCAATGAAGAAACAACTTCTTTAAGAAAAACGCCAGAAATTCAAAGCACTCCTCTAGCAAATTCACAACCGCAAATAAGCAATGACGATTTTGAAATCATAGAATTAAAAGAAAATTTAGGGCAAGATGTAGAATTTGTCGTCGAAGAGCTTGAAAGCCCGATAATGCCACCAAAGCCTTCCGTCATTAAACTTGAAGATGTTGAGGAAAAAAATGAAAAACTTTATCTTAACGATGAGGCAAAAAAACCTTTAAAAGAAGATTTTAAAATCGTATCAGAAGAGAATTTGCCACAAAAAAGAAGCGTTTTAGCTAAAGAAATAGCTATAAATCAAGCTCTTTTAGCCGAGATAGAACAGGGGAATTTTGAAAATCCAAAGGATTTCATTTTACCTCCTCTTGATTTTCTTGCAAATCCTGATGAAAAAAAGCGAGAAATTGACGAAAGCGAGATTGATAAAAAAATTTATGATCTGCTTGAGAAATTACGCCGCTTTAAAATAGGAGGCGATGTGATTAGCACCTATACAGGACCTGTGGTAACGACCTTTGAATTTCGCCCTAGTGCTGATGTAAAAGTAAGCCGAATTTTAAATTTACAAGATGATTTAGCAATGGCTTTGAGGGCACGCTCTATCCGTATCCAAGCACCTATTCCTGGTAAAGATGTAGTCGGCATTGAAGTGCCAAATGAAGAAACGCAGACCATTTATTTAAGAGAAATTTTAGAAAGTGAAGTTTTTCGTAACTCAAAAAGCCCACTTACCATAGCACTCGGCAAGGATATAGTGGGAAATGCCTTTGTAACCGACCTTAAAAAACTTCCCCACCTTCTCATTGCAGGGACAACAGGAAGTGGAAAAAGCGTGGGGATAAATGCTATGCTTTTAAGCTTGTTATACCGAAATAGTCCTAAAACTTTGCGTTTGATGATGATAGACCCAAAAATGCTTGAATTTAGCATTTATAATGATATCCCTCATCTTTTAACGCCTGTTATTACCGACCCAAAAAAAGCTGTCAATGCCCTTTCTAATATGGTCGCAGAGATGGAGCGTAGATACCGCCTAATGGCTGAAGCAAAAACCAAAAATATAGAAAATTACAATGAAAAAGTAAGACTAAGCGGTGAAGCGGAGGAACTGCCTTTTATCGTTGTGATTATTGATGAATTGGCTGATTTGATGATGACGGCAGGTAAAGATGTGGAATTTTACATCGGGCGTTTAGCACAAATGGCAAGAGCAAGTGGGATCCATCTCATCGTGGCGACTCAACGCCCTTCCGTTGATGTAGTTACAGGACTCATCAAAGCAAATTTACCAAGCCGAATTTCTTACAAGGTAGGGCAAAAAATCGATTCAAAAGTCATACTTGATGCTATGGGTGCTGAAAGTTTATTAGGGCGTGGAGACTGCCTTTTTACTCCTCCTGGAACGAGTAATATCGTGCGTTTGCACGCACCTTTTGCTAGCGAATTTGAAATTGAAAAAATTGTGGATTTTCTAAAAGAACAACAAGTTGCAGAATATGATGATAGCTTTTTAAAAGATGAGCGAAGTAGTGGAGTAACAATAAGTGGCGAAATGGAAGGCGGACAAGATGAGCTTTTTGAGGAGGCGAAAAGAGTGATTTTAGAAGATGGCAAAACGAGCATCTCTTATGTGCAACGCCGTCTTAAAATAGGCTATAATAGAGCCGCCAATATCATAGAACAATTGAGCCAAATGGGAATTTTAAGTGAGCCTGATTCCAAAGGACAAAGAGAAATTTTACATTCTAACGCAAAGGATTAAAAATGCAGGAAAAAATTATGGTAGTCGATCCAAATCAACTAAGCGATGTAGAGGTAGCAGACATTTTAAAAAATGCGTCAAGCGTTAAAAATACTAGTTTTAGAGGAAATTTAGATGAACTTTTAGATGAGGCTAAAATGGCTATTTTAAAGGGTGGCAAAACTAATGCTCTATATTTACAAAGTGAACTTAAAATCGGTTTCAATAGAGCTGAAATTATCATAGAGCAATTAAGTCAAATAGGCTTTTTAAGCGAACCTGACTCTAATGGAGTGAGAAAAATTTTATAAAATTTAGCGATAAACTCACAAACTCCACTCATCATCAATGCCTTCGAACAATGATTCAACTTCTTCAGATCAAACCCAAGCATCAAAAATCTCTCCTAGATCAAAGCCTTAATCCATCCATAAACTTATTTTTATGCTTTATTTAATCCCATTTTAAGCTTTCTTTACTATAATTTCATTTCTTTTTGTTTTTAACTCAGCTTTAAGCCTCATTAAAAACCTAAAAAGTCTTGTTCTTTAACATCGATATTGTTATTCAAATCTTATAGTCAATCTTTGAAATCTAAATAAGTGACGATTGAGCCACACTTTATAAATAAAGTGAAATAAACATTAAAAGTTTTAGATTAAAACTTCATAGCACTAAAGATATTAAGGAAACTTATATAGATTGCTTTTAGCAATCTTATCTTTAGTATTACTTCTTATTAGGTTTAGCCTAATAAAACAACTATGGAGAGTTTGATCCTGGCTCAGAGTGAACGCTGGCGGCGTGCCTAATACATGCAAGTCGAACGATGAAGCTTTTAGCTTGCTAGAAGTGGATTAGTGGCGCACGGGTGAGTAAGGTATAGTTAATCTGCCCTACACTGGGGGACAACACTTAGAAATGAGTGCTAATACCCCATACTCCTACCTAACATAAGTTAGATAGGGAAAGTTTTTCGGTGTAGGATGAGACTATATAGTATCAGCTAGTTGGTAAGGTAAAGGCTTACCAAGGCTATGACGCTTAACTGGTCTGAGAGGATGATCAGTCACACTGGAACTGAGACACGGTCCAGACTCCTACGGGAGGCAGCAGTAGGGAATATTGCGCAATGGGGGAAACCCTGACGCAGCAACGCCGCGTGGAGGATGACACTTTTCGGAGCGTAAACTCCTTTTCTTTGGGAAGAATTTTGACGGTACCAAAGGAATAAGCACCGGCTAACTCCGTGCCAGCAGCCGCGGTAATACGGAGGGTGCAAGCGTTACTCGGAATCACTGGGCGTAAAGGGCGCGTAGGCGGATTATCAAGTCTCTTGTGAAATCTAATGGCTTAACCATTAAACTGCTTGGGAAACTGATAGTCTAGAGTGAGGGAGAGGCAGATGGAATTGGTGGTGTAGGGGTAAAATCCGTAGATATCACCAAGAATACCCATTGCGAAGGCGATCTGCTGGAACTCAACTGACGCTAAGGCGCGAAAGCGTGGGGAGCAAACAGGATTAGATACCCTGGTAGTCCACGCCCTAAACGATGTATGCTAGTTGTTGGGGTGCTAGTCATCTCAGTAATGCAGCTAACGCATTAAGCATACCGCCTGGGGAGTACGGTCGCAAGATTAAAACTCAAAGGAATAGACGGGGACCCGCACAAGCGGTGGAGCATGTGGTTTAATTCGAAGCTACGCGAAGAACCTTACCTAGGCTTGATATCCAACAAATTCTGTAGAGATACGGAAGTGCTAGCTTGCTAGAATGTTGAGACAGGTGCTGCACGGCTGTCGTCAGCTCGTGTCGTGAGATGTTGGGTTAAGTCCCGCAACGAGCGCAACCCTCGTCCTTAGTTGCTAACGATTCGGTCGAGCACTCTAAGGAGACTGCCTTCGTAAGGAGGAGGAAGGTGGGGACGACGTCAAGTCATCATGGCCCTTACGCCTAGGGCGACACACGTGCTACAATGGCATATACAATGAGACGCAATACCGCGAGGTGGAGCAAATCTATAAAATATGTCCCAGTTCGGATTGTTCTCTGCAACTCGAGAGCATGAAGCCGGAATCGCTAGTAATCGCAAATCAGCCATGTTGCGGTGAATACGTTCCCGGGTCTTGTACTCACCGCCCGTCACACCATGGGAGTTGATTTCACTCGAAGTGGAAATACTAAACTAGTTATCCCCCACAGTGGAATCAGCGACTGGGGTGAAGTCGTAACAAGGTAACCGTAGGAGAACCTGCGGTTGGATCACCTCCTTTCTAGAGTACAACTTTATCCTTTCATTAGGATAGAGTATAAAAGTAGCTTTCTCACAAAGCTAACTTATTCAATTGTCCTTGTTTAGATTTTAAAGATTGATAAGCTAATTTTGGGGAATTAGCTCAGCTGGGAGAGCGCCTGCTTTGCACGCAGGAGGTCAGCGGTTCGATCCCGCTATTCTCCACCATTATAAAGGGCCTATAGCTCAGCTGGTTAGAGTGCACCCCTGATAAGGGTGAGGTCACAAGTTCAAGTCTTGTTAGGCCCACCATGAGGTTTGGATAAAGATGTTAAGAATTTAAGATTAACTGCTTTATGAAAAACAAACTAAAACATATATTTTAAAGTTATAATGTTTTTATGACAATTTTTAATCTTTTTCTTTGTTTTATTATTTCTAATTTGCTTTATACTTTATTTTTTTCTATCAGTGTTTTTTATAAATTTGAGATAAATGTAAGCCTTTGAGAGCTTTCATCATTTAAGAGCTAAGGGAAATTAAGAAAAAATAACGACTCAATTTACCCAAAGCGATAAAAAAGGCTGTTTTTATAAGAGGATATTTAGCAAAGCCAAGTCCTAAAGCAAAAAGATCTCCTACTAAGGGTAAAAAACTTAAAAAAGCAAAAAGCCATCCTAATTTATAAAAATTTAGGGTGTAGTTTTCTAGTTTTTTTAAAGATGAGGCAAAGTATTTTTGTAGGATTTTTTCTTTGCTGAAAGATTAAATAAATTTTTCACTCTCCACAACAATCTCTATATCTTCTTAATTAAAATATAAATTTTCCTTATATTAATATCAACAAGTCGAAATAAAATGGAACACATTATGGCTTGTAAAAATAGTAACTTTTGACTTTGTAAATGAAGGTTCCATTTTGAAAATGACAACACAAGATCAAGTTAAAAAAACAAAGCTTATTTATAGAATAGAGACGAATATTTTAAGTTTTCCAAAATTTACAGCAATAGATTTAATCTTTTCTTTACGATTTGTTATCACGATTCCAAACATTTTAGAAAATTTGAAATGAAACAAATCATAAGAGCTTTAAAAAATGAGATAAGAAAAGATTATACAGAATAAAATGACATTAATTTTATTGAAATTAAATTTAGCAATTTAATTATAGGGTTACAAATTCTATCTCCAAATCTTTCTTAAAATCAATTTCACACCACCCTCCATTAATCTCCACCGCCAAAGCATTATCAAATTTATCGATTAAAGCTTGTAAAAAACTCGTCATATACATATTTTCAAAGTCTTTACCATCATAAAAAACCGCCCTATCTAAACCATCATAAAAGGCTAAAAGCTGGGGTAAAAAATGATGAGAAATTTTAAAAAGCCCTATATATTGTGCTTCAATCTCATCATAACTTGAAGGCTTTTTTCCAAGCTCTTTGATCTTACCATCTCTTATTTTAAGCGTTTCGGCATCTTCTAGAGGATTTTCAAAACGCTTTTCCCAAAGCTTTCGCCAAGCCTTATCCACAACTATGGCTAATTCCGCCTTAGTTTCCATTAGCTTCGCAACGCTTTCTTTAAAATAGACTATATCCGCGTAAGAGATGATTAAATCCTGCTTCTCATCAATACACTTTTGCATAAAATCTCTCGCACAAAAAAGCGTCATAAGCATATTTGTTTTATCATAATTTTTATTTTCATAAAAAGTATTAACGCTAAGATTAGCCACAAATTCCCTTAAAATAGGTGCTAAATATCCACCAATCACAGCGATCTCACTCACTCCAGCCTCTTTAAGTGCTGTAATTTCATATTCTATCAAAGTTTTGCCCTGATATTTCACCATAGTTTTAGGCACAAATTCAGTCAGGGGCATAAGCCTTGAGCCAAAGCCAGCTGCCAAAATTAACGCTTTCATTTCACTCCTTTAAGCCATTTTTTAAAAATAGCATTTTCATTTAAGCCCTTTTCACGCTCAATGTGCCACATAATACCATAAATATGCTTCTTCTTATGCCTAAAAGCCTCTATGCTTTGGTCTTTTGTAAAGGCTAAAGCTTTTAAATTTTCTCCCAAATTCTCAATGCAAAAATTATGAAAAGAATTGACCTCAAATTCGCCTTTTTTAGTTGTGATTTGATGTGTGCCGATGTGATTTTGACAGGGTTTTAAGGTAGAATTAAAATGCTGTGCTATCATTTGCGCTCCCCTACAAATGCCTAAAAGCGGCAAGTTTTTTTTAAAACAATAAGAAATAATTTTCGCCTCATACACATCTCTTTTTAAAGAAAGCTCGTTTGGATTAAGCGAGTTTAAATCATTCCCTCCGCTTAAAATCACGCCTTTTAAATGTGGGGCATAAAGTTTAAAATCGACCTCATAGCTTAAAGGTAGAGGTAAAAAAGAGCTTAAATTTTTTCTAAAGAATTCGCCCCACTCAAGCGCTAAAGCCTCTCTTAATTCATAATAGCTTTCATTTAAAAGCAGTCTTTGTGAAATTCCTATAAACAAAAGATTTGCTCACTTTCACACTCTATCTTAAGACGGCTTGCTTTAAGATATTTTTCAAATTCAACCTCACCCACACCGATAACAGCAGGAAGTCCAAGCTCTGAAGCACGTATAGCCATATGTGAATTTGCTCCACCATAGCAAGTGATAAAACCTGCGATTTTTTTAGCAAAAAGATAATCATATCCCGGATCCGCCGCATAAATAAGCACGATTTTACCCTCCAAATCCTCCTCATTTTCCTTAGCTGTATTTGCCACAACGCTTTTTTGCGTAATGAAATTAGGGCAAAGTTTTGCCGCAAAAAAGGAAAAAATTTGCTCCGCATCGCTTAAAAGAGACGGAAGCTTGATGCTTTTGGTTAATTCATATTCTTTTTTATTATGCTCAATCTCTCTTATAAATTGCTCTCTTGGGCTTTGAGAATAAAGGCTTGAGTAAAGATTTAGCACGGCTGATACATCAAGATGTGCCATATCTTCTTTATCTATACCATAATACTCCCCAAGCTCCCCTATAAAAACAATGGCTTGGGAAAGAAGTTTGGTAAAGTCAAATTTAACCATTTCACGCCCCTCAATCGCCTCTTTTAAAAAGCTAAAAAACTCATCCGTCCCAACACTTAATCCGTGCTCATTTAAAAGACTTTCAAATTTAGCCTTTTTGCTTGCACTTAGGCTAAATTTTTTCTCTTTTGTTTTCGTTTTATTTTCGTTTTGTTTCAGTTCAAAATAAGCATTAAAATTCTCATCATAACGCGGAGAAAGTATATTGTAAGTGCCAGCCCTTAAATGTCCAAATTTCTTTAAAAATGCTGGTTTTGTTTTAGAATTTAAACTCTCACTTTCTAAGCTTAAGGTTTTGCTTATAGTTTGAAGAGAATTAAGAAAATCCGCCCTTTCCTTTTGTGTAAAAAAGCCTATCTCTACTAAAGAATTAAGCATTTGCATCGCGACAAATCCAGCCCTAGCCACCCCTGCAAAAGGCAAAGTGCCATAACGCTTACATTCTTCTAAAAGCCAGTAAATTTTATCAAGTAAAGAAAGCTTCGAGTTTGTAAGTTTTGCATAAATATCATTAAGTTTTTTAGCTTTTTGTATGTCTTTTAAATAAAGTCCTTTTGGATTGATAATATTATTTGTCAGCTCTAAAAGAGAAAATTCAAGGCGTTTAAGTTCATTTTCATTAAATCCGTGTTTTAAGAGCTTTTTAAGCTTATGTGGGGTGTTAAAATCATAGCAGGAAAAAACGATGTTAAATTCTATCTTATCGTGTAAATCGTGATTTAAATCAAGCTCATTAAGATAATAGTTAATAAGCTTATTTGCCAATTTTTCATTTAAGCTTTTTGGCACAAAAGAATTGAAAGAAAGCCTCACATCGACATAAGGAATTCCTAAAAATGAGTGGATAAGCGGGTGAGAGCGCAAATCCTTATAGCCATAATTATCTCTTTGATACGCCCAAATATTATCCGTAATAATTTGCTTATAAAGACTAAAAGCAAGGCGTTTTGGACGCAGTCCTATAATTTCAGCAGGATTCCAATCGGGCATCACGCCAAAAATAGCCTTTTCTCCCAAAATTCTAGGGCGAGGCTCTTGTAAAGATAAAAAGCGTTTGTAAAATCTCTCTAAAGCTTCTTTAGGTAAAGAGTGAAATAAATTAAGCTTTCCCTCCATCACCAAAGGTCTTACTTGTAGGCAAAAAAGCTCCCTTTTGCCCTTATAATTTGCAAAAGCAAATTCAATGTCTAAAAATTGACACGCAAAAAGTGCTTCAAGCTCCTTAATGAGGCTAATAGCCCTTTTAGTTTCCTCGTCTTTAAATTTCAAAGATTCTCGGTAGTGAAAATAAGTCAGGGCATTTTGTGCGCTGCCGTCTGTTATAGAGGAGTTTGAGCCACTTTTGTCATATTGTAAGCAAAAATAAGGCGAAAAATTATCCTTATCTACGCTAAAACCAACACCGCAAAGTTCTATATTTTCAAGGCAGGGTTGGATTAAAATTTCATCTTTTTTGGAGGGCATTGAATGCCCCACATTAAAAAGAGCGTTTAAAAGTTCCTTTTCGTTATGTGCGTGGATATTTGCAAGGCTTAAAAAAGCCCCGGCATTTGAATTTTTCGTGCTATCCTCCGCCCTAGAAGAAGAGCGAACGATGAGTTTGGTGGCTTTTAAATTTCTTATTGCTTGAAGGATTTTTGGCGTATCCTTTTCTAAATCTTCCAAAGTCGTTAGCACCATAGGTAAAATTTTAGCAGATTTTAATCTCCCCTCCAAAGAAGCTAAATTTCTAGCCTTAGTTTGAAATTTCAAAGCCATTTTTATCCTTTAAATTTTCTTAGCACTCCAGCAACGAGTGGTGTATTTAATGTCAAATTCTTGTGGCAAACGCTCACGAATTTTAGAAGCAATTTTTTCAAAAAGCTCTACACCTTCGGCTTGTTCTAAATCCCAGTAAGGATTTTTCACGCTTTTCCAAGCATTGATGTAGTTTTCTATACTTTGGTGGAAATAAAAATCCTCTTCCAAATAAATGATATTATCAAACAAATCCTTACGACTCTCAATGATAGGGCGTTGATCTTCTCTTCTCGTGCCTCTTGTATAATTTGGCACAAATTCCATTATGGTGTCTTCAGCGATCTTTTGCATAGGATCGTTTAAATCCCTATGATTCCACATACAAGAAAAATAACCGCCCTTTTTAAGCAAACGATGTGCCTCTTCTAAAGCCTCATTTCTATCCATTACATTAAAACTTGAGCCAAAGGTTACCCAGTCAAAATCATCGCTTTTAAGTGTAGAGTCTATGCCTGTGGCACGCACCCATTTGATATTTTGCCCCTGAGTTCTTTCTATGCCTATCTCTCTCATCGCGTCATTTGGCTCGACTGAAACGACCTCACACCCTCTTTCAAGTAACATAATGCTTAAATTTCCTGTCCCAGCACCAATATCAGCGACCTTTAAGCTAGAGTTGCCGGGGACACCCCCCCCCCCCCGTGTGCTAGACAAACAAGCATATCAATGCTCTTTGGCGCATAATTTGGGCGATAAGAATAAAACTTCGCGTGTTTAGTATAATCCCATACTTGCTCAACTAATTTTTCCATAATTTTCTCCTCTAATCTTAAACTTTTTTAGCAGTCCAAGCTCTTATTTTATAAGGTATCTCTATGCTTTCAAGCTTTGAAATTTTATGACTTATCATCTCTAAAATTTCTTGCCATCTGGAAGCACCCGCTTGGGCTTGTATATCATTTACCGAGTGCCACGCACCAAGGTAGCGTTCTTTGCTCCAAGTTTCCGTATAGTCGCACTCCATAAAAAAGCAGTCCTTAAAATCCCCTGTTGAAACGAGGATTTCTTCCCATTTTTTCACATTTTGAGTGCCAGAACTCACACGAGTAAGCTCTGGAACAATATGCTTAATCTCCTTTTCAATCTCATCAAAAAGCGATCCCTCTGCTATATGGCGTGGATTCCAAATGGCGGTAAAATAACCTGCGCCGGGGACACCCCCCCCCCCCCGTGTAAAACACGCGCAAATTCAGGTAAAGATTTATTAGGATCAGTCCAGTGAAAAGAACTTGCCATAATCACCCAATCAGCCACGCCACTTTCTACGCCCGTTTCTTCGCCACTACCCTTTTTCCAAGAGATATTAGAACAATTTTGCGTGAATTTAATGCCCTCTTCACGCATATTATCATTAGGCTCCACAGCAGTGATGTTAAGCTTAAAAATCTCAGCTAACATTTTAGTTAGCTTACCTGTGCCAGCACCTACTTCTACGACATTTAAATCCTCTAAAGGCTTATTAGTATCATTAATACACTTTATCAATTTTTCAAGCAAAAATGCACTATAAGCAGGTCTGTTAATATAATGCTTCGCAACCTCGGTAAAATCGCCTTGTTTCATCACTTATCCTTATAAATAAAATAAAAACGAGATTATACAAAAAAAAAAAAAAATAAACTCTTAACTTCGCAATTGTAAAAGATTAATATTAATCAATCGTTAAAAACAAAAGCTTAAATTTACGCCATTATAATAACTTAAGGAAAGCGTTTATGGATTATATTTTAAGAAAAGAAAGTGCCATAACAGGCGAGAAAAATTGCGAAGTGCTTGCAAGCTATGATTTCCCACTTTTTTGTGGCTGCACGAACGAAAAAGAGGAGGAGGACATTATCGCGCGTTGTGAATTTGGAATTTTTGAAAGTGGAAGCATAGAGCTTTTAAAGCTTATCCCTCTTGATTTACTTTATCAAAACGGACACGGAGCTGGTGCAGTTGGAGCGTTATGGCAAAAACATCACGAAGAATTTGCAAATTTTCTTATGAGCTTTAAGCCTAAATCCGTGCTTGAAATAGGCGGAGGACACGGCAAACTTGCAAAAGAGTGCCTAAAGCTTGATGAGGGCTTAAAATATACCATCATAGAACCAAATTCAAGCGCTAAAGATGAAAGGATTAATTATATCGATGGTTTTTTTGAAAAGAAGGCTTTGGAGGGTAAAAAATTTGACCTTATAGCGCACTCTCATACTTTTGAACACATTTATGAGCCAAACAAATTCCTAAACGAGTGTGCTCAAATGCTGGGGGGGGGGGGGGGGGTAATGGTCTTTAGTCTCCCCAATATGCAAAAATGGCTAGAAAATAAATTTGTTAATTGCCTTTGCTTTGAACATACGCTTTTTTTAAGCGAAAAAATTTTGGAATTTTTAAGTGCTAAAAATGGCTTTAAAATCCTTAAAAAGCATTATTTTGGGGAGCATAGCATTTTTTATGCGCTTAAAATTGACAAAAATATAAAAACTGACAAGGTGATTTTAGAAAACGAATTTTCTAAAAATAAGGCGTTATTTGAAGATATGATGAGCTTTTATAAAGAAAAAATTGATACTTTAAACAAACTTCTTAATGAAAGCACAAAAGAAATTTATCTTTTTGGAGCGCATCTTTTTTCACAATTTTTGCTTTATAATGGGCTTTGTAGTGCTAAAATAAAGGGGATTTTAGATAATGACCCTGCCAAGTGGGGCAAAAGACTTTATGGAACTCAATTTAAAGTTTTCTCGCCTGAAATTTTAAAAGATAAAAGCGATGTTTTGCTTATATTAAATGCGGGGATTTATAATGATGAGATTAAAAAGGGGATTTTAAATTTAAATGAAAAAATTGAAATTATCACTTAAGGATAGATGATGAAAAATACCGATTTACTAGAAAATATGCTTAAACTTCAACAAAAATTAAACGACGAAACAAACGGAAAAGGCTGGGAAAATGGCTATACTAAAGAGGGTAAGCTCATAAGTTGGAGGCGGTGCATTTATATGGAGTGTGCCGAGCTAATCGACTCTTTTGCGTGGAAGCATTGGAAAAGCATTAAAAATCCAACAAATTGGGATAATGTCCGCATAGAACTTGTGGATATTTGGCATTTTATCCTAAGTCTTTTGCTTGAAGAAAAGGGCAAAAAGGAGCTTTCCTTCATCGCTATGGAACTTAGCTCTGTAAGTGCTTTTAAGGATTTCATAAAAGAAAAGGGAACGCCGAGTGATGAGGATATGTATGCAATTATTAGTGATATTGAGCTAATTATCCATAAATGTAGCGGCTTTGGCTTTGATATAGGTGAGCTTTTATCGGCATTTTTTATCCTTTGTGCTAAGTGTGGGCTAAATTTAGAAAATCTTTATAAAATCTACATTGGAAAAAATGTCCTAAACGCTTTTAGACAAGCACACGGCTACAAAGAGGGACTTTATAAAAAACTATGGAACGATAAAGAAGATAATGAAATTTTAAACGAAATTTTAAACCAAACCTTAAGCTATGAAGCCATTTACAAAGAGCTTAAAAAGCGTTATGAGGCACTTTAATGAATATTTTTTGGCTAAGTTTTAAAGACTATACGCGTTTTGAATTTTTTAAATACGCCCTACTCTCCACTTTGATAGGCTTTTCTTTTATGATGATTGTGGGTTATTATTCTTTTACGAGTATAAAGGCTTACCTTGACGCATTTTTTACTCCAGAAAGTGAGGGCTTTTTTGCTTGGCTTTATTCTTTTGCTTTTGTGAGTTTTATCATCAATAGTTTCAATTTTTTAATTGTGGGTTTTTTTGTGATTTTTACTTCTAGTGCTATTTCGCTTTTTATCCTTTCTTTTTTTACACCCAAAATTGCTGCTAAAATCAACGCTAAATATTATCACCACGAGCCTAAAGAGAAGATGGGAGATGTGGCTTTATTGCTAGAATTGTTTAAAATTTTATTGAAATTTATCCCACTTTTTTTCTTGGCTTTAATTTTATTTTTTATCCCTTTTGTGAATTTAGTAGCCTTTTTTCTAGCCTTTTATTATCTTTTTCATAATGCCCTTATTTTAGAGGTTTTAAGTGCCGTTTTAGATAAAAAGAAATTCAAAGAGCAAAAATTCACGCCTTTTGAATTTAAATTTCACACGCTCATTTTTTACCTTTTGGCTTCTTTTCCTCTTGCTGGGCTTGTTTTGCAGTTGTTTTTCGTGATTTTTTTAATCCACCTAAGCTATCAAAAAATTTATTTTTTAAGTCCAAAGCTTGATAATTTTTCAAGTTCTACTTGATGGTTAAAACAAAAAGCGCGTAAAAGCTTGGGAATTTGCAGCTTTCTACATCTTTCCTTAAAGCTTTTAGGTAGCTTCTCGCAAGACTCATAATGAAACACAAAAGCCCTATTTTCCATATATACTACACCAACTCTCGCACTTATCACACAATCTCCCCTAAGACTTTCTCTTCTTTGTTTTTCACTCATCACAATGCCTAGTTTTTTACACGCCTTAGCGATCAAACTTGCATTTTTAGCACAGATTAAAATCCCCTCAAACTCTTCAATTTCTCCTAAAATCTTTAAATCTTCCCTTAAAAAACTAAAGCTTTTTTGCACACCCTTGCTAAAATGTCTCAAAAATTCATCACTAAAATGCTCTCTTATGAAATTTCTTTTAAATTTTAAGTCTTTATTGCTCTCATCATCAAAATATTTGAGTTTATTTTCTCTTAAAAAGGCTAAAATTTGCTCCTTAGTTACATTTAGCAAGGGTCTTATAAGTGTGTAGTTTTCCCTCTTTTCAAAAGCACTCATACCTAAAAGCTCCATTGCTCCAGCACCCTTACTAAGCTGCATTAAAAACCACTCAAACAAGTCATTAAGCTGATGTGCTAAGATCAAATTTTCATAACCTTCTTCAATGCAAATTTTTTCAAAAAAAGCATAACGAAAATCCCTAGCATTTTTTTCAAAATTTCCTTTAAATCGAGGTGCTGTTTGTATGAAAATTTGTTTATGAAATCGTTTTGCTAAAAGGCGTGCCTCTTCTTCCTCCAAATCGCTATTTTGCCTAGTCTTATAATTAATCAAAGCCATATCAAAAATGATATTTTCACGCTCAAGCAAATAAAATAAAGCCGTGCTATCACTACCATAACTAAAAGCAAGTAAATTTTTACGCTCTCTTAAATGCTCCAAAAAGCTTAATTTAGGCAAGTTTTAAAGCCTTAGCTATGAGTTTTACATCAAGTGCTTGTGTAATCTCACATTCATAAATTTGACCTCTTTCCAAAATACCACATTGGCTTTCATTAATAAGAATTTCGCCATCAATCTCCCTATCCCAACGCAAATCTTTCCCAGCGATAAAAAATTCCCCCTCACTACTTTCACCCTCACAAACGATTAAGCGTTTTTGACCGACTTCTTTTTTAAAGCTTTTTTCAAGGCTTTTTGCGACAATTTTTTCTAAAATTTTAAGACGGGCATTGATGACTTTTTTAGGCACTTGTTCCATTTCAAAGGCTAGAGTATCTTCTTCTTTAGAATAGCCAAATACGCTAATTCTATCAAAGTCAAAGCCCTCCACAAATTCACAAAGCTCCCTAAAATCCTCTTCACTCTCCCCCGGATGCCCCACGATAAAACCTGTGCGTAAAAAGCTATCCTTAGCCCCCCTCATCATCTTTAAAAGCTTTAAAATTTGCTCCTTTTTACTGCCTCTTTTCATCACTTTTAGCATTTTGTCGCTAATGTGTTGCAAAGGCATATCAAAATAATTCACAAAGACCTTAGAAGCGATGATCTTACGCACCACTTCTTCGCTTAAGGTGCTAGGGTAAAGGTATAAAATGCGCGCTGCTCTTATGCCCTTTAATTTTTCTACTTCCTCAATTAAACGCAAAAGCCCGTCTTTTTGTCCCTTATCAAAAAGATAAGACGAGCTATCCTGCGCGATGAAAGAAAAGTCCTTATAGCCCCTAGATATAAGGCTTTCAAGCTCTTTTATGATACTTGAAATTTCACGCGATTTGAGGCGTCCCTTAAAATGCGGTATAGCACAAAAGGCACAGCTTTGATTACAACCCTCGCTAATCTTTATAAAAGCGTGTGAATTTGAGCCTGTAATAACTCTTTTAACCCCCTCTTCTTGCAAATAAGTCGAGTTTGAAAATAAATTTTGTTTTTTTAAAATGAGCGTATCGATCTTTTCAAAATCGCCAACCCCTGTAAATAAATCTACCTCAGGCAAAGCCTTCATAAGCTCTTCTTTGTAGCGTTGCATCAAACAGCCCGTAACGACAAGCAAGGAATTTTTCTTACGCTCTTTATGCAAATTCAAAATCGCTTCTATGCTCTCTTTTTTTGCACTTTCTATAAAACCGCAAGTATTGACAATCAAAACATCAGCTCTTTTAGGCTCATCACACAAAGTATAATTTTCAAGGCGTCCTAGCATAATTTCACTATCGACTAAATTTTTATTACACCCTAGTGAGTGAAGATATAAATTTGGCATTTTTTTCCTTATAAAATAAATCTTAATTAATCTTTATATTATAGCTAAAAAGTACAATTCATTAAACGATTGAAAGGAAATTTATGCTAAAGCTTTTCAAAAAACGATGCCAAGAATTTTTACAAGATAGACTTTATGACTCTTATCTTTACCGCTTTGCTTACGGGCTTGATGCCTCTTGCTACCGCTATATCTCTAAGCTTGTTTTAAAGCCTAAAAACGAAGAAGAAGTGCAAAAAATCATCGTTTAAGCGACAAATTAAACATCCCCCTAACCTTTAAAGGCAGCGGAACAAGCCTTTGCGGACAGGCTTTAAGTGATAGTGTTTAGTGCTTTGTGTGGATAATTTTAAAGAAATTAAAGCAAGCGGACATTTCATTTGATGTGAGTGTGGAGTTAAGCAAAATAGCTATCAAACCATAAAATCTGTGCGTATTATCTTAAATGACGGCTTTATCCTTGACACGAGCAAAGAAGAAAGCCTAAAAGAATTTCAAAGCTCACGCAAAAGTCTTAAAATGGGCTTTTAGCTTTAAGAGAAGAGCTTATGCAAGATCCTTTTTTGCTTAAAGAAATTAAGCGTAAATTTGCCATTAAAAATACCACAGGCTATGGGCTAAATTCTTTGTGTGATTTTAGTGATTTAATAGACATTTTAAATCATATTTTCATAGGGGCTGAGGGGACTTTGGGCTTTGTAAGTAGGGTGGAGTATGAAACTTGCGAGGATTATGCTTTTAAGGCTACTAGTTTGCTTTTTTATGAAAATTTAAATCTAGCTTCTAAGGCTGTTAAAATTCTCTCTTATTACGAGGATAAAGTCTTTGATGTGGAGCTTATGGACTGGGCTTGTTTGGATCTTACAAAAGGACTTTGCGATATGCCAAGCTCTTTAAAAAGTCCAAATTGCGCTCTTTTAATTGAACTTCAAAGTGATAATGAGCAAGAACTTTTAAATAATATCGTTTTCATTAAAAATGCCCTAAAAGACGCTCCTTGCCTTTTTGAACCTAAATTTAGCCTTGATAGCACTATCCAAGCAAAGTGGTGGAAAATTCGTAAAGGCTTACTCCCTATCTCTGCGTCTAAACGCCCTAAAGGTAGCGTTATCATCACTGAAGATGTGTGTTTTGAGATGGATTATTTTGCAAAGGGTATAGAAAATATCTCCACACTTTTTGCAAAACACGGCTTTGAGAGCATTATTTTTGGACACGCTTTAAGTGGAAATGTGCATTTTATCATCACGCCTCTTTTAGATGATAAAAAACAAAGGCTAAGTTTTGAAAAATTTATGCAAGATTTAGTCGATCTTGTCATCTCTCTTAAAGGAAGTATTAAGGCAGAGCACAGCTATGATGGCAGCTTTTGTCGAGCAAGAGTGGGGAGAGAAAGCTTACAAATTTCATAGAAAAATTAAAGCTCTTTTTGACCCTAAAGGCTTAATTAATCCGGGCGTTATTATCAACGATGATAAAGAAATTCACAGCAAAAATTTAACCCTAACTCCACGCCAAAGAATCGCCGTGCATAGAGAAATTAAACGCCTAAAAGCAAAAAAGAGGAATTTGAGCTTAGCGAACTTCAAAAAGGCTATGAATATGGCGTAGTAAAAACCTGTGCTAGTTACTCAATGTGTGCTTCTTTTTGCCCTTTAGAAATCGATAGTGCGAAAATCGCCACCGCTTATAATAATCAAAATGCTAAAGGGCTTTTCATAGCAAATTACTTAGCAAAAAAATTTAGATAAAAGTGTCAAAATGGCAAAATTTGGTTTAAATTTAGCTCAATTTGGTCAAAAAACCCTAGGCAAACAAACACTGAAAAAACTAAGCCTAGGTCTTAATCAAAAATTTCACACCCCCATAGTGCCTATTTTATGCCTAATGCAAATCATCACGCTCTAAATTCAAACCCTAAAAGTGAAAAAAGCGTGATTTATCTAAGCTCTTGTTTAAATAGAGCCTTTGCGCCCTCTTCTTTGGCTAAGGACAAAAGAGCTTTGCAAGAAGTGTTTGAAAGTCTTTGTAAAAAGGCTGATATTAGCGTGCTTTATCCTGAAAATATCACTCGGGAAAAGCCTTTAAAAACTACACCATAAAAACGCCCAAGCTTAATCCCTTAAAGTCATTTAAAGACGAGCTTTTAAGCTTGAGTGAAAATGGCAAAATCCCTTTAGTGTGCGATCATAGTGCGTGTAGTGCGGAGCTAGTTTCAAAATTAGACAAAAGGCTAAAAATTTACGATATGAGTGAATTTATTGAAAAAAAATGCTAAATAAGCTAAATATTAAGCCACTTAACGAAGATATAGGGCTTTATGCTGTATGCTCTGCTAAAAAATGCGGTTTTGATGGGTCCTTAAGAAAACTAGCTCAAATTTGCACGAAAGGCAAGGTTTATGAGCATAGTCAAACGCATTGCTGTGGCTTTGCTGGAGATAAGAGCTTTATAAAGCCTAAATTAAACGCTAACGCTCTTAAAGATTTGAAAAATTATTTTGCAAATTTAAAAATCACAAGATTTTATTCAAGCTCAAGCACCTGTGAGATAGGACTAAGCGATACTACAAGACATTCTTGGCAACATTTAATTTATTTATTAGATGAATTAAGCGATTAAATAAGGGAGGAGGATTGGCTCCCCTTACAAATTTTAAGCGTAAAAATCGAAATTTGAGTCTTTTTGTGTAGCGTTTTGTTCTTGTGCTTTTTCTTGCATTTTTTCAAGCTGTTTTTTCATCTGTTCTAAAACCTCATCGAGTAATTTTTTACTATCTTCTAATAAGGTTGCATTTTGCTCCTTGCTTGGAGTTTGATTTTTATTAAGCAAATTTTCTAGCTTATTTGTAAAGCCGTTCATAATGGCGTTTTGATGATTTTCATCTTTTGGAGTTGGGAGGACATTTGCCATTTGCATAGCACTTTGTATCAAATCTTTTGGCTTAAGCTCCCCAACCTTAGAATTTGCTAGGAAATTTTGTATCATAGGCTCAACTTCCTTCATCGCGTCTTTAATCTCGTCAAGTTCATTTTGTGTGAGTTTAGAACCCTCAAAAGTAAAGCTAAATCCATACTCTCTTTTTAAGCTCAAATTTTTAGAATTGTCGTCTTTACTATAATTGATACTTTGATTATCATACATATCAAGGCTTAGTTTTTTGCCACTTTTAGTTGTGTAGTCAAGGGAGAAATTTTGATTTTTACTCACATCAATTTGCATTTTAGCTCCTTTAAATTTTATAAAGCATATCGGCATTTTTTTAAAAAAATTAAGTATAATTTTTCAATGAACGAAAAAATTTTACATTTTTTACAAAAAAATAAGCTTTTATCCTTGTCGGTGTGTGATGATGAGGGTGTTTATAGTGCTAGTGCTTTTTATGCTTTTGATGAGGAAAATTTAGCCCTTATCATCGCCTCATACGAAGAAACTAAGCACATCAAACTAGCCTCCAAAAATCCAAATATCGCCGTAAATATCGCTAAAGAAAGCAAAATAGCCCTTTTAAAAGGCATACAAGCTAAGGCTATCTTTAAAGAAGCGACAAAGAAGCAAGAGGACATTTATTATGCCAAATTTCCCTTTGCGAAACTTAGTAATGCTAAAATTTATGCCTTAAATCTTAGCTGGGCTAAGCTCACGGATAATACCCTAATGCTAGAAAAAAAACTTGAATTTAAGAGGTAAAATGAAACTTGCAATCTGTTTTATGGGACATTTAAGAACTTATAAGCAAACTTATGAAAGCTTTTTGGAAAATGTATTAAAACCAAATTTAGAGGATGTAATGTGGGAGGAAATTGACATTTTTATCCACACTTGGGATACTTTTGAAAAGGCAAATTTTGCTTGGCACGAACAAAATAAAAAAATGGACGGGGTAAAAATTACCGAGCAAGTAATCTGCGAAGTGAAGCAAATTTATAAGCCCAAAAAAATGCTTGTTGAAACCTTAATGCAAGATAGAGGTATGCACCTTTCCATAGAAAGGTCTCAAAAACTCGCCTTAGAATATGAAAAAGAGCAAAATATCTCTTATGATTATATTATGGTTACAAGACCTGATTTATACTTTCACACGCCTTTAATTTTAAGCTCCTTTATCAACGCCTATCAAAAAGATGAAGCCTTAAAAAGCGTCTCTTTACCCAAAAAGCACATTTTCGCCGCACATAATACCTTTGGAAGAATGCTTGTCGATGATAGAAGATTACTTTGTGAGGGAGATTTATTATGGTTTGGTAATATTAAGCCCTTGCCACTTATCTTAGATGTTTTTAATCCACAAAAAATTTTTCTTATCCCTATTAATTATATTCTTCATAGAGATTTTTTCTTACAAAGAGAGAATTTTAGACTAGGCTGGGTCGATAAAGATAGCACTTTAACAGCTGTAAGCGTGATAAAATCGCATCTAAGCTATCAAATAGGCGAAATAGCTATGCAATGTGAAAGTTTTAAAGAGCGCTTTTTTCTTATTTTTACTTTAACAATTATCAAGAAAAAATTCAACAATCAAGAAAAAATTAATTCAAATTATCTTTATTTATCTCTTTGCAAAGACTACCCAGAATTTATCAAAATCAAAAACTCCCCCACCTACAAACTAGGAGCTAAAATCATAGAAATTCATAAAAAAAGTGGTGATTTGGGCTTAATCAATTTTATTTTATTTAGGCTTTTATCTTATAAAAAAAGCCTTTAGCTTTTTGTTAAATTTTTTTCTTTATAATTGGAGCTTTATTATAAATAAGGAATTGCGTTTTAATGCTAAATGTCATTTATGCTTTATTTTTTAGAGAGCTTAAAACTCGCTTTGGTGCGAATCGCTATTTAGGCTATATTTGGGTCGTAGGAGAGCCTTTGAGTATAGTTTTGGTGATTACGACCATTGTTACGATTATTAGGGAATATCATCATCAAGTTATGCCCGATGGAATTTCTATTTTTATGTTTTTAATCTCTGGCATAGTGCCTTATTTTATGTTTAGAAGTATAGTAACGCAGCTTATGAACGGCATTAGTGCAAATTTGGGACTTTTTGCCTATAAGCCCGTTAAGCCTATCCATGTTTTTATCGCTAGGACTATGCTTGAATTTTGCATTTATTTTGTGATTTTCTTTTGCGTTTTGTTTATAGCGGGGTGGTTTTTACGCTTTGATGTTTTGCCTGTGTATTTTTTAAATGTCATGTTTTGCGTTTTTTTATTGATGCTTTCTGGCTTTGTTTTGGGACTTTGCTTTGCGATACTAAGTCATTTTTTTGAAATTTTAAAAACGCTTTTGATGTATTTTAGTATCGTTTTTTATTGGTCTTCTGGGGTGATTTTCCCCACTTGGCTTATGCCTAAGCCCTTGCTAGACCTTTTTTATTATAATCCTTTGCTTCATATTATGGAGCTTTTAAAATATAATTTTTTTGATTCCTACCCTTTACAAGATGATTATAGCTACACTTATCCTATAGTTTGCATTATGCTTTTACTTCTTGTGGGACTTTTTTTCTATCATCATAATAGACAAGCCTTAACCGCAGCGAGAAAGCAATGATCAAGCTTATCAATTTAACCAAATCTTACCCACTTTTTGCAGGCGGAAGACACTATGTTTTTAAAAATTTTAGTTTTGAATTCCCTGAAAATTGCAGTATAGGCTTAATGGGTGGAAATGGTGCAGGTAAATCAACTCTAATGAAACTTTTAAGCGGAGCGGAACTTCCAGATAGAGGCAAAATTATCACAAACAAAAAGCTCTCCTGGCCCCTTGGCTTAAGCGGTGGCATACAAGGCTCACTTAGTG
This sequence comes from Campylobacter upsaliensis, assembly GCF_900637395.1. Taxonomy (NCBI): domain Bacteria; kingdom Pseudomonadati; phylum Campylobacterota; class Epsilonproteobacteria; order Campylobacterales; family Campylobacteraceae; genus Campylobacter; species Campylobacter upsaliensis. The sequence goes on along the minus strand of NZ_LR134372.1, from coordinate 673,953 downwards.
CAAGAGATAATGCCAAATTTGTCGCTAGAGTTTATGGCTATAAGGGTGAAGAATTGCTAGAAAAAGTTAAATTTGTCGAAGAATTTGCTGAACTTGGTAAATTTTTTGATGAGCCGATGAAAAACTATTCTGCTGGTATGGGAGCAAGGATAACCTTTGGACTTAGTATGGCTTTTGACTTTGATTATTATTTAATAGACGAGGCTGGGGCTGTGGGCGACCCTCAATTTAGAGAAAAAAGCATTAAGCTTTACAAAGAGAGGCTTTCACGCTCTAAGGTCATTATGGTTTCACACAATGTAGCCGAAATTAAAGAATGGTGTGATAAAATTATTTTTATGAAAAATGGAAAAATTACGGTTTATGATGATGTCGATGAGGGCATAGCTGTATATCAAGGAAAAGCATAATTATGAAAAAAAGTAAAACTTTAATAGACAAGATTAAGGATTTAAGCATTTTAGATTCATTTAAAATCGTATGGTTTTTGATGATTTTTGTAGTGATTTATTATGTTTTTATCGCAGCAGATCGCTATGTAAGCTCGACTAGTCTTAGTGTGCGTTCCACTAGCGGAGAAAGTATTCAAGCTGGCGGGATCTTATCTTTACTTAGCACCACTTCAAATAATAATGAAGATATGAAATACCTAAGAGGCTATATCCACTCTCTTGATTTGCTTAAAAAACTAGAAGAAAGCATTAAGCTTAGGGAGCTTTATCAAGAACAATTTGTCGATTTACCCTACCGCATTTTTGATTCTAGCTCAAGCGAAAGCTATCTTAAATTCTTTAAAAGTCGCGTTAAACTTAAAGTCGATGACAAAACAGGTCTTTTAAATGTCGAAGTTGAAGCCTTTACCCCAAAATCCGCTCAAATCATCGCTCAAAGTATAGTCGAAGAAAGTGAAAAATTTATCAATGAAATTTCTCACAAAGCAGCAAGAGAGCAAATGCGTTTTGCCGAAGAGGAAGTTAATACTTACAAAGAAAGATACCTAAAAGCACAAAATGCTCTCATAGCTTTTCAAAACAAATATGGGGTTTTTGACCCACTCAAACAAGCCGAAAGTAAATCAAAGCTAATTGCGCAAATTGAAGTAAATTTGGCTCAAAGAGAGGCTGCACTTTTAAATTTACAAAGCTATATGAATGATAGTGCACCTGAAGTTGTAGCGTTAAAAGCTGAAATTGGAGCTATTAAAAAACAATTAGAACGCGAAATGGCAAAAATTTCAGCAAACAATTCAAATACCCAAAAACTCAATGATATGGCTGCGAAATTTCAAAACCTTACCATAGAAGCAAAATTTGCTCAACAAGCCTATGAAACCGCACTTAAGGCTTATGAAAGTGCAAGGATAGAAGCCGCAAGAAAAATTAAACAACTCGTCATCGTGCAAAGCCCAAATTTACCAGAAAGTGCGAGGTATCCAGAAAGACTTTATGGCATACTCACAGCTTTTTTAATTTTATCTTTAATTTTTGGCATTACTAAATTTGTAAAAATGATTATAGAGGAGCATAGATATTAAAATGAAAAAAATAGCTTTATTATTGACAAGTTTTATTTTGGCTTTTGGCGCAGTCGATGTATCGCAAATTATAGGCGTTAATGAGGGTGCAACTTATGATAGTAACGCAAGTTCGGCTTATTCTCAACGACAAAATGAAAATAATGTAAGCGCCTCAAATATAAACCCTATGCAAGTTCCTGTTTTTGGCTCACACCTTTTTAATGGCAATTTTAAAAATTACACACAAAGGGTTTATAATCCAGACTATAAAATAGCCGTTGGAGATCAAATAAGCCTTAAAATTTGGGGTGCTGTGGAATTTGCACAAATTTTGGTAGTCGATTCTCAAGGGAACATTTTTATCCCTAAGGTTGGAGCTGTAAATTTGCTAGGAGTGAAAAATAGCTCCTTAGTGCCTATAATCAAATCAGCCGTCAATAAAATTTATAAAAATAATGTTTTCGTTTATGCAGATATGAACGCCTATCAAAACGTTAGCGTTTTTGTAACAGGAAGCGTAAATGCTCCAGGTCTTTATCAGGGTCTAAGCTCTGATTCCATCATACAATATTTAGATAAGGCAGGTGGGATCAACTTAGACTATGGTAGCTTTAGAGAAATTCAAATTTTAAGAAATAATAAAATTATTAGAAATATAGATTTATACAATTTCTTACTTAAAGGACAATTAGAGCTTTTTCCTTTTAGAAGTGGAGATGTCATCTTAGTAGGAAATGTCGCTAGCTATGCCTTTGTAAGTGGAGATGTGCAAAAACCCTTTAGATTTGAACTAGGAAGTGATATTAAAACACTAAGCGATTTAGCCAGAATTTCAGGAGCAAAACCCATAGTTACAAACGCTGTGGTAAGAAGCTACGCAGACGAGCATAAGCTTGAGGTAAAAGCTTTTAACAAAACGCATTTTTCCAAAGTAAGCCTAAAAACAGGCGATGAAGTCGAATTTCGTCCGGAATACATCAGCACAAATATTAGCATTAAAATTCGTGGAGAACACGATGGCTTAGGCACTTTAGTGGTTAAAAAGGGGACAACTTTAGAAGATATCTCAAGGTTAATTATGGCAAATTCAATGTCAAATATGAAAGCCCTACAAGTCTTTAGAAAAAGTGTCGCTAGAACACAAAAAGAACTCATCGCAGCCCAGCTTAAAGAGCTTGAGACCTTAGCATTAACTAGCTCTTCTGTCAATTCCGAGCAAGCAGCTATCCGTGCTACACAAGCTAAAACTATACTTGAATTTATAGAAAGAGCCAAAAAGGCTGAGCCTAAAGGACAAATCATCATTGAAGATGCAAATTCCTACAAATCTTTAATTTTAGAAGATGGTGATACCATTAATATCCCAAGTAAAAATAATCTTGTTATCGTTCAAGGTGAAGTCTCTTTACCCGGAGCCTTTGTATATGGTAAAAAAGAAGATTTAAGATATTATATTAATTTAGCTGGAGGATATAGCGATAGAGCAGATACCTCAAAAGTGCTTGTAATACGCACAAATGGCAAGGCGGAAAAATATCGCTCTGGTATAGATGTAAAAGCGGGCGATTCCATTTTGGTGCTTCCAAAAGTTGATAGTCAAAATTTGCAAATTTTTTCTATGCTAACGCAAATTCTTTATCAAATAGCCATAGCCACAAATGTCGTGGTTAATCTCTAAGGAAGCAAGATGAAAGAAATGCTCAAAATAGCCAAAGAGGTCTTTGAGATAGAAGCAGAGGCGATTAGAAATTTAAGTGAAAATTTAGATCATAATTTCTCAAAAGCCATTAAGCTTATTTTAAATATAAAAGGGCGTTGCATTATAAGCGGTATGGGTAAATCAGGGCATATAGGTGCCAAAATCGCTGCCACACTAGCTAGCACAGGAACTCCAAGCTTTTTTATGCATCCGGGCGAAGCCTTACACGGGGATTTGGGAATGATAACAAGCGAAGATGTTTTAATCGCCATTTCAAATTCAGGTGAAACAGAAGAGCTTTTAAAAATTATCCCAGCAGTAAAAAGAAGGCAAATTCCCCTCATCGCAATGTCTGGCAATGTCAAATCAACCCTCGCCAAGCAAGCTGAAATTTTTCTCAATATAGCCATCAAAAAAGAAGCCTGCCCTCTACAACTCGCCCCTATGTCCTCCACAACAGCCACTTTAGTAATGGGAGATGCCATAGCAGCAGCCTTAATGAAGGCTAGAAAATTTCAGCCTGATGACTTTGCGCTTTTTCATCCGGGTGGGAGTTTGGGACGAAAGCTTTTAACTAAAGTTAAGGATTTAATGGTTAGCAAAAAACTCCCTATCGTAAATCCTCAAACCGAATTTAATGAACTTGTCGATGTGATGACAAGTGGAAAACTAGGACTTTGCATTGTTTTAGAAAATGATAAGCTTGTTGGAATCATTACAGATGGAGACTTACGCCGCGCACTTAAGGCAAATGCCAAACCTAGATTTGACTTTAAAGCTAAAGAAATTATGAGTCATAATCCCAAAATCATCGACCAAGAAGCTATGGCAACAGAAGCTGAACAATTAATGTTAAAACATAAAATTAAAGAAATTGTTGTGGGTAAAAATGGAAGAGTCGTGGGCATTATCCAACTTTATGCGATAGGAAATGTTTGAGTGGCGCGCTCTAGAGGATTCGAACCTCTGACCTTTTGAACCGCAATCAAATGCTCTATCCAGCTGAGCTAAGAGCGCAAATAAAAACGAGATTATACAAAAATTTACTTAAATTTAGCTTCTTTTTGCATAAAATTCTCTCTTAAATTCGCTAAATTGATTTTTCATTATGGCTTCTCGCATTTGCTGAACTAAATTTAGATAATAATGCAAATTATGCAAGCTAGCAAGCCTAAAAAAAGTCAATTCCTTAGCCCTAAAGAGATGATTTAAATACGCCCTTGAATAATTTTGACAAGTATAACACGAGCAAGTTTTGTCGATGCTTTCATTATCATTTATAAATTCAGCCCTTTTAATATTAAATTTCCCAAAACTTGTAAAAAAAGTGCCATTTCTAGCATTTCTTGTCGGCATCACACAATCAAACATATCCACCCCACGCTCGACATTTTCCACCAAATCTTCAGGAGTCCCTACACCCATTAAATATCTAGGACGATTTTCGTCCATAAAGGGGGTTAAATTTTCGACTACCTCATACATTAAAGCATTTTCTTCACCTACACTAAGTCCTCCTATGGCAAGTCCGTCAAAGTCCATCTCACAAAGCTCTAAGGCACATTTTTTCCTTAAGTCAAATTCCGTCCCTCCTTGGATAATGCCAAAAACATTTTGAGTTAAGCCCTCACCCTCATTTTGCTTAAATTTGTGATAATCAATAGCCTCTTTTGCCCATTTTATCGTTCTTTCAACAGAAAGTTCCACCCTAGCTCTACTTGAAGGCAAAGCGACCAAATCGTCTAAAACCATACAAATATCGCTATTAAAATCATACTGCGTTTCAAGCACAGATTGAGGTGTAAAAAGATGCAAACTCCCATCAATATGACTTTTAAATTTAATACCTTCTTCAAAATGCTTTGAATTTTTACTTAAAGAAAAGGCTTGAAAGCCACCACTATCTGTCAAAAAACTATACGGAAATTGCGTAAAATGATGCAAACCACCCAAATTTTTAATCACTTTTGAGCTAGGACGCAAATAAAGATGATAGGTATTTGCTAAAATAATTTTTGCTTTTAAAATTTCGCTCATATCATAAGCATCGAGGCTTTTTACCGCTGCTGCTGTGCCAACTGGCATAAAAATGGGCGTTAAAAATGAACTATGTGCCGT